>CALMGN010000161.1 GCA_937863605.1 uncultured Anaerolineaceae bacterium
TGGAAAATAAATAGATATAGAACTGAAGGTTCTCATCTGCTGATTCCGTGAAGGCACTATGGCGAGATAGAAGAGGATAATACATGGAAACCGAGTTCACACGTGTAGCGCAGGAACAATTAAGAACTCTCGTCATCCAGGTGATGCAAAAGCTGGGTGAAACGGAGGAAAATACGCACATCATTGCTGATGTTCTTATCGCTGCAGATCTGCGTGGAATCGACAGCCACGGTGTCGCCCGGCTTGGTATGTATGAAGGGTTTATCCGAAGCGGAGTAATCCACACCAACGTGGAACCGAAACTGCTGACAGAGACTCCAACCACTGCCTTAATCGATGCAGGCGGGGGTATGGGCCAACCGGTTTCATACCGCGCGATGAACATGGCTATCGACAAAGCCAAAACTTATGGCATGGGTTTTGTAACGGTGCGCAATTCGAACCATTACGGCATTGCCGGCTATTACGCCATGATGGCGCTTGCGCATAATTGCATCGGCCTGTCCATGACCAATTCGCGTGTGTTTGTGGTGCCAACCTTTGGGCGCGATGCGATGTTGGGCACCAATCCCATCGCGGTGGCTGCGCCCGCTGGCAAGGAAAAACCTTTCGTTCTTGACATGGCCACCAGCACCGTGCCATTTGGCAAGATCGAAGTTTATAACCGGCTGGAAAAACCAATCCCGGAAGGGTGGGCGTCAGACGAAGACGGAGTTCCAACTACAAATGCAGCCAAGGTGATTCAGAATGCCAATTCTCCGGTAACCCGTGGCGGCCTGGAGCCTTTGGGCGGGAACGGTGAGTTACTTAGCGGCCACAAGGGTTACGGCCTGGGGTTGCTGGTTGAGGTCCTGTGCGGTGTGCTGCCAGGGGCTCTGTATGCCAACCTAGTTTACCCGCACACGGAAGATGGCAAACCTTTGCCGGCCGGCCTCGGACATGTTTTCGGTGCCCTGAGAGTGGATGCATTCCGACCGGTAGAGGAATTCGCAGCCTCGATGGATGACCTTCAGCAAAGAATGAAGAATTCCTCGAAGGCTGCCGGGCAGGAACGGATCTATATTCATGGCGAGAAGGAATATGAGCAAATCGAACGCAGGTCAATGGAGGGCATACCATTGAATCCCAAGGTATTGGCTGATCTCCAAAAGATAGCAAAGCGTTACCATGTTGAATTCAGGAATTAAGATACTTGACACCCCAGTGGGAATTTGATAATATTCTATATAGTAGAATTTAATTCCATTATATGGAATTTCAACATTCCCCGCTTAACAAAATCCCCCAATCAACTTATGGAAAATTCTGCGGTCAAAACCATCGATCGTCTCGTCGATCTCCTGGATTACTTCACCCAAGGCCACGATGCTGTATCTCTCGCGGAGTTAAGCGAGTATCTCGAGTTGCCAAAAAGCACGCTTCACCGCTTTCTGGTTAGCCTTGAATCCCACGGCATTTTGCGCAGGGGTGCGAACGACAAAAAATGGCGCCCGGGTTATCACCTGATTGTGTGGGGCAGCATCGCGGCTGAAAATTCCGCAATTAGGGAGATTGCCAAACCTTTCATGTCTGAATTGGTAACGGCTTCGGGTGAAATGGCCATTTTAACCGTTTATCATGCCCATGAAGTCGTTTGTATCGAAATGACCGAGACCAATCACCCTGTGCGTTTGAATATGAAGGTTGGCGAGCAGCGTGCAGCGCACGCAGGAGCTTCTTCTAAAGCCTTGATCGCCTTCCTGCCAGAAGAGGAAATTATGGCGATCGTAAAAGATAAGGGCTTGCCGAAATTATGCACCAACACCATTACGGATGTAGCTGCTCTGAAAGCCGAACTGGCGCGAATCCGGGAGCAGGGCTATTCCCACAGCCTGGAAGAAACCGACCCCGGCGCATGGGGTGTTGCCACGCCTATTCGGGATTGGACGGGACGGGTTGTAGGCGCGTTAGGTCTTGCCGGTCCGACGCTGCGCTACAGCGATGATAAAGTCAAAGAATATGCTGCGTTGTGCCTGGGATACGCTAGCCGTATCGCAACTGCATTAAGTACGCCCGGCAAGAACAGCAATAATCAATAAAAATTCTGAAAGTTGACGCGGAGGATATCGAAAAGATGAAGGATAGGTTGATCCGTTTCACCCGTGGCGTTCCCCCCACCGAAAGTTTTGATCCCGATCAACTGGTGGAATGCACGAAGTCGGTCCTAAAGCAGTACTCCGATGTGGTCCTGCAATATGGGCCTTCGCGCGGGTTTACCCTGCTGCGCAAGCAGCTTGCGCAGCAGAATAGCGTCGATCCACAGCGTGTGATTCTGGGACAGGGTTCGCTTCATTTACAGGATATAAGCGCGCGCGTCATGCTTAAACCCGGAGATCTGGTTTATGCTGAAGACCCTTCCTACGACCGGGCACTAACGATCTTCAAGCGTGCTGGCGGCCGAATTACCGGTTTTCCCCTCGAGCGAGATGGCTTGAATGTCGACGCGGTCGAAGCCAATTTGAAACGCGGTGACCGCCCAGTCATTTTCTATATTATCCCCGATTTCCAAAACCCCAGCGGTACGGTTCTCTCGTTTGAAAAAAGGCAGAGGATTGCCAACCTGGCGCGCGAATTCGAATTTTGGATTATAGAGGACTCGCCTTACCGCAATTTGCGCTACCGCGGCCAGGAAGTACCCTCAATCTTTGAACTTGCCCCTGATCGCGTTTTCAAGATGTCTTCCTTCAGCAAACTGATCTGCCCGGGGCTGCGCGTGGGCTATGTGATCGCACCTGAACCCATGGCTGACCCGATTGCTCGCTGGGCTGAGGACTCTTACATCAACAGCAGTTATCTAAACCAAGCTGTCGTCTACGACTATCAACAGCGCGGCTGGCTCGAACCTCACATCCAATCCCTCAAGGATCTTTACAGGCTGCGTTTAGATGCCATGTTGAAGGCACTGGATCAGCACATGGCGTCCACCGCAACCTGGAGCAGGACAGAAGGCGGCTTCTTTATCGGCGTAACCCTCAATGCCAATTTAAAGGCTGATGATTTGCTCAAGCGCGCCGAGGAAGCCAATCTGCAGCTCTCGGACGGGCGAAACTTTTTCACGAATGCTGGAGGCGACCAATTTGTCCGGTTGCCATTCTGCGCTTTGACGCCTGAAGAAATCGAAGAAGGTGTCGCCCGGCTGGCGCAGGTAGTCAATACTTTTTAATCCTGTTCGGATCACATCAAAAATAATATTGCTCATACATGGAGGTCTTATGGTAAACCTGAAAGGCAAAGACATTCTCGACGGGGCGCAGTTTTCACGAGAGGAGATTGATTTCATCATGGCGGTGGCCGATGACTTTCGTAGCCAGCTTAAGGATAAGCCGGCGATCGACCTGATGAAGGGATATGTCCTGGCCTCGCTCTTTTTTGAGCCCAGCACGCGCACCCGGTTATCCTTTGAGACCGCCATGCACCGCCTGGGTGGCAATGTGGTTGGGTTCTCTTCAGCTGAGTCAACCTCTACCGCAAAGGGAGAGACCCTAGCCGATACGATCCGAACGGTGGACCAGTACGCTGATATCATCGCTATGCGCCACCCGCAGATCGGCTCCGCCAAGGAAGCGGCCTCCGTGGCCAAAGCGCCGGTTCTGAACGGCGGCGACGGCGCCGGGCAGCACCCCACCCAGGCCTTGCTTGACCTGTACACGATCAAGAGCGAGCGCGGGCATGTAGATGGAACGACCATTGTGCTGTGCGGGGATCTGAAGAATGGGCGCACAGTACACGCTGGTGTGGAAATCTACAAGCACTATAACTGCAAGCTGATCATGGTCGCGCCAGACCAGTTGAAAATGCCGGCTGATATTCTCAGCAAGCTGCGCGATTACGGCGTCAAGGTCGAAGAGACCTCCAACCTGGAAGCCGCCCTGGCCCAGAGTGACGTGCTTTACATGACGCGCATCCAGAAAGAGCGCTTTGCCGATCCGGCCGAATATGAACGCCTGAAGGGCAGTTACATTCTCACTCGCGAGATGGTGGAGCGCATCCAGCCCAAGCTGACGATCATGCACCCGCTGCCGCGCGTGAATGAAATTACCACTGATGTCGACAGCTTGACCAATGCGGCCTATTTCCGCCAGGTTGGCAACGGGGTATTTATCCGTATGGCATTAATCGCTTCCGTGTTGGGCAAAGTTTAATGTTTTCCAGGTCATTCCGATCCTTTCTTCTCTAGAAAGAATCGGAAGGCAAAAGGGAAACCTCGTGATACCTCCGGAGGAAACTATATGGAGAAACAAAACTTTCAAGTAGTTGGACATGTCACCCCACGCAAAGATGGTGTGGCGCGTGTTACCGGTCAGGAAAAGTACACTGTTGACATGACTCTACCGCGCATGCTCTATGGGCGGACGGTTTGCTCGCCATACGCTCATGCGCGCATCATATCGGTCGATACAACTGCCGCAGAGGCAATGGGAGCAATCGTTCTCACATTTAAAGATATTCCCCAGATTCGCTATAACGAACGCATCATCACCGTCGAGTGGGCCTTGCACAAAGATCACTACATCCTGGCAGATAAAGTCCGCCGCATGGGTGAACCTGTTGTCGCCGTGGCCGCTGAGACAGAAGAACTGGCAGAAAAAGCCGCCCGGGCGGTCAAGGTTGAATATGAGCCATTGCGGGTGCTCGTCGATCCAATCGAGGCCATGAAGCCTGGTGCAGAACCTCTGTATGAAACTGTCATGTACGGGGACAAAGAAATTAAAGTCGTAAATAACATCGCATGCACTCGTGAAGTCATTGAGGGCGATGTAGACAAAGCATTTGCAGAATCCGATGTATTCGTTGAAGGTACTTTTAAAACCCATAAAATTTATCACGCTCAAATGGAGCCAAAATCCGTGTTGTGCCACCCAGAGCCCGATGGCGGCATCACGGTTTGGGCAACCACCCAATCCATCCATAACACGCGCATTGTACTGGGCCAGATCTTCGATATTCCCTTGAGCAAGATCAATGTCAAGCGCATGGCGGTTGGTGGGACATTTGGATCGAGTATCCAGATGAACTCAGTTGTTCCGATTGGGGTGGCTCTAGCCCTCAAAGCCCGCCGTCCAGTCAGGCTGACCTTGACCCGCGAAGAAGACATGCACGATCACGGCAGGTTCGGGACAGATGCCCATCTTAAGATCGGTGCCAAAAAAGATGGCACCCTGACCGGTATCGAAATGGAAATGACCGCCGACCTCGGGGCGCATATCATCCAGGGATATTCGTTCCTTGGCGTGTCCATTGGCTGGGTGGTTTCACTCTACCGCCTTCCCAATGTGCGTTACAAAGGCGTTGGCGTTTATACCAACAAGGCTCCCGGCTGCGCCATGCAGGGCTATGGAAATCCCCAGGCCACCCTAGCGGTCGAATCCCTACTGGACGAACTGGCAGAGAAGCTGGGCATGGATCCTCTGGTACTACGCCTGAAGAACTATGTCGGCCTAGGCATGACCTTCTGGGGTCAAGGACCAATGGTGCGTTCGATTGTTTGGAGTGATGGGGTACCCGAATTGTTGGGCAAAGGACAGGAAATTATCGGTTGGGATAGACGGGAAAACCCCAACACAAAAAGTGGGCGCTTCCGGCGCGGAATTGGCCTGGGGCGCGGTTTCCATACCACCAGTGCTGGCGCTCCGCAACCGGGCGATGTGATTGACTTCTCCGGCGCGCTAGTAAAAGTTAATCAAGATGGCTCGGTGGATGTGGTTAGCGCCATGGTCGATCACGGCGGCGGCACATGGGAAGCCATCGCCAAACTGGTCGCTGAAACGCTGTGCGTCCCGTTGGATAAGGTCAATGTGGTGCCTTCGGATACCTTCTCGACGGGTTACGATGTGTGTACCCATGCCACCCGCGGCACATACGCTGGCGGCGGAGCAGCCGTCAAAGTGGCCGAACAGGTGAAGAAGGAGATCTTCGAAACTGCGGCGCATTATTTGAACGTCCAGCCCGATGCGCTCAAGCTGCGCATGGATCATGAGCAGGACCAGGCTGTGATCTATGTCCCTTCCATTCCGGATAAAAAAATGACGCTCAAGCAGTTGGCTTCGCGCACCTGGTCCGAGAGCTGGAAGACCATCGCGGCTGTAGATAGCTACCGCCCGACAAACTGTCCGCCGGCCTATGTGACCATCTTCCTGGAGATCGAAGTCGACACCTGGACGGGTGCTGTGCGTACGCTGCGGACCGCCCTGGGGGTGGACTGCGGCACTGTGGTCAACCCGGATGGGGCTGTTGGCCAATTGGAAGGCGGCTTATCCCGCGGTCTGGGTATGGCCCTCTATGAGGATAACGAATGGGACAACCAGGGACAGCTTCTATCCAAAGGTTATTGGGTGGATGCCAAAACACCGGGCATAATGGAAAGCCCGGCATTGAAGGACCTCAATACGCATTTTGCCGATACCTACGAGCCTACCGGCCCCTTTGGAGCCAAGGGCATCGGTGAAGCCGCCCTCAACCCGGTCCCGGCGGCCTATGCAAACGCCATTTACAATGCCATCGGCATCCGTTTTTACGAACTGCCGATCACCCCGGAAAAAATTCTGGGAGCCTTAATGGAACAGGAAAACATAGTGAAGGAGGGGGTGCATTAATGGATAAACACGCTCCTAACGAAATGACAAATTCCCATCTACTGGTGCGCAATTTCGATTATCTGGAAGCTTCCACAATCGGCGAAGCGCTGTACTTGCTCGAGCAATATGATGGCCGGGCGCGGCTGCTGGCGGGCGGCACCGACTTAATCGTCCTGATGAAGATGGAACGCCTCACCCCCGGCACGATTATAAACATCACCAAGATCCCAGGTCTGAACGAGATTAAAGTGAACTCCAACGGCTCCGTGGATATCGGCCCATTGGTGACCATCCACACACTGGCCATGCACCCGCATATCCGGGTAAACTTCCCGGGTCTGGCTGCCGCCTGCCTCTCCTTTGGCAGCACGCAGATCGAGACAATGGGGACGATTGGCGGTAACCTGTGTAATGGTTCTCCTGCCGCGGATACAGCTCCGGTTTTATTAACTCTGGGTGCCGAATTGTCGTTGGCCAGCCGGCAGGGTAACCGCACGCTTCCACTGGAAGAATTCTTCCTGGGCCCCGGAAAAACCGACTTAAAGCCAACCGAAATGCTGGTCGGGATCACGCTTCCCGCCCCCGAACCGGGCTCGACCAGTGTCTTTTTGAAAGCGTCGCGCGTCGTGGCCGATCTGGCCAAGGCCAGCCTGGCCATTACTTTTACCCGCCAGGGCGAGCGTATTACTGGCTGCAAGGTTGCCATGGGATCGGTCGCGCCAACCCCGATTCTGTTACCCAATGTGGCGGAAACGCTCAACGGACAGGTTTTCAGCCAGGATCTGCTGGCAGAAGCCGGCAAATTGGCAGCTGAGACCATTTCACCTATCGATGATGTCCGGTCGAGCGCCTGGTACCGCCGGCGGATCGCGAATGTCATGCTCCAGGATGCCATGAACCAGGCCTGGCCCCATGCTCTGAAACCAAAACCGGCCAGCGTTACTGCTCCGCAGGCGAATGGCCACCATCACCTGCCTCTCGCAAACAGCCTGGAAACGGACCACCTGTCGGAGATTGAACTCAATGTCAACGGGAGCAAAACCAAAGTCTGGGTAGCAGCGAACGAGCTGCTTCTGAATGTGCTGCGCGAGAAGCTCGAATTGACAGGTACCAAGTATGCCTGCGGCATCGGCGAGTGTAGCGCATGCACCGTGCAAATTGACGGCAAACCCATGCTGTCCTGCCTGGTTCTGGCAATTTCAGCCGCCGGGACTGAGATCACCACAATTGAAGGTTTACAAGACCCTAAAACGGGTGAGCTGGATCCTTTGCAAGAAGCTTTTATCAAAAACACCGCCTTCCAATGCGGCTACTGCACGCCTGGGATCCTGATGACCGCCAAAGCCTTACTCAATGAGACGCCAGATCCCGATGAGGGACAGGTTCGGCATTATCTGCGAGGCAATAACTGCCGCTGTACTGGTTACGCCAGCATCGTACGGGCTGTTCTGAGCTGCGCCGATCACCAGGAATAAAGGAGGCGCACATGCAATCTGAAATTGAACTCTACCGCCCACAAAATCTAGCTGAGGCCCTGACCCTGCTCGCTGATTACGGACCGGATGGTACACCGCTGGCCGGCGGCACCAATATCGTAGTCGAGCTGCGCGATGGGCACCATAACTGCAAATCGCTGGTCGATTTAAGCCACCTCATGGAACTACGCGGCATCAATCAGCAAAACGGGTACATCGTAATCGGCGGTGGAACGACCATCACCGAGCTGATCGACCACCCGCTCATTGGCGCGCATGCAGGGATCCTGAGGGAAGCTGCTCGTTTATTTGCCAACCCGTTGGTGCGCAATCGCGCCACGGTCGCTGGCAATTTGGTCGATGCTTCGCCCGCAGCAGATACGGCTCCCCCGCTGTTGGCACTTAACGCTGAGGTGCAGTTGATGAGCCAGGCCGCCACCCGCTGGATCAGGCTGGAGGATTTTATCACCGGGGTCCGAAAAACTTTACTTCAGCCGGGTGAGTTGATGTTTGCTATTCGCTTGCCGGTTCCCTCTGACAGGAGCGCTGGCGCTTATAACAAGGTTGGCCTGCGCAAGGCAGATGCAATCTCGGTTTTGAGCGCGGCGGTTATGATTGAACTAGATGATGCCGGGTTGTGCAAACAAACTGGCATTGCTCTGGGTGCGGTCGCGCCAAAACCCTTCCGCGCCTACGAGGCTGAAGCACTGCTGTTCGGCAAAGTGCTGGGACCCGAGCTGATCACCGAGGCTGCCCGTTTGGCTGCCGAGGCGTCCCGCCCGATCGATGATATTCGGGGAACAGCAGCCTATCGCAAGCGCGTCGTCGCAGTAACCGTGCGACGCCTGCTGACCAAAGCTGTGGAGGTATTGAAATGAAACCCCAAATGATCACGCTCCACATTAATGGGCGCACGCATTATGTCGCGCTCAATCCAAACCTGACGCTGCTGGTCGCGCTACGCGATCTGGGCTACACCGATGTCAAGTGTGGCTGTGAAAAGGGCGACTGCGGCGCCTGTGCTGTATTTCTGAACGGCGTTGCAGTCAACAGCTGTCTCGTCCTGGCATGGCAGGCTGATGAAGCTGAAATCCTCACCGCGGCCGGTCTTGGAACAAGCGAACATCCTCACCCCTTGCAAACCGCTTTCTCCGACGCGGGTGCCATCCAATGCGGCTACTGTACGCCCGGGATGATCATATCAGCCAAGGCCCTTCTGGATCAAAAACCTCATCCGACCGACGCTGAAATTCGCGACGCGATTTCGGGCAATCTTTGCCGCTGCACAGGTTATGCCCAGATCATCCAGGCTGTTCAGTCTGCGGCTGAAAAGATGGATGCTGGAGGTGAGGGATGAAATATCAGGTGAAACCCCTTCCCCAGGTCAACCTGCCCGAACTGCGCACGGTAGGGAAACCTCTGCGCAAGGTGGACGCAATGGGCAAAGCCGTCGGCGATACCGTCTATGCCGGTGACTACTCCATGCCGCGCATGTTGCACGGGAAAGTCTTTCGCAGTAAGCAGTCTTCCGCTCGCATTACCCGCCTGGATGTCAGCAAAGCACGCGCATTACCCGGCGTCGCCTGCGTCATTACTGGTTTCGATGTACCAAATGCCCGGTTGGTCAGTGACATGCCCGGGCAGACCGGCCAAAAACAGCGCGCTGGCTCGGACGTGCCAGTATTGGCCAGCGAGCAGGTCCGCTTCTACGGTGAACCAATTGCGCTGGTCGCCGCTGAAACGCTGGAAATCGCAGATAAAGCCCTGTCTTTGATCGAGATCGATTACGAACCCCTGCCGGGCGTTTATGACCCACTGGAAGCCATGAAACCCGGCGCTCCAGTGGTCACTCCCCCCGATAATATCGTCGCCCGGTGGAAGATCCGCAAAGGCAGCATGGAATCCGGCTTTGAACAGGCAGACCTGATTGTAGAAAACACCTTCCGCATACCCTACCAGGAACATGCTTACCTGGAGCCGGAAGCCGGTGTAGCATGGATAGATGAGCGCGGCGCGATCACGATCCGCGTTTCCACCCAGGTGATCGAGCACTTCCGCACGATCGCCCGCGCTGTGGGCGTCCGGCAGAACAAGATCCACATCCAGGGGACAATGGTTGGCGGCGGATTTGGCGGTAAGGAAGACATCACGATTGAGATCTACCTGGCTTTACTGGCCAAACACACAGCTCGCCCGGTAAAAATGGTCTATACCCGCGAAGAATCCTTCCTGGCCCATGCCAAACGCCACCCATATGTAATCAAGCACCGCACTGGCGTCAAAAATAATGGCCAGATTACTGCGTCTAAAATCGAAATGATTTCCGATTCAGGCGCGTATCCTTATCTCTCGCCTTATGTTCTGCTCTACACCACAGTCATGGCTCCTGGTCCCTACCGGATCGACAATGTACAGGTGGATGCGATCTCGGTTGCTACCAATAATCCCTATACCAGCGCGTTTCGGGGCTTTGGTGGTCCGCAGGCTTGCTTTGCCTACGAACAGCAGATGGATGACATCGCCCGCCAGCTGGGTCTGGACCCGCTGGATGTGCGCAAGGTGAACTATCTGCGCACCGGCGACTGCACTGCCACCGGGCAGGTGATCGAAAGCGCAACTTGGCTGGAAGAGACTGCCACGCGTGCGATGGCAGCTTTGGGTGAGCAAACCCCTGATTACGGCTCAGTAAAAATTGGCCAGGGTTTCGCATCTTACTTCCAGAGTTATGGTCGCATAACCTGGATGCATGACACTTCGCAGGCCTGGGTCGGCCTTGAACTGGATGGTACAGTCACCATCCGCGCAGGCGTGCCCGACCTGGGTGCAGGACAGGCCAACAGCTTATGCCAGATTGCCGCCGAGGTCCTGGGAGTTCCACTCGAACGGGTCACGATCTACACCACTGATTCAGCCCTGACGCCCCTTTCAGGTACTTCAACTGCCACCCGCCAGTTGTACATGTCTGGTAACGCAACCTTGATGGCAGCCACTAATGTGCGCAATGTGCTGCTCAATCGCGCCTCCAAGCATTTTGAGGAGGAAATAGAAGCACTCGACATCGCGGATGGCAAGGCCTTTAACAAGAGCGACCCTTCACAGACGCTCGACCTGGTAGACCTGGCAAAAATGTGCGCGTCCGAAGGCATGCACCTGTCCAACCTGGCGCTCTTTAAAGCACCTTTTACTGACCCGATCAACCCAGAAACCGGCCAGGGCCAGGTTTGGCCCGATTTCACCTTTGGCTCCTTTGCTGCCGAAGTAGCTGTCGACACCGAGACCGGCGAAGTCACCATTCTGAAGGCTGCCGCCTGCCATGATATCGGCCGGGCAATAAACCGGGCCGCGGCGGAAGGCCAGATCATAGGTGGAGGGATGCAGGGCCTTGGATACGGTTTGATGGAAAACTTGATCGTAAAAGAGGGCGTGATCAAGACTCCATCCCTGTCCGAGTACCTGATCCCAACCTCGATGGATTACCCCAATATTCAGGCCATCATCCTGGAGTCGGGCACCGGGCTTGGCCCATTCGGCGCCAAAGGCATCGGCGAGCCTGCGCTAACGCCAGCCGCACCCGCTGTGGCCAGCGCCATCGCGAATGCCCTCGGGGTATCCATCCCTGAAATACCGATAACACCGGAAAAAGTTCTAGCCGCGCTCGACCTGCCCTGAGCGATTGTGATGAAGCAAAGGTGACTATGGACATGACTTTTGACTTATTACTAAAAGATGGAATTGTTGTCACCGGTTCCGGCATCTGCAAGGCGGATGTTGGCGTGAAGGATGAAAGTATCGTAGCGGTCGGGCCGGACCTCTCACGCGATCACGCGCGTGAAGTACTGGATGTGCCCGGAAAATATATCTTCCCTGGGATTATTGACGTGCACGTCCACCCGGTGTATCTCGATGATGTAGAGGCCAGCTCACGCGTCGCAGCTTACGGCGGTACAACCACCCTGCTACACTTTGCCTACGCCCGCACCGGCGAGAGCCTCTACGAACAGGTAGAGAAGATGCTGTTAGATGCACAGTGCCGCTCTCGGCTTGATTTTGGCCTGCACGGCGGCATGTTCGAAGCTCCCCGGCAGGTGCCTGAGATTCCAAAGGTGATGGAACTGGGAGTCCGCACCTTCAAGTTCTTCCTGACCTACCTCAAGCAGGGCTGGTACACCGATGATTACCAGCTGATCAAAGGGATGGATATCCTGGCGGAGCGCAATGGCATGGCGA
>CALMGN010000162.1 GCA_937863605.1 uncultured Anaerolineaceae bacterium
CTGGTCAATGAGCACCGCATTTGCTCCATGGATCTGATGCAGGTCGGCGAGCGCTGCTACGCGCTTAATGTCAGCATCGGCTTTAGCGCGGTGACCATGGGGACAATCGAGCGGGAGCAAAAGAAACGTTTTGGCTTCCTGGCTTATTTGATTAATGGTGTGGTCAATCTGACAGGGGTGCGCCTACATCGCCTTCACATTCAGGTCGATGATCTGGCTTACCAGGTGCGAGCGTCGGAGGTCATGGTAGGCAACACCAGCCTGGTGGGGTTCAGGCGCATGCCGCGTCAACTGGTGATCCTGCCGGACGACGGGACAGTCGATGTGATCATCGCCCGCGCACTGACGCTTTGGGATTGGATGATGGTGGTGGTGAATTTTGTGCTGGGAATCAAAAGCGCTGACCCGTGGTTCATGACCTTGACTTCAAGGGACCGGATCCTTGTGCAAAGTGTGACCCCGCTGACGGTTCAGGCCGATGGCGATGTTATCGGGATAACGCCAGTCGAGGTCAAGGTTTTGCCGGGGGCGGTGCAGGTGATCGTGCCGGGCAACGAGCGGAATCTGGTCAATGCGTTGCTGCGGAAGGCAGGTTTGTTCCGGGCGGAGTGGGGGGTTAGCACCGAATCCAGTGGTGATTAGAATCTAGATTCTTTAAGATTCAATATTCATCTATTTTTTACAAAACCCCGCTGGGAAGCTTGAAGCGGTATTTCTGGACGGATATCGAACAAAATGACTAAAAATTCCATGGGTGGGGGTGAGGTAGCCGGTATTTGTGGCCTTGAAATAACGACTGGAACCCGGAATAAAAATACCAGAAAATAATTTCTACAAAAAGAATTTTAAGGTTAATGTTTCAGTAGAACTATTGCGCTGGCCTTTGGAATATGCTAAAATCAACCATACATATACGGCATTCTTCGTTTCACACCCCCACCTGTGGGGGTGTGCGTTCCTGAAAGCTGATTGTAGTGCTTTCACCGAAATAAACCCCCACACATCCCAAAACTGGAAACAGGGAACCGTGGTCGAATGTTCTCGGTCGTTGGTTCCACCACCGAAGATCCCAGGGAGGTCTTGATGCGTTGTCCATATTGCCAGTTTGAAGAATCGCGCGTTCTGGATACAACTCGCGACAGTCGGGGGGGCATTCGACGCCGCCGAGAATGCGAAAGCTGCCACCACCGCTTCTCCACCTATGAGCGTCCCATTTTGGCGACCCCCCTGGTGGTCAAACGTGACGGAACCCGGGAAGAGTTCGACCGCGAGAAGCTGATGCGCGGTATTCGGATATCTTGCGCCAAGCGTCCTGTTTCAGCTGCAGAAATCGAACGGCTGGTCGGCGAGATCGAATCATCCCTGCAGCAAATGGGGCGTTCGGAGGTTGCCTCGCGCGTCATCGGGGACATGGTTATTGCCGGGTTAAAGGACCTGGATCAGCTGGCCTATATCCGTTATGCAATTGTCTATTTACATTTAGCCGATCTCCATGCCATCCGCAAAGAGATTGACCGTTTATTGGAAGGATGAGGAGGATATTCGCGATGGTGGCTCATAAACAAAAACATCGAAACGGCTTGCTGCCTACCCCTGCGCGACCTGCGGACCTGCCTGATGTTGACTTAACCGATAATGCGCGCCAGGTATTGGTTCGACGATACGTGCGGCGCGGCAATGACGGCAACCCCGCCGAAAGCGTCGAGGATATGTTCTGGCGCGTGGCGTATCACATTGCCAGTGTCGAGGAAAAGTGGGGCGGGGATATTATCGAGCGGGCAAAAGCCTTCTACCATCTGTTAACCTCCAAAGCTTTCTTCCCAAATTCTCCCACATTTACTGGCGCTGGCACCCCGCTGGGGCAGCTGGCAGCCTGCTTTGTGCTGCCCATCACCGATGATATGGGCCGCGACTCGGCCGGGATATTCCAGACTTTACGCGATGCGGCTTTGATTCAGCAAACCGGCGGCGGCAACGGATTCTCTTTCTCGCGGTTGCGTCCCAAAGGCAGCATGGTGCGGACTTCCGCCGGACAGGCAACCGGGCCGGTAGGTTTCTTGCGGGTGTATGACAATGCCTTTGGCGAGATTGCCCAGGGCGGTACTCGGCGCGGCGCCAACATGGCGGTGCTGCGCGTTGACCACCCGGACGTGGAAGAATTTATCACCTGCAAGACCAACGAAAATCAAATCACCAATTTCAACATTTCAGTGGGCATCACCGACGCCTTTATGCGCGCGGTGGAAAATGACGAAGATTGGCCCCTGCGCTTCCCCGATGTGCATGACCCGAAATACCGCGAGGTAAAAGGCACCATCGATGCCATGGAAGCAGCCGGGGTGCAGATCATCACCGAAAAAGTGGTGCGCGCGCGTGAATTATTCTGGTCCATCATCCGGCAGGCGCATCACAACGGCGAGCCGGGTATGTTGTTCCTGGATGCCGCCAACCGCCAGAATCCGGTGCCGCACTTGTATCCGCTGGAAGCTACCAATCCTTGCGGCGAGCAGTGGCTTGGCCCGTATGAAAACTGTTGCCTTGGATCCGTCAATTTGGCGCAACATTTAGGCGCCGAGGGTACGGTTGATTGGGAAAAACTGGCGTACTCGGTTGATCTGTCCACCCGATTCCTGGATGATGTGGTGGAAGCCAACGCCTACGTCCCGGCTGTGCCGCAACTGGCAGAAGCTGCTCACCGCGCCCGCCGCATTGGCCTGGGCATCATGGGGCTGGCTGACTTGATGTACCACTGCGGGATCCGCTACGGTTCCGAAGAGGGGCAGGAATTTTCAGCCCAGGTGATTGAATTCGTGCGCTATATTTCAATGCGCACCTCCCTTGAACTGGCACGCGAGCGCGGGCCATTCGCGGCAATCGAAGGCTCGATTTACGACCCCAAAGATTTCAAATGGTCGCCGCCTCAGCCGTTGACTCCCTACCAGAACGATTATGCCCGCCCGGCTGTGGACTGGACCGGGTTGGAAGCTGAAATGCGCCGCCACGGTTTGCGCAACGCTGCCCAAACCACGATCGCGCCAACCGGCACCATTGCCACGGTTGCCGGCTGCGAAGGCTACGGCTGCGAACCGACCTTTGCCCTGGCGTACATCCGGCATGTGAATGACAACGGCAAGGACCTGCAGCTGACCTATGCCAGCCCGCTATTTGAAGAAGCGCTGGTCAAAAGCGGCATCGACGCGGAAACCCGCCAGCAGATCATCGACCAGACTATGCAGGAAGGTTCCTGCCAACATGTCGAGGCGCTGCCCGAGGAACTACGCAAAGTGTTCGTCGTTTCAGGCGACATCTCCGCTGAAGAACATGTGCGCATGCAGGCTGCCATGCAGGCTTTTGTGGATAACTCGCTCTCCAAGACCATCAACTTCCCGGCTGGCGCGACCGAAGAGGATGTCGCCACCGCTTACATGCTGGCCTGGAAGCTGGGCTGCAAGGGCATTACAGTGTATGTAACCGGTTCTCGCGACAAAGTGGTGCTGGAGACCCTTGCTACCGCTCAGAAGAAGCAGGGCGGCGATATTCCAGCGGATCTAGCGATGGAAACCTCCTCGCTCGACGATCAGATGACCATCTGGCATGAGACTAAGAAACCGCGGCCGCGCTACCTGAACGGTTTTACCTATTCGATCGAGACCCCGCTGGGGAAAGCCTTTATCACCGTCAATGAAAACGGCGGCGCCCAGCCCTTCGAGGTGTTTATCAATACTGCTAAGGCCGGGTCCGATACCGCAGCCGTCTCTGAAGCAATTGGCCGGCTGCTCTCGTATGTGCTGCGGATCGCATCACCCATCGAGCCGTCCAAGCGTCTGCGCGAGATGACCAATCAGATGCTGGGCATTGGCGGCGGACGTCCGTTGGGATTTGGCCCCAACCGCGTGCGCTCGCTGCCCGACGGGGTTGGCCAGATACTGGATGAGTATCTGCAGAACCGCGCCGAGCGGCTGGTCAGTCAACCCGAGGACCCGGCACCTCCTGCCAACCCGGGGAACGGTCGGACCTATCACATTGAAGGCGGCATGGGTGCGGTGATGGCCAGTCAGCGGCTGCTGCGCTTTGGCGACCTGTGCCCCGAATGCGGCGAGGCTGCCTTGATCAATGAGGAAGGCTGCCGTAAATGTTACGCCTGCGGCTACAGCGAGTGCTGAAGATTTATTCTCTGGTAATTATTTTGTCATTCTGCTCGCAAGGCACTCTGTGAGAGAGCGTCCCGCGCTCTTGCGGGTAGCGAAGAAGCTCGCAAATGGTCGATGAGATCCTTCAGGCCCCTTCCAGGCCTTAAAGGTTGATTGTTGAACCGATTTGGGGCTTTCAGAATGACAAAATTTGGATGGCTTTATGGTACGCAGCCCTTGCAATTACCTCATCTTATGAGTTTTGTCGTCTGGACTGGTGATATGCGTTAATGGACAAACATTGTCCATCGGACTAACGTAATAATGTTACATAGATTAAATCTAAGAATTTCCTGGGGAGGGAATCATGACGAAAACTTTTGACGATCTACAGGCTGCATTCGCCGGCGAGTCGCAGGCCAACCGCAAGTACACCGCCTTCGCGCAAAAGGCTGACGCAGAGGGGTATCCGCAGATTGCCCGGCTGTTCCGTGCAGCAGCGCACGCTGAAACCGTGCATGCACTGGCGCATTTCCGCGCTATGGAAGGTGTTGGCGATACGCTGGCCAATCTTAAAGCCGCCATTGGCGGGGAGAACTACGAAGTGGTTGAGATGTACCCCGAGTTCATCAAGGACGCCGAGGCTGAGGGAGAACGGCGCGCGTTGAGGAGCTTCACAAATGCCTGGGAAGTTGAAAAGGTGCATGAAGAACTTTACCGCGAGGCGCTGGCGCTGCTGGAATCGGGCGGGAATGATGAAGACGGATATGAATTTTACGTCTGCCCGGTGTGCGGTTATACCCACAAACGCAGTGCACCTGAAAAGTGTCCGGTGTGCGGTGTGCCCGGGTCGCGGTTCGAAAAAGTCTCTTGACCCATTACCACCTCGGAGCCACACCCCACCAGGTGGCGCATAGATCGCGAGGACACGGAGAAACATAACCAGGAAAAATGGTGAGCTTAAGCGCACCTAAATATTTATTCTCTGTGAACTCCGTGGCTCCGTGGTGAATTCATTACCCAACCTGGTCCGGTTGGTAAACCAACCAGCCGGGTTGATCCGGCAGTTCACCGCTCTGCATCACTTCCACGCTGCCTTCCTCCAGCCACAGCGCCGAGGGACGGGCGGCAAAATTGTAATTGGAGGCCATCGACAGCTGGTAGGCGCCGGAGGCGGGGGTGGCGAGCAGGTCACCGCGCTCCACTGGCGGCAGGATAATTTCCGGGATCAGCACGTCGCCCGATTCGCAGAACTTACCAACCACCCGAACCTTTTCGGTCGGGGCAGCTGCTGCTCGCTGGACGACCCGCGCGGTGTAGTGCGCGTTATACAACGCCACACGTGGATTGTCCCCTAGCCCCCCGTCAATGGCGACGATGTGCGTGCCGCTGGGTGTAGTCTTTTGTGTACCGACGCTATACACTGCCACACCGGCCCGTGCGACCAGCCAGCGCCCCGGTTCGAGCACCAGGCGGGGTAATGGCCATTTATGGCGGTTGCACGCCTCCTGGACCGCCTCAGCGACTGTGCGCACCCAGGGTTCCGCATCGTCGGATGGATCGGCGTCCGTGTAGCGCACCCCCCAGCCGCCGCCCGGGCTGATTTCCGTGGGGATGTAATTGTTGGCCGCCGCTACTTCGAAAAGCATGCCAATTGCCTGGCTGTAAGGGCCGGCATCAAATATTTGCGAGCCAAGGTGGGTGTGCAGTCCAGCGAGTTTGAACCACGGGCTGGCCAGCGCGCGCCGGATACCTTCGGCTGCTTCGCCGTTTTGGATGTGCAGTCCAAACTTGCTGTCGGAATGCGAGGTCTCGATGTGCGGGTGAGTGTTGACGTTCAGATCAGGCGTGATGCGCAGCCAGATGCGGGCGGAACGCTTCTGCTCAGCTGCCAGCGTTTCCAGAAAAGCCAGTTCGTCCAGGCTGTCCACCACGATGGCTTGAATATTCCATTCCAGGGCTGCCCGCAACTCGGCTTCAGTTTTGTTGTTGCCATGCAGGTGAATCATTTCAGCCGGGAAGCCGGCTCTTTGGGCCACGCGAATTTCCCCTAAACTGACCACGTCGGAACCAGCGCCCAGAGCCGCCAGTTTGGCAGCCACGGATTGCGAGAAATAGGCTTTGCTGGCATAGGCAATCATGGCATCGCCCGGATAATACTGTTTAAACAGGGTTTTGAGCCGATCCAGCTGACCGCGAACCGTAGCCCCGTCATACAGATACAACGGCGTGCCATAGGTCTGTGCCAGGGCGGTCAGGTCATGACCTGCGATGGTCAGGTGACCGAGGGAGTTTATGCCCGCTGTCACCGGGAATAACGATATATCAACTTTTGTTTCCATGGGTAACAAATCTTTCCGGATGGGAGACGTATGGGTCATATAAAAAACTGGGATGGATGATATCACCCTTTAAAAAATGCAACAATAAAACCCGGTTCTTAAACCAGGCAATCCTGGGCGTTTTGTTTTTTTTTCGGAAGAAAATCCGGTTTTCAGAGGTTAGGCGGAGTTAATTCCAGGTAGTAAATTTTAGATACTGGCTGGTGCAAAACGCAGCCAGTGCGGTCAATACCAGGATCAATAGGAAGAAGAGAATAAGCCCTGCAGCAGCCAGCCAGTCTTCCCAACTCCAACGGGCCGGATAATGGGTCTCAGCCATTTTTTCCATGTTAACCTCCCCCCAAAAAAAGAAACACACTTTATTTAAGATAGAGGAGCGGCGGTCCTGGTTTTTGGTGCGGGACGATGAGATTGGCCGTGCAGTAAATGGCTTATGGTGTTGCTCGTGTCTATCATTAGTATAGATATCCTGTAAACGAATGTAAAGTATGAACTGACAGCCGTGGTTCGGGTATATTCAACCGGATGGCTCACAGGCTGCCAGACTGATTTAAAGAGAAATAGTATGGCTCATCATTTATCACCTGAAGCACAACAGGTTCTTAATCTGATTGAGAAGATTACCCCCGACGATGCAACCCGACTTACCTGCCATGATGGAGAATTTGCGCACCGATCAGGCCTAAACCGAAAGAGCGCAGCAAATTGAATGGGCAACTGGCTGTTGGGGATGGTTGTCTCAAACATGCCAACCGTATAATATAAAAGGATTATCCCAGAAGAAAGTCTTGCCCCTGAGTGAATCGTTTTCCATCCTATTGTTAGATGTTTCGCTTCACTCTACACGACAAATTTACCTTTTTAGACAGTCGTGCGGGGATCCTTCCCCTTTTCTGCTCTAGGGTAATCGGACTTCAGGTGGCAAAATATATGGGGCTATTTCTGATGGGTCATGCCACCAGATTACCATCAGTGCGATACAGGAGAATCCGTTTTGGATCGGGTTTTAGCCATACGCGCCTGGGCAGCTCGGGCGGTTCATCGGTGAAGAGCCGAACCGACACAGTTGTTTCTGCCACCTGCAGAGTTACCAACACTTCAGATCCTAGCGGTTGGGTGACATACAATTCAGCCGGGAAAGCCTGGGCGGTTTCTTCGGCATACAGGCTGATGTGTTCGGGGCGGATTCCCAGGCTGAGGTTCTCGCCTTCCGAGACCAGGGTTTTTATCCCGTTAATTTGGGAGACCTGGGACACATCGATTTGACTGCCGTTAATCTGCACTTGTCTTTTGGCGAGGTCAAGCTTGCAAGGCAGCAGGTTCATCGGGGGATTGCCAAGAAAGGAAGCCACAAACACGGTTTGCGGTCTCAGGTAGACCTCTTGCGGTGATCCTACCTGGGCAACCTTGCCGTGATCGATGATGGCGATCCGATCTGCCAGTGCCATCGCCTCGGCCTGGTCATGGGTAACATAAACCGTAGTGATTTGTAATTCTTTCTGTAGATGTTTCAAAAAGCCGCGCGATTCGAAGCGCAGTTTGGCATCCAGATTGCTGAGCGGTTCGTCGAAAAGGAAAACTTGCGCGTGATGGACCACTGCGCGAGCCACAGCCGCTCGCTGCTGCTGTCCGCCGGAAATTTGACCTGGCCGGCGCTCAAGCAAAGATCCAATCCCAAGGTTATTGGATACGTCGGTGACCCGTTGTTTTCGTTCCGCTTGATTAATCCGGCGCACCTTGAGTGGGTAGCCGACATTTTCTTCGATCGTCATATGCGGGTATAGGGCATAATCCTGAAAGACCATGGCCACATCTCGCTCCCGAGGATTACAGTTGGTCATATCCTGGTCCCCAATAAAAATTGTACCGGAAGTGGGGGTTTCCAAACCGGCGATCATGCGCAGCGTAGTGGTTTTTCCGCAGCCAGAAGGGCCAAGAAGCGCAAAGAATTCACCATCCTGGATGGTCAGGTTAACTTGATCGACAGCGACTACTTTGCCAAAAGTTTTGGATAAATCCTTAAGAACGATGCTAGCCATGTTTACCTCTTAATCCCACCAAAGAATCTAAATCCATATTTCCAATTGACCAGCAGGTAGAAGACAACCACTGGCAGCGTATATAAAAGCGCATAAGCTGATACCAGAAGGATATTGGGAGTGCCAGCTTCGGTGTAGAACGAATAAATGGCGGTTGAAGCCGGTAATTTATCGGAGCTGCGCAGCAAGATAAATGGAATCAGAAAGGCACCCCAGGCATTCACAAAAGACCACACCGCAACCACCATCATACCCGGACGCACTTGCGGCAGGGCTACATCCTTAAAGATCTGGAATGGCGAGGCGCCACTGATCATTGCTGATTCTTCGTAGGAGGCAGGAATATCATCAACAAAGTCGCGCATCATAAAGATGGCGGTAGGCAAATTCCCTCCGATAAGCACCAGAATGACGCCCAGATGTTGATCTATCAGACCCATGCCCATGATAATCAAGAAAATAGGCACCATGGCAGCGGTACCCGTCACAACCGATGAAAACAGCATTAATGTATAAGCCATGGCATTTCGGCCAGGGATACGTGCTCGCGATAGCGCATAAGCTGCGAGTGAAGCAATCAAAGTGACCCCCAACATAGTCCCAATTGCGATGATGAGATTGTTTTGTGTCAATGCTTGCACTGCAAATTTGTTTTGAAAAACCGCTCGGAAGTTGTCGAGTGTGGGGGCGGTGGGAATTTCCACCGCCAGGCTAGCGCGAGAATTGAAGGGTGTCAGAATCAACCATAACAGCGGCAAGCCAAAGAAAGCAATGGCCAGCACCGCAAAAACATAGTAAAGCACCGAGCTTATCCGTTTGCGATATCTTTTCATGAATACACCGCCTGCTTTCGCAGCATCAATAAGTAAACCAGGGCCAGGGCAAAATTAATCACCATCGCCACTACTGCGATTGCACCGCCCATCCCAAAATCAAAGAACTTAAAAGCAATCCGGTAAGTAAAGATGGAAATCACTTCAGTCTTAAAGGCTGGGCCCCCACCGGTAAGTAGGAAGGGAGAAAATGTGTTGAATGTCCATAGCGTGATTAAAACCATGTCTGTTAAGATATGTCCACGCAGCAAGGGCAGAATAATATCGCGCTGTTTTTGCCAGAAGGATGCGCCCGCCACTTCAGCAGTCTCAAGGTAGGAGGGCGGGATTGTCGCTAACGCTGAGGAGAACAACAGCATTGAAAACGCTGCACCTCGCCAGCTATTGAATAGAATGATAGCGAATAACGGGAATGCCAGCTGCCAATCTGGGCGACCAAGGCCGATAAGATTGAGAATGGCATTGAGGGTGCCATAATCGCGGTCCAGGTAGGCGCTCCACGAAAAAGCCACGACCACATCCGGGATGATCCAACACAGAATGACCAGCGTGTTGACGAATTCCCGCAATGCGCCTTTACGGCGATAAAATGCAATCGCCAACCCCATTCCTAATACGACCTGACCGATCCAGGCTGATCCGATTACAAACTCCAGGGTGATGATCATCGAACTGCCAAAATTTCCACGGGTCAACCAGGTGTCAAAATTAAACAAGTCCAAATAATTTTGCAGTCCGACAAATTCGGGGTTTAATGCCGTAGCGCCAGTCAGCGACTGATTGGTGAAAGAAACAACAATGATCCAAACAAACGGGACAATAAGAAAGAGGATCACAAAAAAGATCGCCGGAGACAAGAAAAACGTGCCGGTCTTTAGAGTGAGAATTGGCCGTCTCTGTTCCATAATTTCCTTTTCAGCCAAACAAAAGAGTCAACCGGGAAGCAGGAATACTTCCCGGTTGATAGCTCATCGTCCTATGGATTATTTAGCCTCTTCGACCTTATCTGCCCCGATTGCGGCAGTCATGGCGGTAGTAAAGGCTTCCAATGCTTGCTCAGGAGTCATTTCACCGGAAACGACCCGTTCCGTCATCAGTTGGAGGGCGGGAGAGATATTTTCTGAATAGGCCGGATCAGACGGACGTGTCGTGGTCAAAGGCAGCATCGTCTTTGCCATTGCAGTCAATATCGGATCATTCGGTATAGCCACGTCATCGCGGCTTTTAATCCCAGGTTGAAGCGTCTGGAAATAATCGAGGCTGTCCTTGCTGTACATCAAGGTCATTAATCCCCAGGATTCAGCGGTGTATTTTGTATTGGGGTTCAAAATAAAGCCGGTTCCACCGGAAACGGTAACGTAATCTTGACCATTGATACCCTTTCCAGGCGTCATGGCCGGCATCATCGCCCAATTAACCAAATCATTGCGTTGATCCATGCCAGCCGAACCACCTGGAGCGATAACGGAGCGCCAGAACCAGTCACCTTCAACCAGCATGGCGGTCGTGCCATCGCGGAAGCTGAGGAAAGATCGATCGCGGCCGTCCGTGAGTAATTGCGTGCGTGCGTCGCCCAATCCTTCATCCACATAGATGGTCTTGTAGAAGTTCAAGGTATCCAGGAAAGCCTGGCCGCTGACCGGGAACTTATTGGTTGCGAAATCATACACATTATTCCCGGTACCCAGGAAAGCCATGTACCAACCCTGCATGGTTGTAGCTTCGCCCATTGCCGTTCCGGCATTGAGCTGCAAGGGAGTTACGCCCGGCAATTTCTCTTTGATCGTGCGAGCTGTTGCCAGGATATCATCCCATGATTTTGGCTGCCAGTCAGTCGGTATCCCAGCTTGCTCGAAGAGATCCTTGCGATACCAGATGACGCGCGCATCTGTCCCGGTCGGAACACCATAATGCTGACCCTGGTAACTCAAAAGTTGTTGAACGCCGCTGGAAATATGCGACCATCCTTCCCAATCGGCATAACTGGCCCCAACTATCGTTTCCAAAGGTTTGATTAAACCACCTTCTGCAAACTCGGGTGTCCAGAAACCATCGAAGGCCATCAAATCATTGCCTGAACCAGCTTTGAGGTCCAGGGCATAGCGCGCCTTGAGTTCTTCGTCGCTGCCGCCAAATTGCACCAGTTCAACGGTCACATCCTTGCCCTGGGCTTTCATTTCGGCCTCAAATTCAGGAATGACGTAATCGAGAATCCAATTGGCCGTGTTGGCATTCGTACCGCCTACCACGCAGCGGCAGATCATGCTCAGTTTAATGGGCTCTGCCACAGGTGGGACTTCTTTGGCAGGGGGAGCAGCGGTGGGTGCAGTGGAGGCGCTGGTAGGCTGAGCGGTTTCTTTAGGAGCACAGGCCGTTACCAGCATCGCTAAAATAGTAATTACGAAAAATATTCGGTGGATATTTTTAGTACGCATCTTACTTCTCCTTTTTTCATCATTGACCAATCGATTTGTTACCCGCATTAAGGAATTCCACATACGGTTAATGGATAGCCACCTCCTTTTCTGTTAGGAGCCTTATCTGACTCGAAAACCCGATACCCTTCTCGTTGCAATCCGCAGGCTGATTCACATCTTTCATATTGATCCTGCGGAGATGTTTTTTGGATGGACTCGATTTCTGACCGGACATTTTTCCTTCAATATATTCAATTTTGCCGAAGTGGATCCCATCCAAAATCGGTTTCCAGAATGGGACCGTCAACTCCAATCTCACAGAGATTGCACTCAGGGGGCCGATCACACCTGTTGTTTCTGAGAATTTCAAATGTCATTAATCGGCCCCCAGGGAATCCTGGCTGCCTGATTTGATCCATTAGCTGGGTGGCGATATTTAATGGTGGGGGTTGACAAATATGCGAATCCCAACGTACCTGTTCGGGGAAGACTTTAATGGGCATCTTTGAGTCCGAAGAGGGTAAGGGTATATCTAGGGTAATCTGTATTTGTTGTTTTGCCAAATTGCACTTTCTTCGGGCAATACCTGCCCCATAAAGCAGCAAGAAAGTAATGCACACGTGTGCATTACTAGCCAAAAAACAACAACCAGTATCAACCATATAATTCTGTTGTAAATCGAGTGGATACAGAAACTACCAATAATATCTGTGCCGGAGAGCAAATTTCACATACTAACTATTATAGATGAATTATTATTATTTGCATAAAAATTACAAGATTGAAATGACAAAGAACCAATCTCAGTTGAAAGCTGCTTAATTTTCGTAATGAGAGCTGGTTTGTGCTGATAGAAATACTGCAAATGATGTTCTAGAGCTAATTGCAGTAACGAAGAGGTTAGTATTATGGCCGAAGATTATAAAGCCAGCTCATCAGGTATAATTAACAGGTATGTTGTCAGATTGCCTGCTAGGATGAGAAGAGGAGGTGTCACATGGCTCATCATTTATCACCTGAAGAAAAACAGATTCTCAAACTGGTTGAGAAAATTACCACCGACGATGCGACCCGCAAAACCTGGGAAGAGGAAATCACGACCAATGGTTTGACCGAAGAGATTGCCGAAGGCATCCGCAAAGCCTTGACCGCCGTCCCGGACGGCGAGCAAGAAACCACCGAGATGACTCGCGGGCGGTTATTGATTGAATTTTCCACCCTGGTCAAACGCTGGCGGTTTGCCTACCAGGCCAAAAATTTTGGCCGGCGCTAATTTTCATTCTGTTCCAAAAAATCCCCCTCACATTTTTTTGTGAGGGGGATTTTTTGCACTTGAATGGCTAATTTTTATGCGATTGCTTTACGCCGGCGCGACCATTTGATGATCTCGACCCCGAAGAATAGCAACACGCTCAGCGCAAGACTGACCAGCAAATCGGTTAGCGGCAGCGCCCGGGTTTTGAAGATATTTTGCAGGAAGGGCAGATAGACGACTGCCAGCTGCAAAGCCACCGTTAGTAAAACTGCCCCGATCAGGGTGCGGTTGGAGAAAAAGCCGATTTTGAAAGCCGAATCCAGGTCTGAACGCACCGCCAGGACGTTGCCCATTTGCGCGATGGTCAGGGTGGTGAAAATCATCGTCTGCCAGTTGTCCGGGTGACCGGTAGCCCGCGACCAGAACCCTGCCGCCAGTGAAACCGCGGCCAGGATCAATCCGATCAGAAGGATATCGATCCCAAGACCGCGGGCAAAAATACTCTCGGTGGGCGAGTGCGGCTTGCGTTTCATCGTTCCAGGTTCCACCGGTTCCACCGTCAAGGCTAAACCGGGTAAGCCGTCTGTGACCAGGTTGACCCACAGGATTTGCAGCGGCGTCAACGGCAGCGGGAAACCGACGAACGGCCCAATCAGCATGACCAGCACTTCGCCCATGTTGGAAGTCAGGGCGTACTTGATGAATTTGCGGATATTATCGTAGATCCGGCGTCCTTCTTCGATGGCGGCGACGATGGTGGCAAAATTATCGTCCAGCAGCACCATGTCGGATGCTTCTTTGGAAACATCGGTGCCGGTGATGCCCATGGCAACCCCGATATTGGCTTTCTTGAGCGCCGGGGCGTCATTAACCCCGTCACCCGTCATGGCAACAATGTTGTTCTTTTCCTGCAGCGCCTGGACGATTTTCAGTTTGTGCTCCGGGGAAACCCGGGCAAAGACGGAAACATGGTCCACCCGGGCTTTGATGTCCTCGACCTCCATTTTCGCCAAATCCTGGCCGGTCAGCACGATGCTTTCTGCATCGGCAATAGCCAATTCCCTGGCAATGTGCATGGCAGTCAGTGGGTGGTCGCCGGTGATCATAATGGCACGCACACCGGCACCCCTGGCGATATTGACTGCATCTCGCACCTCGGGGCGGGCCGGATCGATCATGCCCATCATCCCAATGAAGGTCAGGTCGCTTTCCAACGGTTGGTTGCAGGTGGGGTCGGTAGGGTCATTACAGAAGCGGTAGCCAATACCCAGGACTCGCATGCCTTTTTTTGCCATATCTGCGTTGGCACCCTCGATTCGATTACGCCAGACAGCATCCAGCGGGACGGGTTTGTCATCAACCCAGACGGTAGTTGAAATATCCAGCAGGCCGTCAACGGATCCCTTGGTGATGCCTAGGTACGGTGCCGCATTCGCAGCCTGGATAATTTGCTGAGAAGGTTGGAGTACGGCGAATTGGTGTTCGCGGTCAATCGCCTGGACCGTGGTCATGCGCTTGCGGTCTGAATCAAACGGCAGTTCCGCAATCCGCGGCATGAAATTGAGCAAATCTTCTTTCCATAATCCAGCTTTGGCAGCCGCAATCACCAGCGCGCCTTCGGTGGGGTCGCCGACAGCGGAGAAGTTACCGGGCTCGCCTTCGATTTCTTCGAGCACCGCATCATTGCACAATGCGCCGCCTACCAGCATCAATCCCATGGCAGTGGAAAATCCCTGCACGGGATGGCTGGCGTCATCTTCTGACAGGCGCGGTGCGTATTCCTTGACCTCCTCGAGGAAATCGACGCGGTTGCCGGCGATATCCACCATGGTCACGGTCATGCGGTTTTCAGTCAGGGTGCCGGTCTTGTCGGAACAAATAACGGTTACCGAACCAAGGGTTTCCACCGCAGGCAGTTTCCGGATCAATGCCCGGCGCTGCAGCATCCGCTGAGCGCCTAAAGCCAGAGCGATGGTCACGACAGCGGTCAACCCTTCCGGGATGGCTGCAACCGCCATGCTGATTCCGGTCAGCAGCATGCTCTCAAAGTCTTCACCGCGTGCCAGACCGAGGGCAAAAACGACTCCTACGATCACCAGTGCGGCTACAGCCAGGCCTTTGCCAAGCTGGGACAGGCGTTTTTGCAGGGGAGTGGGCTCATTGCCAACCGTTTGAATCAGGTCGGCGATTTTACCAAGTTCGGTGTTCATCCCGGTTGAAGTCACCACGGCCAGGCCGCGGCCGAAAGTGGTGACGGTCCCCATGAAGACCATATTGCGGCGGTCGCCAATGCCCAGGTTTTCTCCGGCGAGCGGTTCAACAATTTTTTCCACCGGCTCCGACTCGCCGGTCAGAACGGATTCTTGCACCCGCAAGTTGACAGACTCGACCAGGCGGCAGTCCGCCGGGATGGCATCCCCGGCATCCAACTGGACAATGTCGCCGGGGACCAGGAAGCGGGCTTCAACGGTCAGCAACCGCCCGCCGCGGCGTACCTTAACCTTGGGCACGGCCATCTTCTTCAAGGCTGCCATGGCCTGCTCCGCCTTATATTCCTGGGTGAAACCCAGGATGGCGTTCAGGATGACAATGATCAGGATAACGATGGCGTCGAGGTACTCGCCCAGGAAAAAAGAAATACCGGCAGCGATGATCAAGATCAGAACCATGACCTCGGTCACTTGTTCCCATAGAATTTTCCAGGGGCTTTTTAACCCGCGGTCAACCAGTTCATTCGGTCCGTAGGTTTGCAGGCGTTGTTCGGCAACTGCCGGGTCCAAACCGGTTTTGATCTGGGTATCCAACCGCGCTACTGCTGCACTATAGTCCATTCGATGCCACTCTTGCATATGAGACTCCTCGGTCCAAAAGAATGTCAGGCGGTTGGATTTAAAAAGACCACCACCCGGGTGATGGTCTTGCTAAACGCTAATGAGCGTTTGGGTTGCCGGAAGGTTCTCTTCGTCTTGACGGCAGTCCAGCCCTGAACCAGGGTAGCTACTCCCCAACATAGAAAAAATTCTAATAGAAATAAAAACCAGTGTCAAGCCTTGAATTCCAAGTTCTCTAGACATCTTAAAAATTAATTATAAGGGAGAAATGGTTTAAAACCCGGAGAGCCTCTGGCATCTTAGCCAGAGGCTCCCTCAAGACAGGTTTGGAGCTTACCAATAAGGCACTGCGCAGCCGTTTGCCCTGTTTGGAGGGGACAGGTGCAGTCGGCATAACCAGGCTAGTATGCGCAGATGCGGACGTGTTTATAGGTAGGGTTGGTCAAACAACCCTTTCTAAGGGGGAGCGACAGCCGGTTGGCCAGTCATTGCGGTATTCGGTTGTCCGGTCTTGCCCTTTTCAGAACAAAACCGGACGAAAGGGGTCTAATCTACCGGGATGAACGATTGCGTAAGAAGGCCGGAATGTCGAGGTCATTGGTGTTCATGACGTGCGGCTGAAATTCGATTGGCGTGGATGTTTGCGCTGACCGCTCAGCCCTGTCGGTGAGGCTGCTCGCCGCGATAGGTTGGGTTGCTTCCCTCGCTGCGGGGCGCATCTCCAATAAAGGGGAACGCCCGCTGGACGGGCGGTCAAACCCGGTGGCGATGACCGTGATGCGCACTTCATCACCCATATTGGGATCGATGACCGCGCCGAAGATCAGGTTGACATCCGGGTGAGCAGTTTCCTTGATAATGGCGGCTGCCTGGTTGACCTCGAAGAGGGTCAAGCTGTTGCCGCCGGTGACGTTGAAGAGAATGCCGCGGGCGCCGTCGATGGTTATATCGAGCAACTGGCTGGAGATCGCCATTTCAGCGGCAATGCGGGCGCGGTCTTCACCGTTGCCATGGCCAACGGCCATGAGCGCAGCGCCGCCTTCGGACATGATGGCGCGCACATCGGCAAAGTCCAGGTTGATCATGCCGGGGACGGTGATTAATTCGGAAATACCCTGAATACCCTGGCGCAGCACGTCGTCGGCAGTGCGGAAAGCTTCGGTCAGGCTGACCTTTTTGTCCACAATCTGCAGCAGGCGGTCATTGGGAATGACGATCAGGGTATCGGCATGTTCTTTGAGCTTGGTGATGCCGATCTCAGCGGATTGCTGACGGCGTGACCCTTCGAAGGAGAAGGGGCGAGTGACGACGCCAATGGTCAATGCTCCGACCTCTTTGGCAATTTGCGCCACGATGGGAGCAGCTCCGGTGCCGGTGCCGCCGCCAAGACCCGAGGTCACGAAGACCATATCGGAGCCCTTGAGGACTTCGTATAAATCTTCAGCGGACTCCTCGGCAGCCTTGCGGCCAACCTCAGGATTACCACCAGCGCCAAGTCCGCGCGTGCCTTTGTCGCCAATGCGAACGCGGGTCGGCGCCTTGGAGAGCAGCAGCGCCTGGGCGTCGGTATTGACGGTGATGAACTCGATCCCGCTCATACCTTCTTCAATCATACGATTGACGGCGTTGCATCCTCCCCCTCCCACACCGATTACCTTGATGCGGGCGAACGATTCTGCTTGTTGTCCAAAATTCATTTCCATTTCTTCCTCCGCTTAAACCTGTCTTGTGTTGATGGGTTGAATGAACGATGGTCTCGGAAAATTGCAAGAGAAACCATTAAGGAAGTAGCCGACGCAAAAAGTCTTTGATCTTGTCCGAGTCCAAAAATCCTCCTTTAGGAGAGCGGCGCCTTTCACGCACCAATCCGGTTTCACTCATCAGCATGGCCCAGTGCAGCAGCCCAACGCTGGTGGAGTATGCCGGCGAATGCAGCTGATCGGTCAGACCGACCAGGTTTTCGGGGCGCGCCAGGCGCACTGGAAGCCCCATGACCGAGCTGGCCAGGTTGCGAATCCCCGGCAGCAAACTCGATCCTCCAGTCAAAACCATGCCTGCTGGCAGCAGGCCGTCATAACCCGAGCGCTTGATCTCCTGCAAAACCAGCTGGAATATCTCCTCTACCCGGGCTTCAATGATATGCGCCAGTTCACGGCGGTTCACCTGGCCAGGACCTTCCTGGCCAAACGAGCGCACATTGATCACATCGCCTTCAGCCACTTCGGATTCGACTGCATGGCCATATTTCTTCTTGACTTCCTCGGCCTGGTCAATGGGCAGACGCAACCCATGGGCGATATCTGAGGTGATATGGTTGCCACCAACCGCCAACACCATGGTATGCCAGATGTCGCCGTCGATGTAGATCGCCAGATCAGTGGTACCGCCGCCAATATCGCAGACGATTGCACCCATGGTGCGCTCAGTTTCAGAGAGCACAACCTCGGCGGAAGCCAGCGGGTTGAGCACAAATTGTGAGGCTTCCACCCCGGCAGCCTGCACGCACTGGCGCAAGTTTTCGACGGTGGATTCGGCTGCGGTGATGATGTGAGCTTCCACTTCCATTCGATAGCCGTGCATCCCAATGGGGGAGCGGATGCCGTCCTGCCCATCCACGATAAAACTGCGCTGGATAACGTGGATAATCTGGCGGTTGTGTGGAATGGCGACCGCCTGAGCGGCTTCCAGGGCGCGGGCAATATCCAGCTCGTCAATAACGCCGCCGGAAATGCCCACCACGCCGCGGCTGTTGACCGACGCCACGTGCGAACCTGCCAGGCTGATCAGCGCAGAGGTAATTTCAAGTCCTGACGTGCGCTGCGCTTTTTCGATCGAACGGGCGATAGCAGTGGAGGCAGCGGCCAGATCAACGATGGTCCCTTTGCGAATACCCTGCGATGGTTCAATGCCAACCCCCAGAATTCGCAGGCTGCGTTCCCCCTCCACGCGTGCTACCAGGGTACAAACCTTGGTCGTGCCGATATCAATTCCAACTACAAAAGGGTCATCCATGTTGGGCTCCACCTATCTATAAAACGGTGCGTTGATGAATTCGACGCTGATCATGTCTTGCGGAAAGATCCCTTGTTGTTCCAGATTTGTGATGATGGCTGTGTACATTGACAACTTGAGATCAAAGTCCGTCAGATCCCGACCGATATAGACATCCAAGCCACGTGGTTCTTCCCAACCTAGTCCATTCAGAGAATTATAGACCAGTTTGGAATCGGGAGGAATGAGCGCTTTAAGGTCAATTATCCGCTTGAGAATTTCCGGATCAACCAGACGGCCCCAGATAGCCACCGGGGTTGCGGCTGCTATAGCGGTTGCGTTTGAATCAGTGGCTGTGGTTTCGGACACGGCGAGGGGCACCAGTGGGGGAAGTCCATCGGCGCCGATGGAGAGCAATTCACCAGCCTCACCGCGCGGCGGCAGGATCACACCGTTGGCATCGATCCAGTACACGTTATCACCTGCGTTCCAGGCGACAGCCGGCTGCAGCTCGCTGACCTGAATGTGAACTTTGGCTGGCAACCCCACCTGGACCTTGACACTGCCCAGTTCAGGGAAGGCTTTTTCGAGGGCCATTCGCGCTGCTTGCGGGTCAAAAGTAACTACCTGCTCGCCCTGAACATTAATTACCGCCTGAATATCGCCTGCAGTCAGGCGTGAAATTCCATCGATGGAGACCTCGGAAATTTGGAATTGCGTTGAAAAACCAAGCGCGTAAATCGCTAACGCGGCAAAAACTGCGATAATGGCAGAGATAAACCGGCTGCTCGCGTTGATAAACGGCAGGGCTGGCAGCCGCAGTTCTGCGCCAGACGCTCCCAAAGAATAGTAAAACTGCCGTTTTACCCGGCTTCGGCTGTTTGCCTGGATCGGCCGCGCGGCCTTGAGCATATCGCTGCGAACGACAACCGGTTGCGACCGGGCCGGATAGCTGGCAGCCTGGCGGGTCTGGGCTACGTGCTGCGTACTGCGCTGCGAACGGCGTTGGCGCACGAGATCAGAGTGGGATACTGAGGGCATTGTCTTTTCGGCTCTCATGCGGTTCTCCTGTACTCGAATTCAGTGTGGTCACGGTCAGCTTTGCGTTCCAGCGCCAGATCGACCAGGCGTTCGATGAGCGCCGGATAAGGCAGGCCGGAGGCTTCCCAAAGCTTGGGGTACATGCTGATTCGAGTAAATCCTGGAATGGTGTTGACTTCGCTAATGTAAACGGACAGGTCATCGGCGTTGACCAAAAAATCGACACGGGCCATTCCCGCGCAGTCTATGGCGCGGTACGTGGCGACTGCAATCCTTTGAATTTCAGCGGCTGTCTGCGGGGGCAGGGGTGCCGGAATAAGCAGTTTTGAGTTGTCGGAAAGGTATTTGGCGGAGTAGGTGTAGAAATCTTCGCCGGGAACTACCTCTCCGGGGACAGAAGCCTGCGGCTGGTCATTGCCAAGCACGCTGACCTCGATCTCTCGGGCAGTGGACAAACCTTTTTCGATGAGTATGCGGCGGTCGTAACGCGCGGCGTCCATCAAACCTTCGACCAGATCAGCGCGCGAGCGGCACTTGGTGATGCCAACCGATGAACCCAGGTTGGCTGGCTTGGTGAACAATGGGTAAGCGGAAATCGCTTCGGCAGCCTCGACAACCTGCTCCATTTCGGTCTCCACCTGGTGGCGGGTGACCACCACAGCAGGTAGGACTGGTAAATTGTGTGCCTGCATTACGGATTTGAAAACGCCTTTGTCCATCCCCAGCGCACTGCCAAGCACGCCAGCGCCAATATACGCAATGCCGGCTAACTCGAACATGCCCTGGATCGTGCCGTCTTCGCCAAAAGTTCCATGCAGCGCCGGGAATATCACATCCAAATCGGCATATTTTGCGAGGGTGACGCCTGCTCCGATAGAACGGAGGCTGTACAAGCAATTGCGCCCAGGTTCGGGCAGCAGCGCGACCTTTTCCAGCGAACCCAGATTACCCGTTTCGAGCGCAGTCAATGCGTCAGGACCGGCGTACCAGTGTCCTTGATGATCAATTGCGATCTGAATGACGTCAAAGCGAGCAGGATCCAGGTTGGCGAGAATCGAACGCGCCGACTGGAGCGATACTTCATGTTCGCCCGAGCGGCCGCCAAAAATTACGCCAATCCGTGTTTTTGCTGTCATCCAGAAATCCTCTTTTCTACCAATTGCGTTTCACCGTCCCACTCCCCAACGGGTTCGATCTCTAATTCCAACTGAACGCCGAGTTTTTCCTGGACCGTCCAGCGTACTAATTGGATCAGCTGCCAGTAATCGCTGGCAGTAGCCGATTCGTCATTTACAAAGAAATTCGCATGAACCTCGCTTACCTGTACCCCGCCAACTCGCGTTCCCTTGAGCCCCGCCGCCTCGATTAGCCGCCCGGCATAGTCGCCTTCTGGATTTTTGAACATGGAGCCCAGGCTGGCTCCTGGAGGCTGCGTGCTGCGGCGTTTGGCGGATAACTCAGCGATGGCAGCCTTGACGGCTTCCGGGGTGCTGGGTCGCAGGCGCAGGCGGGCTGCCAGAATGACAACCTGACCCGGATGGCGTTTAAGGACGCTGGTGCGGTAGTCATATTCCATCTTGTCAGCGGTCCAGAACTGCCGTCCATCCATCGGATGCAAGATTTCTGCCATGATCAACGCGCGCTGCATATCCCCGCCGTAGGCTCCGGCATTGCCGTACAGGGCGCCGCCAAGCGTTCCGGGAACAGTGGCAGCCCATTCCAGGCCGCTCAACCCGCGCAGACCCGCACGTCGGGCGATAGTACCCAGGATGGCGCCGGACTCGGCCCACACGGATGGTGGATTACCGGCCGCATCGACCTTGATCTGGTGCGCCCGGTTCAAAATCACCACGCCGTTGAAACCGCGGTCACTGACCAGCAGGTTGGCGCCGCTGCCGAGAATGAAGAACGGTACTTCAAGGTTCCACAGCACCCGAACCGCATGCTCCAACTCTTCACCGCTGCCAACCGCCAGCATCGCTCCGGCATTACCGCCGACCCGTGCGGTGGTATAGCTGGACATCGGAACATTTTCTTGCAAATGTTCGCCCAATTGTGAGCGCAGCTCGTGCATCGGGAGGTTAGGCATGGCTAGCCTCCTGGCTTTTCAACTCGGCATATACACTGGCGCTGATTTGATCGGCGTCACCGGCCGAAAGCACCAGCAGAACATCGCCCGGCTGTAACTGTTCCAACAAATATTGGGTTGCTGATGGCAGGGTGGGAGCAAAATAAGCCGAGGGATGCGTCATGGCTTCTACAATCACAGCAGATGAAAATCCCTGGCTTTGTTCGCGGGCGGCATACACTTCCGTGATGATGACCCGGTCGGCCAATTGCAGCGCAGCGATAAAGTCATCCAGCAAGGTGACCGTGCGCGAGTAGGTGTGCGGCTGCCAGACTGCCCAGATGCGGCGGCCGGGGTAGCGGGCGCGGGCAGCTGATAATGTCGCGCGCACCTCGGTAGGGTGATGCGCATAGTCATCAACAACGACAATTCCGGCAGCCTCGCCAAGAACCTCGAACCGCCGCCCGGTGCCGCTGAACTCAG
>CALMGN010000163.1 GCA_937863605.1 uncultured Anaerolineaceae bacterium
ATCGGTGACCGTGTAACTGGTGGTGTACTGGTTGGGGAAGGACACCGGCCACCAGAGATACCCGCCGTTCTGGCAGACAAACATGTCAATAAAGTAGCCGCGGTCTTTGTCCTCGGTCATCACCATCTGATTCCAGCTAATGGTCACCTCGTTACCCTTTCGCGAGGCGGTCAGCCCCTGCGGCGGACCGTACTGGTTGGTGCCAACGCGCGTCAGGTCGATTTGGTTGAGCACAATCACAGTATTCAGGTCGCCAGTGACCTCCACCGCTCCGGGCGCCACCCAGCAGTGGTAAGTCAACTTGTCAAAGCGCACGCGCAGCCAGCCGTTTAAATACCAACGCTCGCGCACCGTGCCCCGGTCGCCCTGATACAGGTCGGCGGCATGCAGGTAGGCCTGGTTGGGACCGTAACGGCAGTGCGCCGCCGCCACAGAGACCACCACCATGGGAAAATCAAAGGTTGGGGTGAGGGTGATGGTCGGGGTCGCGGTGATGGTCGGGGTGCGGGTAATGGTCGAGGTACGGGTGATCGTCAATGTGGCGGTCGGCAGCGGGGTGGCAGTGTCCGGTATGGAGGTCTGGCTGGGTGCCAGGGTTGCGGTTTCCGTCGGTGGTGCTGGCGTCGGAGCGCAAGCGGCCAGCATAAGAATGAGCAGGAGGAACATTACGCGATTCATGGGAAGGAAATTTTAATGGGTTTGGGAATTAAGCGCAAACCATTGCCACCCATAATACGCGGTATGGGCGGGCAGTGCGTGCCCGTTTAAAACTATTCAACCGGTGCATTGCCAACGCACCCTGTCCAGATGTCCAATAGTTGCGGTTTCATATTAATTTGCCCTATTTGCGCCGTTGCCTGTTGACTTTACCCGCGAACGGCCTATAGTATTTACAAGGTTTCCCCCCCATGAAAAATCAAATCATCGATATTGCGATTTATATGAACATTTATACCTTTTTCCAATTGGAACGAAGGGCGTTTGACGATTAATCGCAATATCTGATCTCACAAAAAATCAACCGCCCAGTTCCAACGGGCGGTTTTTTTTATATTTTGTTCGTCCAAGGAGAATAGGAATTGAATGCTACAGAACAGTTAGAACTGAAAGTGAAACCGAATGCGGGGGTGCAATTGCGGGACGGCTTTACCGGCGGTTTGGGTGTGGTGCTTGCCACGCTCGGGTCTGCGGTGGGGTTAGGCAACATCTGGAAGTTTCCCTATTTGACCGGAGCAAACGGCGGGGCAGCTTTTCTGATCGTTTATCTGCTCAGCACGCTGCTGGTCGGGCTGCCGGTGATGATCTCGGAGCATATGCTCGGGCGTGAGGCGCGGTCAGAGGCAGTGCATGCCTTCCTCAAACTCAGCCCGAACAAAAAAATTCCCTGGTGGCTGGTCGGAGCCTCGGGGGTGCTGGCAGCTTTTATGATTATGGCCTTCTATACCGAGGTGGCCGGCTGGGTGTTCGCCTATATCTTCAAGGCTTTGGGGGGCGGGATATTTACCACCGATCCGGCTGTGACCGAGGCCGCATTCGTCAACTTGATCAGCAACCCGTGGCTCTCGCTGGGTATCCAGTGGGTCGTGCTGGCAGCGATTGGGTTGATTATCCTGCAGGGTGTTGCGAAAGGGATTGAAAAAACAGCCAAACGGGTTATGCCGGTGCTATTTGGTCTGCTGCTGATCGTAGTTGTCCGCAGCCTGACGCTGGACGGCGCCGCAGCGGGCTTGAATTTCCTGTTCATGCCGGATTTTAGCAAACTGACCGGTGCTGCAATCCTTACAGCCATGGGGCTGGCGTTCTTCAAACTCTCGATCGGGATGGGGACGATGATCACCTACGGTAGCTACTACGGCAGCGAACAAAATATCCCTGTCAATGCCGCCCGGGTGATGCTGGGAGATCTGCTGGTCTCGCTGTTGGCGGGTCTGGCTATTTTCCCGGCAGTGTTTGCCTACGGAGTCGAGCCTGATGCCGGACCTTCACTGTTGTTCATCACCATCCCGACGGTGTTTGCATCGATGCCGTTTGGGCATTTCTTCATGGTCGTATTCTTCCTGTTGACCTCATTGGCTGCCGTCGGCGCCATGCTGTCGCTGGTGGAGGTACCGGTGGCCTTCCTGACTGAAAAATTCACCTGGTCGCGCAAAACTGCCACCCTGGTGGTGGTGTTCGGACTGGCGGTGACGGGCTCGCTGGCAGCGCTTTCCAACAGTGTGCTTGCCGACGTCAAACTTTTAGGATTTACCTTCTTTGATTTGTTTGACTATTTCTCACAAAATGTGCTCCTGCCGGTGGGCGGCTTGTTTATCGCCCTGTTTGTCGGCTGGGTATTCGGCTGGAAAAAAGTTGAACAGGCGTTGACCAACCGCGGGGCGTTGAAGAACACCCGGTTGGTCCGTTTATTCTTCCTGGTGACCCGCTTCGTGACGCCGGTACTGGTTCTCCTGGTGCTGCTCAACGGCTTTGGCGTGTTTGGGAAATAAAATGGTAGGGCGAGGCGAATAAAGGTGGTGCGTTCTGCCTTACCTTTATTGCCTGTCGCCTATCGTACTTATGTAGCGCAATATTGCATTTTGCGAGGCAAGTTGCAAACTTGCCCGACATTAAACCACAGGGGCGTCCGAATCGGACGCCCCTGCATGTGATCGATCGTTTTAT
>CALMGN010000164.1 GCA_937863605.1 uncultured Anaerolineaceae bacterium
TGGTTGCATCGGGAAATTGGCTCGGTTGCCTGTTGGTTTATTACAAACAAGAACATCCCTTCGACCACATTGGACTCCGTCATCTTAAAATCCTTGTTGACCAGGCAGCTGTCACTCTTTTCAACTTAAAGCTGCTCAAGGTAGAAGAGGAATCCCGTCATGAGGCAGAGCGGGCCAACGAGATAAAGACCGAATTCCTTGCGATGATTTCGCACGAGCTCCGTACCCCCTTAACCTCTATTATTGGATTTACTACCACCATGTTGGCCGAAGATGTCGTTTGGGAACCGGATGAACAGCATGATTTCGTCCAGACAATTCAGAAAGAAGCCAACCGGCTTCAGGAACTCATTGATCACCTGCTGGATCTCTCCCGGCTGGAAGCCGGCATGCTGCCGATCCTAATGGAACCGCATTCTCTTCATGAAATTATCGAGGATGCTTCACCGCAATTGCGTATCTTGACGAATGGGCATACATTAACCTTGCACCTGCCTGCCAGGCTGCCGCCGGTTTTTGCAGACGCAAAGCGGATCGGCCAGGTGCTCGTCAATCTGGTACGTAACGCCTCGACCTACGCTCCCCAAGGCACTGAAATTAACATCTCGGCCAATGTGCGGAAAGATTTCGTGCAGATTAATGTCAGCGATCAGGGCCCCGGAATTCTTCCGGCTGAATACAAAAGGGTATTCGAGGCGTTTCGGCGGGGTGTAAACATGGAAAACAGCACAGCGCAAGGTGCTGGATTAGGGCTGGCGATTTGCAAAGGGCTGGTCGAAGCCCACGGCGGCCGTATCTGGATTAAGAAAAAGGCCACTCCAGGGGCGACCATTTGCTTTACGATTCCACTTATTCCTTTGCATAACCAAGAAATATATACGGAAGCGGGGGAATAAAGTCTATGGGGAATATATTAATTGTTGAAGATGACCCCAGTATCCGCAAATTAGTGCGGGTCAACCTGGTAAAACGCGGCTATACGGTTAGCGAAGCGGGGGACAGCCATCAGGCAATTGCCTTATTTCAGGAAGTACCGGTGGACCTGGTTCTGCTTGACCTGCTGTTGCCAGGGCTTTCGGGAGTTGATGTGTGCGCCTGGATCCGGGCACGCTCGGACGTGCCAATTATCATATTGAGCGCCCGTATGGAAGAAGACCTCAAAGTCGCTGCTCTCGATGCTGGTGCGGATGACTACGTGACCAAACCATTCGGACAGGAAGAATTACTGGCACGGGTACGGGCATTCCTGCGCCGGTCCTATGTCTCAGCGAAGACATCCGAGACCAGGATTGAGATTGGCGATTTTCGAATCGACCTGGAAGAACGCCGCGTCTTCATTGCCGGGAAAGATTTACACCTCACTAAAACAGAGTATGCGATTCTGGCTGAACTGGCGCGGCACCTGGACTCAATCGTGACACACGACGAGCTGATCGCTGAGGTTTGGGGATCGGAATATCGCGGGTCAAACCACTATTTGCATACTTACCTCGGACGCTTGCGCAAAAAAATGGGTGAATACGGCGGGCTGATCGAGACAGTACCTGGAATGGGATACGATTTGCACTCGAAGAAAATCTA
>CALMGN010000165.1 GCA_937863605.1 uncultured Anaerolineaceae bacterium
ATTTTCGCTCAACCCAACCTACAGCCTCTTCGCTTCGCTCAGAGTGACATACTACATCAGTATCTCGTAGGTTGGGTAGAGGGACGTCACAAAATGATACCTCAAACGGGATTTGCCGTCCCGAAACCCAACTATTTGGGGCGTGACCGGGTGTTGGGTTTCGCTTACGAGAATGTCGGTTGGCTTGCCAATATTTTCGCTCAACCCAACCTACAGCCTCTTCGCTTCGCTCAGAGTGACATACTACCTCAGGTCGGTTCCACCCCCGCCATCATCAGCCCAAGCTGTTCCGGGGTGGAATCTTTCACATCCACAATCCCTATTATACGCCCTTCGTACATAACTGCAATCCGGTCAGACAGCGCCCGAATTTCGTCCAAATCTTCCGAGATCAACAGCGTGGCGGTGCCCGCCAGCCGCTGCTCCAGCAGGCGCTGGTGAATGTATTCCGAAGCGCCAATATCCACCCCGCGGGTCGGCTGCGACGCGATCAAAACCGCCGGGCGGCGCCGCAACTCGCGGCCGAGGATCAACTTTTGAATATTCCCGCCGGACAAGTTCTTGACCGGCGTCTCCAGGTTGGGCGTTTTGACGTTGAAATCATGCACCACCTTGTCGCAGCTCTCGCGGATGGCTTTGAAGTTCAGAAAGCTGTGATTGGAGAACGGCGCTTTGCCGTGGTCCGCCAAAATCAAATTGTCGGTGACGCTGAACTCGCGGATCGCGCCTTCTTTCATGCGCTCCTCGGGGATGTACGACTGCCCGGCTTCGATGTGCATCAGTGGCGAGCCGTTGGTGACCTCTTTGTCGTTCAGGGTGATGCGGCCCCGGTGCACCGGGCGCATGCCCGCCAGAGCCTCGGCCAGTTCGCGCTGACCGTTGCCGGAAACGCCCGCCAGCCCAAGAATCTCGCCGGCGCACAGTTCCAGGCTGACGCCGTCAACCGCATCTTTGCCGCGATCACCGCGCACATATAAATCCTCGATTTTCAGGCGCACCGGACCTGCTTCGACCGGCGGCTTGTCATATTGCAACAGCACCGGGCGGCCGACCATCATATTGGCCAGTTCGGCGCGGGTGACGTTTTCGTTCGGGCGAGTGCCGGCAGTTTTCCCATCGCGCAGCACCGTGATGCGGTGGCTGATCGCCACCACTTCGTTCAGCTTATGCGAGATGAAAATCAAGGCGTGCCCGTCCACAGCCATTTTTTTGAAGGTCACGAACAGGTCGTCCACCTCTTGCGGGGTCAAAACTGCGGTGGGTTCGTCCAGCACCAGCAGCGCTGCACCGCGGTACAACGCCTTGATGATTTCCACGCGCTGCTGCTCGCCGACCGCCAGCTGCCAGACGTAGGCGCGGGTATCGACCTTGAGCCCGTACTGGTCGCTCAAATCCTGGACGCGTTTTTCAACCCGGTCGAGGTCGAGCACCGGCCCGCGCGAGGATTTGAGTCCGAGCGCGATGTTTTCCACGACAGTCAGGTTTGGTACCAGCATAAAGTGCTGGTGAATCATGCCAATGCCGGCGTTGATCGCGTCGAGCGGCGAGTTGAAGTGTTTTTCTTCGCCGTTGACCAGGATCTGACCTTCGTCGGGCTTGTACAGGCCGTACAACTGGCGCATCAGGGTCGATTTTCCGGCCCCGTTTTCGCCCAGCAGGGCATGCACTTCGCCCGAGCGCACGTCAAAATCGACGTGGTCGTTGGCCAGCACGCCGGGAAAGCGTTTGACGATTCCCTGCATGCGCATCTCTTCGATTACGGGTTGTCCAGTCGGTAAATATCGTGTCATCGATGTGTTTTATTGTTTTTCTCCTCCCCTAAAATCCGGTTTTGTGGATTTTGGTGGAGGCGGTGCCCTGCCCATCACACCGTCCCGGTGTCCTCGCGGGAGGGCACTCTGTGAGTGAGTTTGTCGAAGGGTTGGGAGGAGGTCGGGAGGAAAAGAAGAACCGGTGGAACCCCAGACCTTGCCTCTCCCCCGGTGACGGGGGAGAGGAATCAGCTCCTCAGAAGTTTGTCACCCTGAGTGGTAACGAAGGGTCTCGTCTTTGGCGATCTGAGATGTTTCGTTTCACTCAACATGACAACAGGGAGTAGAGAGCGGGTCAGGGTTTTTATCCTCTCCCTCCTGGGAGGGAGCGGGAAACACCCTGCGGGGAGGTTACGAGTGGATAATTAATTTCGTAGGTCGGATAGAGGGGCGGAGACGGTTCTTATTCGGAAAATCCCCTGTACAGCCCCGAAATCCGACGGCTGGTGAATGTTGGATTTCGGGCTTCAATCGGAATGGATCGCCGATGTTAATTTACACACACTCAATCCAACCTACGAATATTCCATCGCCTGAGGACCGGTTCAATGCACCCATGTCAAATGCAGGTGCAACGCACCTTGAAAGTGCGATGCACCTGACTAAACAATATTTATTAAGGTACGATCGTTCCGTCGTTGATGCCGGCGATGGCAGCGTCAGCGGCAGCCTTGACTTCCGCGGGCACCGTAATGGCCGAGTTATACGAAATCACCAGACCGCCGTTCTTGAAGGTCAGCGTGTAGGCCTTGCCGCCCATCACACCCTTCTGAACGCTGTCGATCATGTCTTTGATGATGCCGGACCAGTCATAAACCTGGCTGGCGAGCACGGCCTCGGGGGCCAGGGATGTCTGGTCCCACTGCGTGCCGAACCAGTACACACCCTTGTCTTTGGCGACGCCGATGGCGCCGACGACCGACTGCGAGGAACCGGTCAGCATATCCGCGCCGGCGGCAATGTGAGTCTCGGCGGCGGTGGCCATCAGAGAAACATCGGAGAACGAACCGGTGTAGGTCACGCTAACGGTCGTGCCAGGTTTGGCAGCTTCAGCGCCCTTCTGGAAGCCTTCGATGTAGAGTTTGGCATCGCCAGCATCTACCGGGCCGGTTTCGCCGATGATGCCGGTTTTCGACATCAAAGCCGCAATGGTACCGAGGACGTAACCGCCCTGCTGAGCTTCGGCCTGGTAGGCGAACACGTTATTGATACCTGAAGCCTGGAAGGTGTCCACCGAGGTACCCCAGGCGAATGCGGTGTTCGGGAAGTCCGGGGCAACCTGCTCGAGCGAGGTTCCGTACTGCGAACCGTGTGCAATCACCAGGTTGTAGCCTTTGTCGGCATAGTCGCGGATAGCCGCAGCGGCATCCGGCACTTTGAACAGGTTTTCCGAATAAGCGATTTCCATGGCGCTCTCGCCGCCCATCTCAGCCTGGACTTTTTTCAGGCCTTCGAACATCGACTGGCTGAAAGCCATATCGGTGATCGAGGAGGGCATCACAATGGCGACTTTGAAGACGGTCGAAACCGCTTCTGGTGCGGGGGTCGCAGCAGCTGGGGCGCAGCCGGCGGCCAAAATTGCCACAAGCATAACAAGCGCCAACATACGGGAAAGGGTCGATTTCATTTTTTCTCCTTCAGCAATATCAATACAGGACGGATCGCAACATTCAGACGATTGGATTTTACCAGGTAAAATATCCCTTTATCATCCTCCTTGGACTAGTTTTCACCGCGTTCAAACGGTTTTGTTAAAGCTGCAGGCTGCTGGGCGCGCTTGGTAGCGAACGCCAGCGCTAAAATCGTAAGTACGTACGGCATCATAATAGCAAAATCTGAGGGGATTTTGATCCCCAAAACTTGAACCCACAACTGGAAGGCATTGACAAAGCTGAACAGCAGCGCTCCAGCTAACACGCCGTACGGCTTCCAGCCGCCAAAGTACACCAGCGCCACGGCGATAAAGCCCATGCCGTTGGTCATGTTTTCCTGGAACAGGTTGATCAATGCGATGGACAGTGAAGCCCCGGCAATCCCCGCCAGCATACCACCCAGGCATACGCAGAAATAGCGCACGGCGATGACGTTCACGCCCAGCGTATCCGCTGCCTGCGGATTCTGTCCCACCGCTCGGATCTTCAATCCGAAGGTGGTTTTGCTGAGGAACCAGGCCGAAAGCGGCACCAGCAGGAAGGCGGCATACACCAGCAGGTTGTGATTGAACAGCACTTCGCCGACATACGGAATGTCCGCCAGAATGGGGATGCGCACAGGCTTGAAGCCGTTGATCGACTCAACGCTGCCCAGCGTGGTCTTGAACAGCAGACTGGAGAGGCCCAGGCCGAACAAATGCAGGCCGATGCCGCTGATGCCCTGTTCGGCTTGCATCGTGATACTGATGACCGACATCAACAGTCCCATCAGGATGCCAACGAGCGCTGCGGCCAGCAAACCAAGCCACACGTTGCCAGACTTCATGCCAACGTAAAAGCCGCTGTAGGCGCCCATCAGCATAATGCCTTCCACACCCAGGTTCAATACACCCGAACGCTGCGCGAAGGTCTCGCCGACGGCGGCGAAAAGGTACGGGGTTGCCAGACGGATGCCGGAGTAGAGGATCCCCAACAGGACTGGAAGTTTAAATAACTCATCCATGGGTTTCTCTCCGGCGGGCGCGCCAACGCGACCAGATCTGGCTGCCGACAACGAACAAAACCACCAGCCCGAGCAGCGCATCAATTAAAGAGGAAGGTACCTGGACCGCACGCTGCATCTTATCGGCGCCCACCAGCAGACCGCCAAACAACACCGATGCCGGAATGCTCCCCAGCGGGTGCAGCGAACCGAACAGCGCCGCCACAATGCCCGAGAAACCGTAGCCGGACGCCAGGTTTTCCATCATCCGGTGTTGAACGCCCATTACCTCTACTGCGCCTGCCAGCCCGGCAAAACCGCCGCCCAGGATCAAAGCCAGCGCCTGGTAAAAAGGAACTCGGATGCCAGCGTACCTGGCCGCGTCGCGATTGAGCCCCACCGCCCGAATGCGATAACCAATGGTGGTACGCCACAGGAAAATATAGACCAGCACCGCCAGGATCAATGCCAGGATGGCGCCGGAATGCAGCAGGGTTTGCGGCACCAGGCGCGTCAACCAGACCGACTTGGGCAGCAAGGCCGACTGCGCAATGCGCGTGCCCTGCTCGATCTCTTTCGGATCGATCATTGGCCCGCGCAGCAGGTAATTAGAAAACTGCACCGCGATGGCGTTCATCATCACGGTGCTCAAAATTTCATTCACGCCTAATTTGGCTTTCAATACTCCCGGGATACCACCCCAGACGGCCCCTGCCAGTGCGCCAATAATCAGGCTCATGGGCAGCAGAAACCAGCCGGGCATATCTCTGAATCCGATGGAAAGCGCTGTCGCTCCCAGCGCGCCGATAATGATTTGTCCCTCACCGCCAATGTTGATCACCCCGCCGCGGAAGGCAATACACACGCCCAGCCCAACCAGCAGCAGAGGTGTGGCCTTGACCAGCGTCTGGGTGATACCCGATTTATCGCCAAAAGCGCCTTGCAGCATGGCGCCGTAGGCTTCCAACGGGTTGGCTCCCAGGGCCGCCAGCATCACCGCGCCAATCAGGAACGCCACCGGAACCGCCAACAGCGGCAGGAGCGCCTCAACGGTTCGGTTTACTACTCGCTTCACGCCCGCACGATCTGCCATGAATAAAAGGAAATCCTTTCGTTCTTGTTCGAGTGGAAAACGGCTTAGCAGAGGAAAAAAATCAGTTGATTTACTTTAAGGGAAAGGGGGGGAAACTCAGACGGAGACTTGGATCAAATAGTCAATGAAGTTGTCTGACGATTTATTTTACTCGAAGAGTTTACAGAAGAAAAGGAAAAAATCCAAGTGACATCTTACTAATTATTTGTATGACAACCTTTTGAACCTTTCAAACGTGAAAGGACTTTTATAGAATTTGTTGTAAATAATCAATTTACTCGGTAAAATATACCTACAATTTACTATCTGTAATCTTACAAAATCGAATACTGAACTTTGCCCGAAAAGGCTAACTCACTGCGAAGTGGGGGCGCAAAGCTATGGATCTGGTCACCCAGATTGCCAGGCTGCCGAAAGCACACCCAGAGGATAGGCGTTTCATCGGCCTGGATTTTAAATCGGTTTCCTATCCATAGCAGAGGAGGTGAGCCTTTTAGCGCCATTAGCACAGACCTTGCACTTCTCCGGCTTAATCCACACTCACACTTTTTGGAGGAAAATGATGTTCAAAAAACTCAGTATGACGATTGCGCTCGTGCTGGTCCTGGCAGTGACTTCAGTGATGCCAGCCTACGCTCAGGATGTGCAGCCGGTTGATCCGATCAACCCGGTGCCGACCGTCGAGACCGAAGGGATCATCGACGAGACCGCCGATTTATGGTTTGTAGAATTGAACAGCAAGCCAACCATCGAAGGCACCAGCCTTTCGGTGACCAAGGCCGAGAAGAAGGCTTTCCGCGAGAACGCCCGTCGCGCCGGCTTGAAATATACCGAGCGCAGGGTGTTCGACACCCTGTGGAACGGGCTGTCGATCAAAATGGACAAATCGCAGCTGAGCACCCTGACCAAACTCTCAGGCGTCAAGGCTGTTTTCCCGATCGAGTCGATCGCCATGCCGATTCCGTACGAGGAAGCCTACAATCCTGAGTTATTTACCGCCCTGGCACAGACCGGTGCGGATATCGCCCAGAGCGAAGGCTACACCGGCGCAGGCATTAAAGTGGCGGTGATGGACACCGGTATCGATTACGACCACCCCGACCTGGGCGGCTGCTTTGGCCCGGGCTGCCGGGTAGCTACCGGCTGGGACTTTGTCGGCGATGTTTTTAATGCCGATCCATCCTCGGCAACCTATAACCCGGTTCCTACCCCCGATGCTGACCCGGATGACTGCGCCGGGCACGGCACGCATGTGTCTGGCATCATCGGCGCCAGCGGGACCGTCACTGGAGTAGCCCCCGGAGTGACTTTCGGCGCCTACCGCGTCTTTGGCTGCGTTGGGTCCACTACCGCAGATATCATGCTGGCTGCCATGGAAATGGCCCTGGCCGACGGCATGGACGTGCTGAATATGTCCATCGGCTCGGCCTTCCAGTGGCCGCAGTACCCCACCGCCGTCGCCTCTGACCGCATGGTCAACAAGGGCATGGTGGTGGTGGCCTCCATCGGCAACAGCGGCGCCAACGGCCTGTACTCGGCCGGAGCCCCTGGCCTGGGCCAGAAAGTCATCGGCGTGGCGGCGTTTGATAACACGCATGTTGCGTTATCGACATTTACGATTTCACCGGATGACACACAGATTGGTTACGCTCCGGCAACAGCAGCACCACTCCCGCCGACATCTGGGACCTACCCGATGGCGCGAACAGGAACACCAACCTCTGCCGCTGATGCGTGTGCCGCTCTTCCAGCAGGTAGTCTAACCGGGCAAGTCGCATTGATCCGGCGTGGGACTTGCACATTCTATGTTAAATCGTTTAATGCCCAAAGCGCCGGGGCTGTGGCGGTTGTCCTTTACAACAATTCTGCCGGCCGCTTCAGCCCAACTGTGGCGGGGGCACCCGCGATAACCATCCCGGTTGTGGCAATTTCAGACACCGACGGTGTGTTGATTAATAATCGCCTGGCTGCAGGCTCGGTCGATATGACCTGGACGGATCAAACCGGGACATTCGTCAACCCAACCGGCAACCTGATCTCTTCGTTCAGCTCCTACGGACTGGCGCCAGACCTTTCACTAAAACCCGATATCGGCGCACCCGGTGGATTAATTTACTCCACTTATCCGCTGGAACTCGGTGGGTATGCTACTCTGAGCGGCACTTCGATGTCCTCGCCGCATGTGGCGGGTGCGGTAGCGCTGCTGCTGGAAGCCCAACCCAAGCTGAACGCACAATCCGTGCGCGGCATCCTGCAGAATTCTGCCGATCCGAAAAATTGGTGGGGCAATCCCGGCCTTGGTTTCCTGGATAATGTAAACCGTCAGGGAGCTGGCATGCTGGATATTGACGATGCCATCCTGGCCACCACCGCAGTCACACCGGCCAAGATTGCCACCGGCGAGTCTGAGGCAGGTCCGTTCACCCAAACATTGACCATTAAGAACATCGGGGCCTCAGAAGTGACATACGATGTGACGCACTTGCCAGCCTTGTCCAATGGGCCGAATACTTTCGCACCGACCTTTACAACTGGTTTTGCAGCGGTCAGCTTTAGCGCCCCATCGGTGACGGTTCCGGCTGGCGGCAGTGCAACCGTCGATGTTACCATCACAGCCAATCCTGGCCTGGCAAACAAGAGCCAGTACGGCGGCTACATCAAGTTCACCCCGCAGGGCGGCGGGCAGGCTTACACCGTGCCTTACGCCGGCTTCAAGGGCGATTACCAGTCGATCCAGGTGATTACCCCGACTGTATACAGCTTCCCCTGGCTGGCGGCCGTCGTTAACGGCTTTTATGCACCGCTGGAAACCACAGAAGATTGGACCTTCACCATGCAAGGTGCTGATGTTCCATACTTCCTGTTCCATCTCGACCACCAGTCGCGCTGGATGAAATTCGAGGTCTTTGATGCGGTGAAAGGCAAGTCTTACCACACCTTCGCCAAAGAAGAATACCTGCCGCGCAACAGTACCACTACCGGCTTTTATGCCTGGTCGTTCGACGGCACAACCTCCGCCGGCACGAAGACCTACACCGTGCCGGATGGCACCTACTACGTCAAGGTATCGCTGCTCAAAGCCAATGGTGACGCCAGCAACCCGGCTCACTGGGAATACTGGAC
>CALMGN010000166.1 GCA_937863605.1 uncultured Anaerolineaceae bacterium
GGTGCATCGCTCCTTAATTCGTGGTCGATTGACTTCATTGTCAACTCAGGAGCAACGCACCCAATGACTAATCCATCCAAATATTCCAATTCCTTATCTTAAGAAGCTGATATAATTTATTTACCCATTCACTACCTCACGGAGGGCGGCAATGAAAGTTACAGTTCAACAACAACACCTGTCTCACGGCCTGGGATTAGTCTCGCGCGCAGTTTCGCCGCGCAGCACCTTGCCCGTCCTGGCGAACATCCTGGTCGCCACCGATGAAGGCCGCCTGCGACTTTCTGCCACCAACCTGGAGTTGGGCATTTCCTGCTGGATCCCGGCGCAAATCGGTGAGGATGGGGCCATCACCGTTCCAGCCCGCACCTTCGTTGACCTGATCTCTGCCCTGCCGAACGACCTGGTCCATCTGGCCTTGAACACGCGCACCCAAACGCTCACTGTGACCTGCGGCTCGAACATCACTGACATTAAAGGCATCGACGCCCAGGAATTCCCGCCCATGCCAGTCCCCGACCTGGCCGATGGCGTCAGCTTGAACGTCTCCGACTTTAAAGAGATGATTCAGCAGGTTGTGTTTGCCGCCTCGAACGATGACGCCCGCCCCGTGCTACAGGGCGTACTGATGACCATCGCTGAAAATGAGGTGACTCTGGCCGCCACCGACGGTTTCCGGATTTCGGTGCGCAAAGCGTTACTGGCCAACCCGGTACGCCAGGCTGTTACCGTCATCATTCCGGGCCGTGCCCTGAGCGAGTTAGCCCGTATCGCTGCCGACGGCGATCAGGCTTTGACCATGAACATCCCGGCTGGCCGCGGACAGGTAGTCTTCCGTCTCAAAGACGCTGAACTGGTCTCGCAGCTAATCGACGGTAACTTCCCCGATTACAAAGCCATCATTCCGCGCTCTTCCAAGACCCACACCATCCTTTCGGTGCCTGGATTCCTCAAAGCCTGCAAGCAGGCGGAGATCATCGCGCGCGAGGGCAACAATGTGGTGCGGATGAACATCCTGCCGCAAGGCGACGCTCCTGGTGTAATCGAGATATCCGCGCAATCGGAAGAAACCGGCACCAGCGACGTAAAGGTGGATGCCTCCATCGACGGCCCGGCGCTGCTGATTGCCTTCAATGTCAAATACCTGCGCGAGGTGCTGGAGGTGCTCAAAACTCCCTCGGTCGCGCTGGAGACCAATCAGAACAACACCCCGGCCACCCTGCGCCCAATCGGGGATGATGATTACGTTCACGTGATCATGCCCATGCATCTGGGATAATCACCACACAAAGCCAGTTTGCAGCAAACAAACCGCCCTTTTCCTGGGCGGTTATTTTTTTGTCACTTGTAGCGGCACGGGGATATTCAAAATACCAATATCATTCTCGGACCCCCGTGCCCATGAGCGCGATGCGCCCTCAATATTGCCCTGCGCCAGTAGCAGCTACGGGATTTTCAATTGGTGCATACCAAAATTAGATCCCCCCGCCCCTTGTATCACGATATTATTGGACCGCCTTCAAGATCGGCGTGTTATCAACCCCGCCCATCCCGCCCCATTCTTGGGGCGGGCAATTCATTAATCGAGTGTTTTGCGCCGAGTCGGCGCAAAACACTCGAAATACATTAAATCCATGCCTGGAAGAAACCGCCAAATAAATGTGCATCTCGTTAACTCACAGTGGTACAATTTTTTTGATCCCATATAGATCAAATACCTCTCTCCGGGGCTGACATGAACCTCCCACCCAGCCATTCCACCGAAATGTTGAATATTAACCTGGCACTGGCGCAATACCCGGTGCTCAGCGGGCGTATTCGCCAGCAAATGCGGCGCGAACTGTTTTCGAGCGGCATGGTGCGCCCGAATGATTTCGAAACCGAGGTGCGCAAGCTGGCGGTCCAGTCACAGGAACGCGAGGGGCTGCGCAATCCATACAACGAAGAACCGGCCGAAGTATGGGAGATGCGCGTCACCCGCCTTCGCGACCATCTGACGGACGTCATTTTCTCGCAGCATTTCAACCTGGAAGACCTGGAACGCATCATCAGCGATGTGCTCAGCGAGCGCGGCATTGATATGGTCGGACTAATGCTCTCGCTCAATCCGGAACTGGCTCCGTTGGAACTGGTCTTCGAACAGGCGATGACCATCGAGCGTATGCCCGAAGCTGAACGCGCGAAATACGAAGCGCGGCTGCAGGAAACCAAAGTGGTACTCATCCGCAGCTTGATCAGCGACCAGTTGCGCTATATCAACGTCGCCAAAAAGTGGTTCTCGATCGCTGATTTGCAGGAAATCCGCATGCGCAAGATCGGGCCGGGTCGCATTGGCGGCAAGGCAGCGGGCATGCTGCTGGCGCACCGCATTCTCAGCCAGGTCTCCAGCATCACCCGCGACACCTGCCTATCCACCCCCGAGTCCTATTTCATCGGCTCGGACGTGTTTTACACATTCATGTCCATCAACAACCTTTTTGGTTGGAATGACCAGAAATACAAGACTGAGACCGAAATGCGCGCCGATTTCCCGAAAATTCTCAAGGATTTTTTGGACGGCGAGTTCCGCCCCGACGTGCTGGCGCGCTTTGAAACTCTGCTTGACCAGGTTGGCAAGGAGCCGTTGATCGTCCGCTCATCCAGCCTGTTGGAAGATAACTTTGGCACCGCTTTCGCCGGCAAATACGAAAGCGTCTTTCTGCCCAACCAGGGATCGCGCCAGGATAATTTACGCGCTTTCACCGACGGGCTGCGCCGCATTTATGCTTCCACCTTGAACCCCAACGCGCTGCTCTACCGCCGCAGCCGCGGCCTGCAAGATTACGACGAGCGCATGGGCGTACTGATTCAAACCGTACAAGGCGAGCCGTTTGGTCAGTACTACCTGCCGCACGGCGCTGGCGTGGCCTTCAGCCGCAATCTATACCGCTGGGCGCCGCAGATCCGGCGCGAGGAAGGCTTTGTGCGCCTGGTTTGGGGACTGGGAACCCGCGCTGTGGACCGCGTGGGCAATGACTTCCCGCGTCTGATCGCCCTCAGCCACCCGCACCTGCGTCCCTCGACCGACGCGAAATCGATCCGGCGTTACTCGCAGCAGTTCGTCGATCTACTCGACCTTAAAGAAAACCGATTCAAGACCATGCCGGTCGCCGATGTGATCAATGCCGACTACGAACCGCTGCGCTACCTGGCTCAGGTGGATGAGGACGGCTTTTTCAGTTCGCTGCGCACCCGCTTCCTCTCGGACGAGAACAAGAAGCTGGTGATCACCTTTGAGGAGTTGCTGCGCCGGACGCCCTTCGCCGAGCGCATGCGCGAGATGCTGCAGCTGCTCGAAAAGAATTACGAAGCACCGGTCGATCTCGAATTCACCTTTTCGGTGCACGACGATCCCCAGGGGAAACCCGAATTGTGCCTCACCATCCTGCAATGCCGCCCGCAGAGCCAGCTTCAATCCACCGCTGCGATGGCGCTGCCGTTCGAGCCTAACCCGGAGGACGTGATCTTCGAGACGCGTTTTGTGGTGCCCGAGGGCTATCTGGAACGCATTGATTATGTGGTCTTTGTCGCGCCTGAAGAATATTACAAGCTGAAAAACCTCAATCAACGCAACGACCTGGCGCGGTTGATCGGCCGGCTAAATGCCGCGCTTGAAAACGAGAAGTTCATTTGTGTCGGTCCGGGGCGCTGGGGTTCCTCAAACTCCGACCTGGGCGTGCCCATCGATTACGGGGATATTTACCACGCCCACGCCCTGATCGAACTGGCCGGTGAAAAAATCGGATTGCCCCCCGAACCTTCGCTCGGGACACATTTCTTCCAGGACCTGCTCGAGGCGCAAATATACCCGCTGGCGATCCACCTGGACCAACCGGAAAATATCTTCCGCCGTGAATTTTTCTACGAGACGCCAGACCGGCTCAGTGAATGGGTCAACGAGCCGCCGGAGCTGGCCACAAGCCTGCGTCTGATCCGTGTCCGCGACTACCGCCCAGGCGCCCACCTGGAAATTATCATGAGTGATGAGAAGGGGGTCGCCATCGGCTTGCTGCGTCCCGACCAGCCGGAAAATCGGGGGCTATAATCAGAATATTTGTTCTATTTATTTTAGGTGCGTTGCTCCTGGCATATCCGGAATGGCAATCTTCCACAACTTAAGGAGCGATGCACCTGATCTTGGCTGGCCAAAACAGACGGGTCACAGGCAGGAGCAAGGCACTTCAAAAGTGCCATGCTCCAGATTGGATACAGAGGCTATTCTTCCACAGCTTAAGGAGCGATGCACCTGCTCTGCCATGACTGCTGCTCTGCCATGGCTGCAGTTCAGCCAACCGGAGGTTGGATTGAGGGCGTGCAAAGCACCCAGATTTGAGAATCACATCCGCAGCTCGAAATCCAACATTGCTTCCCAATCCTTCGTGTTGGATTTCGGGGCTGCAAAGGTCAACCTTAATTTATATCCATCTGCTGCCCCTCAATTTATCCTACCAGGGTCTGCGCCTGGCATGACAACTAGGGGGCATTTTATACGACCAGGGGGATCTTTGTTTATTGGAAGGATTTTCAAAATGTTTCACGTGAAACATTAGACTTAAAATGTTGGGGAATTAGCCGTAGGTTGGATTGAGGGCGTGCAAAGCATCCGGATTTGAGAATCACATCCGCAGCCCGAAATCCGACATTGCTTCCCAATCCTTTGTGTTGGATTTCGGGGCTCCATAGGTCAACCTTGATTTATATCTATCTGCTGCCCCTCAATCCAACCTACGAAGGTCCGCGCCCAACACGACAGCAAGGGGGTATTTAATTGGACTATGGGGATCCTTATTAATTGAAGGGTTTTTCAAAATGTTTCACGTGAAACATTAAATCTCTTGCCGCTGAAAAACCATCACGGCAGCGGTCAACGCGGCCGCAATCAGCCCCAGACAAACCCCCAACGCGCCCCAGGCCGGTTCCATCGTGCTCCCCAGTGCCAGCCTTCCGGCCCAGCCCAGCAGCCCCCCGGTAAGCAGTTTACTTGCAGCCGGAACGATCTCGATCAGCGCCAGCAGAATGATAAAACCGACTGCCGTAACCCCTGACGCCAACATGGATCGATTCAGAGTGCTCGCGAGCAGGGTCAATGCGGCATAGACGCCAAAATAGACCAGCAGCAGCCCATTTAACGCCAGCCAGCCGCCTACCGGCAGCGCCTCGAACAGCAGCAGGGTGTAGTAGTACCCCGCTCCGGCAGCCAGCGCCGTGCCAATCAAGAAGCTGACGCCCATCGCTGCCGCCTTGGCCAGGATAAAAGCCGTCCGGCTGAGCGGTTTGGCCAACACCATGGCAGCGGTGCCTTTGTCTTTCTCTTGCGAGACCATCCCCATGCCCATCAGTACTGCCAAGACCAGCCCGAACTGGGTCAGGTTCTTGAGGTACTGCGCAACTGCGTCCGCCACAGTCGGCGGCGGGATGATTTGCGAGATCTGCTCGCCACCCGGCACCATTTTAATGAGTTCAGGCGTAAATTTTGCCAGTAAGGGTGACATTAATCCAAACAACAAGAATATCAGGCACACGATCAGCAGCCGGTGGGTTCGCCGCTGTTCAAGCCATTCCTTGGTAAGCGCCGTCATCATAGCTGCCTCGAATCATTTCCGTTCTCGACGATTCTCAAGAACACATCCTCCAGCGAGGGTTTGACCTGTTCGTAATGCGTCACGACCAGCCCGGCAGCCACAGCCCGGCCGAGCAGTTCGCGCTGGGCAGCCGCCAGGTCATTCACTGTCACCGT
>CALMGN010000167.1 GCA_937863605.1 uncultured Anaerolineaceae bacterium
GGAAAACCCATCAAAGGCTTCACGGACGTACTTTTTTGCCCGATGATGGTGCTTGACCTTGCCGATATGCTGGTGGAAGCCGCTCAAAAGAAACTGAAAGGGATATACCACCTGGTCGGGGCGCAGGCGATGAGCAAGTATGATTTCGGTATCGCCATCGCTAATACATTCGGTTTCGACCCGGCTTTGATCTCACCCGCGTCAGTGACCGATGGCGGGCTGATCGCAGCGCGCTCGCCCAATTTAACCCTCGATATCGGCAAAATTACAGCTGCCCTGGGTCATATGCTTCCCGATTTTGAAAAAGGTCTGGCAAAGTTTTATGCGCAGTACCGCCACGGCTTTCCCAAGCACATCCAGGCGCTGGCGTAAACACCTCGTTCGTTCCGATGATGAGTTAATCAGGAGCATGAAATGGATGTCAAAATTGGAGAACATAGCGTAGGGCCGGATTTTCCGACATATTTCATTGCGGATATCTCCGCCAACCATGACGGGGACCTGGATCGGGCGAAATTGCTGATTCGCCTGGCAAAGGAAGCCGGAGCCGATGCTGCCAAATTCCAAAACTTCCGCGCTCCTAAGATTGTTTCGGATTACGGTTTCAAAGCCATGCACGGCCAGGTATCGCACCAGGCATCCTGGAAAAAATCCGTATTTGAAGTTTACGCTGATGCAACCATCCCATTTGATTGGACACCGGTTCTCAAAGAAGAATGCGAGAAGGTGGGCATCGATTATTTTTCTTCCCCCTATGATTTTGAAGCGGTGGATTACCTCGACCCGTTCGTTCCGGCGCATAAGATCGGCTCGGGCGACGTCGATTGGCTTGAAATGCTTTTATACATCGCCCGCAAAGGCAAGCCGGTGATCCTGTCCACCGGGGCAGCTAATATTGGAGAAGTTCAGCAGGCAGTACATACGATCCTGTCTGTCAACCAGCAACTGGTTCTGCTGCAATGCAACACCAATTACACCGCCAGCCCGGTCAACTTCGACCATATCAACCTGCGCGTATTGAATACTTACCATGCGATGTTCCCTGATCTGGTGCTGGGTCTTTCAGACCATACACAAGGGCATGCGACCGTGCTGGGTGCCGTAACCCTGGGGGCACGCGTCATTGAAAAGCACTTTACGGATGACACCACCCGGATCGGTCCCGACCACCCCTTCTCAATGACCCCGCAGACCTGGCGTGACATGGTTGACCGTACCCGCGAGCTGGAACGCGCCATGGGGTCAGCGGACAAGACCATCTCCGGCAACGAAAAAGAGACCTCCGTGCTGCAGCGCCGCTGCCTGCGCGCCGCGCGCGACATTCAGGCCGGCGAGACACTGACTCGTGAGATGATCGATGTGCTGCGCCCGGCGACCCGCGGAGCAATCCTGCCGCCGGAGATTGACAAGGTCGTTGGCACTCGGGCAAATGTCGATATCCCGGCCGGGAAGGAACTCCGCTGGATTGACTTGGGTGCGTAAGCACCTCGTGGCACGTGGCACTTGACACTTTCCATTCTTCTTAACTACTCCCTATGAAAGTCCTTTACTTCTCCCGCTCCTACACTCCGCACGACCACCGCTTCCTGAGCGCGCTGGCCGGGACGCCGCATGCGGTGGCCTTTTTGCAGTTGGAACCGGCGAGACGGCAAACCGAAATACGGCCGGTGCCAGGCGCGGTGGAAGTGATCCCCTGGCGCGGCGGTCAGACTCCTTTCCATTGGCGCGACGTGCCGGCTCTGGCTGCCGACCTGCGGCGCGTGGTTAAGGAATACCAGCCGGATGTGATTCATGCCGGTCCGGTGCAATCCGCTGGCTACATTGCGGCAAAGAGCGGCTTTCAGCCGCTGGTGACCATGTCCTGGGGGTCGGATTTATTATTGGAAGCTGATAAAAATGCCTGGATGCAGCGGGTGACGCGCTACACGCTAAACCATACCACTGTTCTGACCGGCGACTGCCTGGCTGTGCAGCAAAAAGCAGCGCAATTCGGCTTCCCGGCTGATCGTACCGTCTTGTTTCCGTGGGGAGTGGACCTGCAGCGTTTCGTCCCCGGGCAGGCCGGGGTCTTTCGCACCAGTCTTGGCTGGCAAGATGCCTTTGTGGTGCTCTCGCTGCGCTCCTGGGAGCCGCTCTACGGCGTAGATGTGCTGGTGCGCGGCTTTGCTCGCGCAGCACAGCAGGCGCCTGACCTGCGTCTGCTGCTGCTCAGCGGTGGCTCGCAGGCGGATGCCATCCGGGCTATTCTCGAGCAATACAATGTACTGGACCGGGTGCATTTTGCCGGTCAGATCGGCCAGAAGGATTTGCCGATCTATTATCATGCCGCTGACCTTTACGTCAGCGCATCTCACAGCGACGGCTCCTCGGTCTCATTGATGGAAGCGCTGGCCTGCGGCGTTCCCGCGCTGGTTTCCGATATCCCGGGCAACCGCGAGTGGCTGGCAAACAGCCCGGCGGGTTGGCTATTCACGGATGGCGATGACCAGGCAGTCACCGACGGCATTCTTAAGGCTTACCGGCGCCGGACTGAATTGCAGCCGATGCGCAATGCAGCCCGTGCGCTTGCCGAAAAGCGTGCCAACTGGCCGGAAAATTTTAAGCGCCTGCTGGCGGCCTATGAATTGGCGCAAGGTTTGGTTCAAACTCCCATCAAGGTTAAAGCATGAGTGTAACGGGTAAAGATAACGAGCGCGTTGTCGCCATCATTCAAGGTCGGATGAGTTCCAGCCGCCTGCCGGGCAAGATTCTGCTCGACATTGATGGGCTGCCAATGCTAATGCACGTGGTCGAGCGGGTGCGTATGGCCAAAACGGTCAACGCAGTGATTGTCGCCACCACTACCGACCCTTCGGATGGCCTGGTCGCAGAATTATGCGCGCAGCGCGGCATCCCCTGTGAACGCGGCAGTTTATTCGACGTACTGGACCGGTTTTATCAGGCTGCCCGGGCGCACCAGGCGGATGTGATTGTGCGCATCACAGCGGACTGCCCGTTAGTTGACCCGTGGGTCATCGACCGCGTGGTGCAGGCCTATTACGATACGAAGGCCGATTTTGCCGCCAACCGCTTACCTCCGCCCTGGAAGCGCACTTACCCGATTGGATTGGACGTGGAAGTGTGCAGTTTAACCGCGCTCGAACGCGCCTGGCAGGAAGCCAAGGAACCTCACGAGCGCGAGCACGTCATGCCCTACCTGTATGAAACCCCCGGACGTTTTCACGTTCATGTTGTTAACGCTGAAGCGGATTTCGGGCATTTACGCTGGACGGTGGATACCCCGGAAGATTTGCAAGCCGTGCGCGGTTTGTATGCCCTGTTGGACGGGCGGCGTGACTGCACCTGGCAGGAAATTCTAGCTATCTGGCAGGCGCACCCTGAACTGGAAGGCATCAACCGCGGGGTAACCCACAAGAAATTCGATGATGTCGACCAAGCATATAATAGGCATCATAATGATAATTAACCGCCTTCGCCCACTTGTTGTGCCAATAATTATTTTAGTGGTTATGGTCGTTACATTTGCTTTATTAATTCCCGACCTGGGTTATTATCTTGATGATTGGCCGAATGTATATTTTGATAAAATCGGCGGAAATGAAGCTACATTGTTGTTCCATGCCTCGGATGGACGGCCAATAAAAGGTTGGTACCCAATTTTATTGTTCGATTTGTTCGGGTACAGCCCGCTGCCGTGGCAAATTTTCAATCTTGGTTTGCGGTATCTAACGGTACTTTTTTCCTGGTTGATTTTCCGAGCACTTTGGCCGAAATCCGAGAAACCAGTGGCAGCCGCGGCATTGTTGTTTGCAGTTTACCCAGTGTTTGCCCAACAACCCATTGCTATAACTTTCATCCCGCAGTGGACCTCTTTCTTGTGCGTGTTTGTTTCGACCTATTTGATGATTCTTGGGATCCAAAAACCAAGATGGGCTTTGGCATTTACCCTTCCAGCATTAATTATTAGCGCGGTTGGCCTGGTTATCTCAGACTATTTTATAGCGCTGGAATTTATCCGACCCTTTATTATTTGGATGCTAATCTGGAACCAAAAAAACACCTTAAGAGATCGGGCGATAGCCACTGGTTTGCGGTTTTTGCCATACCTGGCTGTTGTGGCGAGTTACGTCGTATGGCGCTGGTTTTTTGCAGTGCTGCCGGTCGCAGACCGGTTAGAGGTGTCGCTCTTAACCAAAATAGCCGCGTCCCCCATAAGAGAGACTATCCACTTGGGGTTGGTCGTTCTTCAAGACTTAATTGCGATCGTCGTTTCTGCCTGGTATAAAACATTCGAGCCAGGAATTCTGCGTCTTGATAGTCCTATAGAAATGGCTGCCTTAGCTTTGACGGCGTTCGTATCCGTCTTCACCTATTTTGCTGTATGGAAACTTACAAATGGGGTTGAAGAATCTGGATCGCAGACCAATAAAGAGGTGAGGCAGCGTTTATTTATTGGGATCCTCATGGTGGTTCTGGGAGCAGCGCCAGGTTGGTTAATTGGGCGCCAGGTAAGTGACACTTCAGGTATTTGGAACGACCGTTTTGGCATGGCCTCAATGGCCGGGGCTGGATTGGTGGTTGTCTCCATTGCGGAGTTGATGTTTACCACTCCCAAATGGCGACAGGTATTTCTGGCAATCCTGGTTGGACTGGCAGCAGGCTGGCAAGTTCGCAACCTCAACGATTACCGCTGGTCTTGGACCTACCAACAAAGATTTTACAATCAGCTTCTTTGGCGTATTCCTGCCCTTAAACCGGATACTTTGTTTTTAGCAGAGCGCGAATTTTTTCCCAAAGTAGGTGTGTATCCCACCGCATTTACGATCAACACATTGTATCCACCATCACGCGATACCGGTCAAGTGGATTATTGGTTTCTAACCATCCCTAAATATTTCGGCAATGATATGGAATCGTTTCTGGAAGGGGCACCCGTCAATGCCGGGCACTGGCTCGCCTGGTTCAGCGGCTTCACCCACGATGCTATTGTAGTGGATTACCGTTATGACGAATCGCAATGTTTATGGGTCCTTGGGCCTGAAGATGAGTTGAATCCGATGATCACCGACACCACCCGCAACTCTCTGATCATATCGGACTTGACACGCATTACAAAAGAACCAGCTATCGGCTACCCACAATGGGATGTGATTGGCCCCGAGCTTCCCAAGAGCTGGTGCTATTACTATCAAAAAGCCGACCTTGCCCAGCAATTTGAAGATTGGCCAGCGATTCAACAATTATGGGAAGAATCGACGCCATACCAGGACAGCCTTAACACCGGAGTTGAATTGGAACCGTTCATTGATGGGTTCATCCACCTGGGTGATATCCAGTTAGCTACCGAACTTACCCAGCGGGCTAAAGTATATATGTACAGTATGAGGCCTTATTTGTGCTCGGTTTGGGAAAACGGATTGTCTGGGCAAGAATTGGATAACAGTCAGAAGGCTCTGGCAAATAGTGTATCCGCCGACCTGGGATGCACCTGGTCGAAGTGATCCCTCCTCTGAAAAATAAAGATATTTGATGATCATACAATGGCCCTTATAACCATTTTCACCACCCCCAAACCCTTCACTAACCCGCAAATTGCCACCATCCAGCGCAATGCGCTGGCTAACTGGCAAGCGCTAGGGCCGGACGTGGCGGTGATTGTGTTGGGCGATGAAGCCGGGGCCGCCGAAGCAGCCGCTGAGTTTGGCGCGTTGCATTTACCTGAAGTGGCACGCAACCAGGAGGGTACCCCGCTGATCAGCGACCTGTTCAACCAGGCACGTCAGCATGCTGACAGTCCGCTGCTGGCTTATGTCAACGCCGATATTTTGCTGCTACCCGATTTTGTGGAAACTGCACGGCAGGTGGCAAATCAGTGCAAAAATTTTCTTGTTGTTGGGCAGCGCTGGGACCTGGATGTGACCGAACCGTTGGTTTTTGAATCAGGCTGGGATGAAGCGCTGCGTCAGCGAGCACAGCAGCTAGCTAAGTTGCACCCACCCGCCGGCAGCGACTATTTCATCTTCCCACGGGAGGCTTATCATGAAATGCCAAAATTTGCCATCGGCCGCGCTGGTTGGGACAACTGGATGATCTACCACGCCCGGCGCAAAGGTTGGGCGACGGTGGATGCCACCCAAGATATATTCATTATTCATCAAAACCACGATTATTCGCACCTGCCTAACGGTCAACCGCACTACAAATTGCCGGAGACATTCGAAAATATCCGGCGGGCGGGCGGGCGGATGATCACCCGTTTCCTGCTAACGGATTGCAGCGAGCAGATTGAAAAAGGACAAATCGTTCGCAAACCGCTGACATGGAAGCGATTCTGGCGCGAAGTGGAAATCTTCCCGCTGGTGGGATTGCATTCACGCGGATTGGGCTGGTTGAGTTACGCAATATTCCACCCGAGAAATGCATACCGTGAAGCACGTGAATGGCTGACGGCGCGATCAGACCTCAACAGTCATAACACGATCCGATCTAATAACAAGGAATCCTGATCATGAGAATCGGCCAAAACCCCGCCAAATTTGTTAAGACGGTCGCCAAACCCGAGCGCATCACGGTCGCGGTGCTTAATTACATTCCCTTCGAAAGCGGTTTCTATGCCGAAGCGATGGACGTCCTCGCAAGGTGTCTGACTTCTGCACGGAAAGACGCCGGTCTGCCCTTTGACCTGTTGGTTTTTGACAATGGTTCTTGCGAAGAAGCGCAAGATTGGTTATTGGCTGAACAGCGGGAAGATCACATTCAGTATCTGTTATTATCCGCCAAGAATCTTGGCAAGGGCGGAGCCTGGAATCAAATCTTTGCCGGCGCACCTGGCGAGATCATTGTTTATGCTGACAGTGATGTCTTATTTTTTCCAGGCTGGTTGTCCCGTTCGGTACAGCTGCTTGAGACCTATCCCAATGTTGGCATGGTCACCGCGCGCCCGTTCCGCACCAACCCGGATTATTACACGCAGACCGCTGCCTGGGCTAATGAGACCGAAAGTGTTGCGTTGGAACGCGGCAGCTTTATCACCTGGCAAACCTTCCTTGAATTTGACCAAAGCCTGGGACAAAGCGAAGCGGAAATTCGCGAGCATTATCAGTCCACGGAGGACGTTCGGCTTTCCTACCGGGGAATATCGGCATATGCTGGAGCGTCTCACTGGCAGTTTACCGCGTACAAATCGGTGCTGCAGCGCTTTTTACCTTTTGACATGGATCGTCCAATGGGACAGGTAAAGCAATTGGATCAACGAATGAATGAAGCCGGTCTGCTGCGGTTAATGGTTTCGGATCCCCTGGCAATGAATATGAGCAACACGCTGCGCGGGGTAATAAGGCAGCCAAAGCCAGCAACGCAAAAAAAGAACCGCCGTCTGATTGACTTACCGCTGGTCAAAGGCCCACTGTTGCGTCTGTACGATAAAATTTTCCGCTGGTACTACGACCGGTAAAAGAATGGAAACATTGATACCCAAAAAACGAATTTTCATCTGTGCTGACCACGGCCTTTCGCTGATCTATTTTTTGCAAAGTGATGTAGTGCCGACCCTGCTCGACAAGGATATTGAAGTAGTTTTGTTAACCGAAGATGCCCTGGTCGAAAAGATCAGGCAGCGCTTTGCCCACCCCGGTTTGTTCGTAGAGGGGCTTCGAGTTGATCAAACCAAACGCTATTTTGAACAAACCGACCATTCGGTCCAGTACTGGCTGCATTTCCTGCGCTGGATGGGCGGATCGGACCGCATCAACACCAACGCTATGGACGGTCATATGCGGCAGATGGAGTTCGAGACATCTCGCGGTGGTAAATTTCTAATGCCGTTTATCAAGGCGTCGACAGCGGTACTACGTCGTTCACCAGCAGCGCGAAAAGCATTGGTTCATTATCAGATGCGCTTCACGCCGTCGATCTATGCCGATTTGTTTGAAAAATACCAACCCGATCTGGTGGTTGCCAGTACGCCTGGGTGGCGCTATGACCGCTACCTGCTGCGCGAGGCGGTTCGGCACGGAGTGCCGCGCGCAGTTGCCATCGTCGGGTGGGACAATCCCAGCAGTTACCGCCTGCCAGGCGCACCTATGGACTATGCCACCTGCTGGTCTGAAATTCAGAAGGATGAGCTGGTACGCGGTTCAGACTGGGCACCGGAACGCGTCAACATTGGCGGGATCCCAACTTACGATGGATACTTCCGTAAAGTTTGGCAGATGAGCCGTGAGGAATATTTCGTACTGCATGGGTTGGACCCCAAACTCAAGCTGCTAACGTATGCCTCCAGCTTCGTGACTTTCTCGCCGAATTACCCCAATATCGAGGCGCTAGCCAGGCTGGTCAGCTCAGACAGCCTGCGGGAACCCTGCCAACTGCTCATTCGGCTGCATCCCAACCATTTCATGGCCGGATCGCTTTATGAGCAAGAAGCCAACCGCGTTCGGGAGCTGATCAAGGACTTGCCGCACGTGCATCTGGTCGAGCCAGTACCGCTTGGTGATGGGTTGAGCTATTACTCAGGCGAGGACATGCCCGAGAAGTCTTCCATGATGGCCTATGCTGACGTTTTCCTGACCGTGTACTCTACCATGGTGGTCGAAACAGCGGTGCATAACCGCCCTATCATCAGTGTATGCATTGATACCCCCGGTGGGTGGAACGCACCCGGGAAGTTCTCTCTCCCGCTGGCTGCGATTGCTGAATGGCCGACTCATCTGCGCTTTCGCGAAGCTCATGCCGGGCGAGCGGCATTTACTCCCGACCAGGTGCGCGACGCGATCAACTTTTATCTGGAGAATCCACACGCTGATGAAGAAGCTCGCCTGTCTTTCCTTAAACGCGAAGTGACCTTTACCGATGGCAATGCCGGCCGACGGACAGGTGAATACCTGGCTTCTCTGGTGGGGAGATAATTATGAAATTTCTCATAGCTGGATTCGGTTCGATAGGGCGGCGGCACATGCGCAACCTGCTCGCCCTGGGTGAGCGCGACATCGTCCTCTACCGCTCCAACCGGTCAACGCTGCCGACCGATGAGCTGGCTGATTTCCCGGTCGAGACCGATTTGCGCGCGGCGCTGGCGCACCGGCCAGACGCGGTCATTATCTCCAATCCTACCGCGCTGCACCTGGATGTCGCCATCCCGGCAGCCGAAAGCGGGGCGCACCTGTTGATCGAAAAACCGGTCTCGCATTCCCTGCGCCGTATCCCCGACCTGGAAAAAGCACTGCGTAATGGCGGTGGCCAAGCCCTGGTCGCTTTCCAGTATCGCTGGCATCCCACCCTTCGGCAGGCGCAGCAATTATTGGCCGACAGCGCGATCGGCAAGGTGGTCTCTGCCAGAGCCCACTGGGGCGAGTATTTGCCCAACTGGCATCCGTGGGAGGATTACCGCGAGAGCTATTCAGCCCGTCCGGAGCTGGGCGGCGGGGTGGTGCTCACCCTTTGCCATCCCTTCGATTACCTCCGCTGGCTGTTGGGTGAGGTAAAATCACTGTACGCGTTGACCGGCAGACTGGGAGGCCTGGATCTGGAGGTGGAGGACACCGCCGAGATTAACATGCGGTTTGCGTCAGGCGCTTTGGGCAGCTTGCATCTGGATTATGTCCAGCGGCCGGGAGTCCACCGGCTGGAGATCATTGGCACCCAGGGCACGCTGCGCTGGGATAATGCGGATGGCAGCCTGCATCTGTATCGCCCTGAAGCCGATACCTGGGAAAAATTCAGTCCCCCCGAAACCTTCGAACGCAACGAATTGTTCCTGGCGGAAATGCGCCACTTTCTGGCGATTATCCAGGGAAACGCACAACCCGTATGTACGCTGCAAGATGGTACCACTGCGCTGCAATTGGCGCTGGCGACCTACGAGTCGGCAGAAAATCACTGCGAAGTGCAGTTTTAACACCAACGATTTACACTAAAGGATGATCCTGGGATGAGCAATGTTTTGGAAAAGTTCCAAATGCAAGGCCAGGTGGCCATTGTCACCGGGGGAGCCGGGCTGCTTGGCAAACAGTTCGCCCGGACGCTGGCGCAGGCTGGGGCAGCCGTGGTTGTGGCTGACCTGAACCGGATGACGGCCAACACGATAGCCGAAACGCTGGTTATAGATGGCTACAACGCCCTCGGTGTTGGCGTGGATGTGACCGACCCCGCCTCGGTGGAAGAAATGGTTGAGACCGCGGTCAATGTTTATGGGCGGTTGGATGTACTGGTGAACAGCGCAGCGCTCGACCCCAAGTTTGACCCCGATGCCATGGCGCGCGGCATTCCCTCTGGCAGCTTTGAGGATTATCCGCTGGATCAATGGCGGCAGGCGTTGGATGTCAATCTGACCGGGATGTTCCTGTGCTGCCAGTCGGCAGTCAAACCCATGATCCTGCAGGGCAAAAAGGGTTCAATCATCAATATTTGTTCAACCTACGGCCTGGTTGGCCCTGACCAGCGCCTTTACCAGCGCAACGGGATTCAGACGGCTTACAAGCCGGTTTATTATTCGGTCACCAAGGCCGGCGTAATGGGCATGACGCGCTACCTGGCGGCTTACTACGCTGGCACTGAGATTCGCTGCAATGCACTCACGCCGGGCGGCGTGTTCAATAATCACGATGAGGGATTTGTCACCTCCTATTCCGCCCGGGCGGTCATGGGACGCATGGCTCACAATGACGAGATGAACGGTGCGCTGCTTTTCCTGGCATCAGACGCCTCCAGCTATATGACTGGCTCTAATCTGGTGGTGGACGGAGGGTGGACGGCATGGTAAAGCGTCCTGAAGTTCTGGCGATTATCCCCGCGCGCGGCGGATCCAAGGGCATTCCTCATAAAAATATTCGCACGTTTGCCGGGCACCCGCTGATAGCTTACTCCATTATGGCTGCGCGCCAGGCACAGACCGTCACGCGCATCATCGTCTCAACCGACGATCCGCAAATTGCGGCTGTTGCCCGCGAGTACGGTGCGGAGGTGCCTTTCCTGCGGCCTGACGAGTTGGCTCAGGACCACACCCTGGATTTGCCGGTGTTTCAACATGCGCTGGCGTGGCTGATTGCCAACGAAGCCTATACCCCGGAGGTAGTCGTTCAACTGCGCCCCACATCGCCGATACGCCCGATCGGGCTGGTAGACGAAGCCGTTCGCATGCTGTTGGATAACCCGGAAGCCGATTCGGTACGCGGCGTGGTGCCTGCCGGGCAAAACCCGCACAAAATGTGGCGCATAGACCCTGGTACCGGATATATGCGCAATCTTTTGGATGTCCCCGGCGTGCCGGAGCCTTACAATGCCCCGCGCCAAATCCTGCCGCTGGTATACTGGCAGACCGGTCATGTTGACGCGATCCGCCCGGCAACCATTCAGGAACGAAATTCCATGAGCGGCAAGGTCATCCTCCCGGTTAAAATTGATCCGCGCTACACGGTGGACATCGATGGACCCTCGGACTGGCAGCGCGCCGAATGGTTGGTGTGGTTTGGCGGGCTGGAGATGGTGTACCATGGCAGCCGCCGCCGTCCGCTGCCCGAAACCGTGAAGCTGGTTGTCTTTGATTTTGACGGTGTAATGACCGACAACCGCGTCTGGGTAGATGCTGAGGGACACGAATTTATAGCCGCTTACCGCTCCGACAGCATGGGCATCCATGCCTTGCGCAGCGTTGGCATCGAATCCGTTGTCCTCTCAACAGAGACGGATAAGGCGGTAGAGGCGCGCTGCCGCAAAATCGGCATCGAGGTGATGCAGGGCGTGAAGGACAAAGCTGCCCGGCTCAAGAATTATCTGGCAGAGCACAGCATCGACCCAGCCCAGGTGGTTTACGTTGGTAATGACATTAACGACTTGCCGTGTTTCCCGCTGGTTGGTTGTGCGGTCGCGGTTTCAGATGCCCAACAGGAAGTTCTACGGGAAGCTGACATGGTCTTATCCCGCAGCGGCGGGTTTGGCGCAGTGCGTGAAATCTGCGAACGCATCCTCAAACGGTAAATTTGTGCGAACGCTTTTTACATAATGACTAAAAAACCAATTCACCACAGAGGACACAGAGACCACGGAGGAATACCAATTGATATTATGAATTTCTCAGTGTTCTATGCGTCTCCGTGGTTGGTTATGCAATTAATAAATCTAGCCTAATTGGCGATCAAGGAGAGACGAATGGCTAAAACAGTAAAAATAGGCGACCGGTGGGTAGGCGAGGGGCATCCAACTTACATCGTCGCGGAGATCGGTATTAACCACAACGGCGAGGTTGAAATTGCCAAGCGGCTGATGGATGCTGCACGGCATGCTGGCGTCGATGCGGTCAAATTCCAGAAACGCACCCCCGAGCTGGCAACCCCGCCTGATCAGCGCGACGTCATGCGCGAGACGCCCTGGGGCTACATCACCTACCTGGAGTACCGCCATAAAATGGAGTTCGGCCTGGAGCAATACAACGAGATCGATGCTTACGCCCGGAAAATTGGGATCACCTGGTTCGTTTCCGTGTGGGATGAGCCCTCGGTTGATTTCATGGAGGCCTTCGACCCGGTGACGTACAAAGTGCCCTCGGCAGCGCTCACTGACCACGGCCTGATGAAGAGGCTAAACTCAACCGGCCGGCCAGTTATTCTCTCCACGGGCATGTCCACCACTGATCAAATCCGGTCTGCAGTCAAGCTGCTCGACATGAATAACCTGATCATTTGCCACACCACCAGCGCCTACCCCTGCGATCCCGAAGAACTTAACCTGCGCATGGTTGAGACGCTGCGCAAAGAATATTCTTGCCCGATTGGCTACTCAGGCCACGAGGTTGGCTTGATCCCCTCGGCGGTGGCGGTGGCACTCGGCGCTTGCGTGGTAGAACGGCATATCACGCTGGACCGCGCCATGTGGGGTTCTGACCAGGCTGCATCGGTTGAACCCGGCGGTTTTGAACGGCTGGTCAAATATATTCGGGTCACTGAGCAATCACTGGGCGACGGCGTAAAAAAGGTGTACGAAAGCGAAATCCCGTCCATGAAAAAATTGCGGCGGGTCAATAACGACTAGCATTTCATGAACCAATCGATTGCGCGCATCACAAAAGGCGTCCAGCGCCGCTGGCTGCAGGCCACGAATAACCGGCACATTGCCCGCCTGGCAGCGGATATTGAGCGTCAGGCGCCAGAGAGCCATTCCGGTGGGCCGGTGGCGTTCTTCAACGCCTCCAGCCGGTTGGCCTGGATGAGCCAGAATGCCGCATTTACCCTGATCTCCGCGTGGGCGCTGCGCTTGACCGGGACCCCGGTGGTGCATTTTGTGTGCAATGCCGGCATGACCCGCTGTCAGCTGGGCACCAACCGATTGGATCCGGATGAACCCCCACCCTGCGCCGTTTGCGTGGCGCAGTCGAAACATCTTTACCCTTCAGCCAAAATTGACTGGTTTGACTTTAAACTCGATACAGACCTGGAGCATGCTGTCCGCGGGCTTTCGCTGGCAGAATTGATGGCCTTCGACTGGCAGGGATTGCCGCTGGGCGAGCTGGTGCTACCCTCGCTGCGATGGGCTTTGCGCCGCCATCACTTGATCGAAAATCCGGACACGCTGTATTTATTTCGCCAGTATCTGCTTTCGGCCTGGAATGTGGCGGCGGAATTTACTCGCTTTTTAAAAGAGCACAAACCGCAGGGCGTGATTGTCTTTAACGGGATTGCTTTTCCTGAAGCGGTTGCCCGCCGGTTGGCGCAGTTGCGCGGCCTGTGGGTGGTGACCCACGAAGTCGGGCTGCAGCCTTTCACGGGTTACTTCACCCACGGCCAAGCCACCGCTTACCCGATCCATATCCCGCCCGGATACCGGCTGAATGAGGCCCAAAACGAGCGCCTCAACCATTATCTGGCCGAGCGCATGAAGGGCAATTTCACCATGGCAGGCGTCCGCTTCTGGCCAGAAATGGCCGGGCTGGGTGATGAATTCCTCAAGAAAGCCGCCGGATTCAAGCAAATCGTACCGGTTTTTACCAATGTCATCTTTGACACCAGTCAGAGCCACGCCAACGTCATTTTCCCGCACATGTTTGCCTGGCTGGACGAAGTGGCGAAGCTCATGCGCAGCCACCCGAAGACCCTGTTTGTCATCCGCGCTCACCCGGACGAGGAACGCCCCGGTAAAGCCGCGGATGAGAGCGTAGCCGGCTGGGTGGAGAAAAATCGCATCACCGAATTGCCCAATGTGGTTTTTGTCAATTCGAGCGAGTATCTCTCTTCATACGAGCTCATTCAACGTTCCAAATTTGTGCTGGTCTATAATTCAACCATTGGATTGGAAGCCTCCATCCTGGGCGTACCGGTATTGTGCGGGGGCAAAGCGCGCTTTACCCAGATTCCCACTGTCTTTTTACCGTCAACACCTGAAGATTTTCACCATACGGCTGAAAAAATGATCAAAGCTGACCAGATCGAAATTCCGGCTGATTTCCAGCAAAACGCGCGCACCTTCCTGTACTACCAATTGTTCAAGACCTCGCTGCCTTTTGGAAATCTGCTCGAACCGGATCTCACGCCCGGGTTTGTACGCTTCAAGCGCGAGGTGCACTGGCAGGATTTCCAGACCAGCGAGTCGGAATCAATTGCCGCGCTGGTGGACGGTATTTTACACAACGGCACATTCCAGCTTCCAAATGGAGGCGATTGATCGTCCATGAGCCAACCGGTATGCTCGATCGTCATCCGCGCGTATAACGAGGAACAGCACATTGCCCGCCTGCTCACCGGTATTCTTGAGCAGACGGTCAAGGATGTGCAGATCATCCTGGTGGATTCTGGCTCGCAGGACGCCACGGTGGCGATTGCCTCGCGTTTTCCCGTGGAGATTGTGCACATTCAGCCGCAAGATTTTACCTTCGGGCGCTCGCTCAACCTGGGCATTGCTGCCGCCAAAGCTGACCTGGTGGTCATGGCGTCCGCGCACGTTTATCCAGTCTATCCGGACTGGCTGGAAAAGCTGCTCGAACCTTTTGCCGACCCGCAAATTGGCCTTGCCTACGGTAAACAGCGCGGCGGCGCGTCCTCCAAGTATTCGGAACATCAGGTATTCCGCAGCTGGTATCCTGATCAGCCTGCACTGCGGCAGACGCACCCGTTTTGCAACAATGCCAATGCCGCCATCCGCCGGTCACTGTGGGAACAGCACCCTTACGATGATCAGCTGACCGGGCTGGAAGATCTGGCCTGGGCGCGCTGGCTGCTGACTCAAGGACAGGCGCTGGCATACGCTGCCGAAGCTGAAATTATCCACGTCCACAACGAGACCTGGCGCGGGATTTACAACCGCTATCGCCGCGAGAGCATGGCTTTCAAGCAAATCTACCCGCACGAAACCTTCCACTTTACCGACTTCGTCCGCCTGTGGGTCAGCAACGTCTGGAATGATTGGCGGGCAGCAGCGGGCGAGAAAGTGCTTGGCACAGAGTGGGCTAATATCATGCGTTTTCGCGCCATGCAATTCTGGGGAACGTACCAGGGCTACCGCCGCTCCGGTCCGCTGACCTGGAAGTTGAAGCAAACCTTTTATTATCCGGCTGCAGCCCTTGAAAACCCCGAAAGCGGGCAGCGCAATGTGGAACCGATTCAATACCATGAGGGGCACGATTAACCTGCCAGGAAGGAATCATGATGAAGCAACCCTATAAAATCGCTGCTCTGGTGCCCATGCGGCACAACTCGGTGCGCGTGCCCATGAAGAATTACCGCCTGCTGGCCGGCAAGCCGCTGTACCAGCACATTATCGCGACGCTGCTGCAGTGCCCCGAAATTTCCGAAGTGGCAGTGGATACCGACAGCCCGGTGGTGGTGGACGGGCTGCGCGCTCAATTCCCGCAGGTGCGGATCATCGAGCGCCCGGTGCATCTGACCGCCGACACCGTGCCAATGAACGAGATTTTGATGTACGACACCGGCCAAATCGAGGCAGATTTCTACCTGCAGACCCATTCCACCAACCCGCTGCTGCGTCCCGAGACCGTATCGCGGGCGCTGAGCACCTTCATCGACCATTACCCGGCCTACGACTCGCTCTTCTCGGTCACCCGTGTGCAAACCCGCTTGTGGGATGCGCTGGCGCGCCCGGTCAATCATAACCCGGCCATTTTGCTGCGCACCCAGGATTTACCCCCGCTTTACGAAGAAAATTCATGTCTGTACCTGTTCAAAAGGCAGACGCTGGAGCTGCATCGCACCCGCATAGGCGAACGGCCTTACATGTTCGAAATCGAGAAGACTGAAGCGCAGGATATCGACGAAGAGTCCGACTTTTTGATCGCTGACCTGCTGTTGGCTGCCCGGCTGAAGTCTGATAATGGAGTATCTGAATAAAGAGTGATTATGCCCACCACTATTCTGCTTTCTGCCCCTTACATGCTGCCGTTTATCGACCGTTTCCGCCCGGTGTTTGACGCCTACGGGTTGGACCTGATCACGCCGGAAGTGCACGAACGCCTGTCGGAAGAGGAAATTTTGGCGCATGCCGGCCAGTTTGACGGCGCCATTTGCGGCGATGACCGGTATACCGAGCGAGTCTTACAAGCCTGCCTGCCGCGCCTCAAGGTTGTGTCCAAATGGGGCACCGGCATCGATTCGATTGATAAAGAAGCTGCGACGCGCCTTGGTATCCAGGTGCGCAACACGCCCAACGCCTTTACCTTGCCCGTTTCTGACAGCGTGATGGGCTATATTCTGGCCTTCGCGCGCCGCCTGCCGTGGATGAATACCCGCATGAAGGCTGGCGAGTGGGAAAAGTTGCCCGGGCGGTCGCTGAGCGAATGCACCCTGGGGGTGGTGGGGATTGGCAATGTTGGCAAAGCAGTACTGCACCGCGCCCGGCCATTTGGCATGCGGTTGCTTGGCAACGACATTGTGCCGATTAACCCAGACTTTATACTGCAAAACAATGTCGAAATGACCAGCCTGAGGGATTTACTGGAACGGTCCGATTTCGTCAGCATCAACTGCGATCTGAACCCGACCAGTTACCACCTGATTAACACCGAGACGCTGGGGTGGATGCAGCCGCACGCGGTGCTGATTAACACCGCCCGCGGTCCAGTGGTCGAAGAAAAGGCTTTGGTGTCAGCCCTGCAATCTGGCGCGATCGGCGGGGCGGCATTGGACGTGTTCGAGGTCGAACCGCTGCCGCTCGACTCGCCGATGTTGTCCATGGATAATGTGATGCTGGCAGCACATAATTCCAATTCAAGTCCGGCTGCCTGGGAGCGGGTGCATTGGAACACCATCCGCAACCTGTTGGAGGGGTTGGGGCTGGATGCTGAGGGTTTGAACAAATATCAACAAGCCAAATAATTCTATGGAGAGAAAGTAGGAAGTATTATATGTTCCTATTAAAAGTTAAGCATCTATTTTCCAAGAATGATTGGGCATCAATTGGTTTGATATTTATCATCTCAGCGGCGGCTTTTTTACCGTTAGTGGGCAAACTAGGGTATTACCACGATGATTGGTTCACAACCATTTCTCGTATCAGCGGTGTCAGTTTACTGCGTATGCACCTGGTCGATCGGCCTGTACAAGGGCTGTGGTACATGATCGTCAGTTTTGTGCTGGGAGAAAACCCATTGGCCTGGCACCTTTATACCTTTATCGTTAGATTTGCAGGTGCATTAGCTTTGTTATGGGTTATCCGGATGCTATGGCCAAAACACCCAGGCGCAGGTATCTTGATAGCTCTCCAATTTGCTATTTATCCAGGATTTTTGCAACAACCTAGTGCGAACAATTATTCGAATATTGTTTTTGCTTATTCAATCTTCCTCTTATCTTTGGCTTTCACAGTTCGTATTTTGAATTCTACCCACCGTTGGGAAAAGACCTTATTAACCTTGATCGCCGTCGGAATGACTGCCTTTTATATAATGGTATATGAGGCTATGATCGGTCTGGAAATTTTTCGGTTTTGTGTGGTCTGGGTTATTTTAAAACGCAACACTTTCGTGACATTAAAGGAAACAACCTGGCGTGCATTATTGAGGAGCTTCCCACATTTGCTTGTTGTCGGTCTGTTTGTGGCTTGGCGACTTTTTTTCTTCCAAAGTACTCGCCAATCAACCGACACATCCTTGCTTTTCAATCAATACCTTAGCGAGCCATTGGAGATGGCTTTACAGATAGGTGTAGGATTAATTAAAGACTTCATCGAAACCGTTGTGGGAGCTTGGATAATTCCTGGATACCAATTAGGAATTAATGCGCGCGCCTTGGATTCTCTAATTGCAATAATAATTGGCGTGTTCATGGGCGGCGTCCTCCTGATTTTCCATCGATGGCAAATTTGGCCAGCTTCCGATCTCGATGAAAAGGTAGCACCAGACTGGTCCCGAGAAGCGATTCTTATCGGGCTGGTCGGTGTGCTTGTTACGCTTCTACCAGTGGCTCTAACAGGTCGGGATGTGCAATACCGCATTTTCTTGGACCGCTATACCTACCAGTCCATCGCACCAACGGCTTTCCTCATTACTGGAGTATTTTACGCTGTGCTTCGACCTGGCTGGCAGTACCGGGCGGCTGCTCTATTGGTATTTTTAGCAATTTTTATTCATTTCATCAATGCCACAAATTATGCCGAAAATTGGGCAATGCAAAAACAGGTTTGGTGGCAGATGACGTGGCGAGTGCCTGAGTTCGAGGAGGGAACATCCCTTGTCATTCATATGCCACCTGGTTTCCGATACCCGGAAGATTTTGAAATTTGGGCTCCAGCCTCACGCATATACTATCCCGTCCCTGGCCCGCTCCGGATCACAGCTGAAGTCCTCAATGCAGAGACACTTCAAGCCATGCTTGATCGTGAAACAACGGGACGTAATTATCGCGGGGTGATCTATACGCGGGATTTCAATCGTGCATTGATTTTTTCGGTGCCTACCGTTAAATCTTGTTTGCATCTTATGGATGGCCAGGAGTTGGAGTTAAGCATTGCCGAAGATCCCCTGGTGCGTCAGGTATCGGTAATTTCACGTCCCGACCTAATCAAGGTCAACGCTGAATCTAAAATTCCGCCAGTGGTTATTTTTGGCAGCGAGCCGCCTTTCGACTGGTGTTATTATTATCAAAAAGCAAGTCTGGCACGCCAAAAGGGCGATTGGGACGAGGTAGTACGTCTGGGGGATGCAGCATTTGCAGCTGGGCAAGCACCTGGAGATTTGATCGAGTACGCGCCGTTTATTGAGGGGTATCTTCATCGTAATCAGCCAAACGAAGCTAAACGTATAGTTTCCATCATCAAAACAGAGGAGCCGCAAACCGCCTTGAATTTGTGCAAGAACTACCAGACTCCGTTGTCCGATCCTGACCGGAAAGTTGCTCAGGCGGCGGTAGAATTGTTATGCGATAACTAATTCCCAATCTGACTGAGCCAACGAGATCATTCTATGAAAACACATTTTGTATTAATCACGGGTGCGGCTGGCGGGGTGGGGCGCGCAACCGTTAAGTTGTTTACGGAAAATCATTGGCGCGTCATTGGCGTGGACCGGCAAGAGTTTGGCGAAGGCTTCCCGGCAGACGGTCTGTTCATCCAGGCGGATATTGCTGATCCGGCCAATATCGAGATGATCTATGCCCGGACGAGCACGTTTACCACGACCTTAAGCGCGGTGGTGAACAATGCTGCCATGCAGGTCACCAAACCGCTGCTGGAAACCAGCGTCGAAGAGTGGGACCAGGTCATCGCGTCCAACCTGCGCTCGGTGTTCCTGGGCGCCAAGCTGGCCCACCCGCTGCTCAAAGCTGGCGGCGCCGGGGCGATTGTCAATGTCTCGTCGGTGCATGCCGTGGCGACTTCAGCCAACATTTCGGCTTATGCTGCCAGCAAGGGCGGGCTGCTGGCGCTGACGCGCGCCATGGCGATTGAGTTTGCCGCTGATAACATCCGGGTAAACGCTATCCTGCCGGGCGCGGTGGATACACCCATGCTGCGCGCCGGCCTCAACCGCGACCATGCCGGCGGCGGAACCATGCCTGAACGGCTGGAAAACCTGGCGCGCCGGACGGTCAATGGGCGGATAGGGCAACCAGAAGAAATAGCCCACGCCATCTACTTTCTGGCGGATAACGTCCAGTCCTCGTTTATTACCGGGCAGGCGCTGATCGCAGATGGCGGCGCTACCGCCCGCCTGAGCACGGAGTAGCGAATGAAGCAGACCCTCAAGAGAATCCTTACGCCGCGCATGGTGGAGACGATGGGTAACGCCTATGACGCCGTCCGCCGCCTGCCGGAAGTGCCAGCGGCAACCCTGCACCCCTGGCGGCGCGAATCGATCCGTAAGCTGGCGGCTCTCAAAGATTCGCACCGTGGCGAGCGCTGCTTCATCATGGGCAACGGTCCCAGCCTGCGCAGCACCGACCTGAGCAAGCTGCAAGGCGAGTTCACCTTTGGCTTCAACCGCATCTTCCTGGCAGCGGCCGAGCTGGGGTTTACCCCTTCCTGCATCGTCTCGATAAACGACCTGGTGATCGAGCAGTCCGTCGCCGAGCTGCAGGCGCTCAAAATGCCCAAGTTCTTTGCCTGGCGCGCGCGAAAATGGCTGCAAATGGACGCGGATACGCATTTTATCTACACCAGTTATACCGGTCCCGGTTTTTCGCGCGACGTCACCGGGCGGGTGTGGGAAGGTGCGACCGTCACCAACGTTGCGCTGCAGCTGGCCTATCATATGGGTTTTTCGAAGGTGATCCTGATCGGCGTGGATCATAATTTTGCCTCGCAGGGCACGCCCAACACCACGGTCGTTTCGGAAGGCGCTGACCCCAATCATTTTTCCGGCGCCTACTTTGGCAAGGGCTTCCGCTGGCAGCTTCCAGACCTGGAAACCTCGGAACGCGGATACGCCAATGCCCGCCGGGCGTTTGAATCCGACGGCCGCCAGGTGGTGGATGCCACCATTGGCGGAAAATTAACCATTTTCCCCAAGGTCGCGTACGATTCGCTATTTTAATGGACTCCCGCCCGCTGGTCTCCATCGTTACCCCGTCCTACAACCAGGCTGCCTACCTGGAGACCGCCATGCGTTCGGTGCTGGAGCAGGATTACCCCAACATCGAGTATCTGGTGGCGGACGGCGGCTCGACGGATGGCAGCGCGGAAATTATTCAAAAATATGCCGGGCGGCTGGCTTGGTGGGTCTCCGAGAAGGACCAGGGGCAGGCTGATGGCGCCAACAAGGGTTTCCGGCGCGCCCGCGGTGAGATTGTCGGCTGGCTCAACTCGGATGACGTATACAACCCAGGTGCCGTTGTCGGCGCGGTGGCGGCTTTTCAGGTTAATCCACAGGCTGGAATGGTATTCAGTGATGTCGATTCACTCGACGGCAGCGGTCAATTGATCAATATCATGCGCTTTGGCCCGCGCAAGCTGGAAGACCTGATGGCTTTCAAGATCATCAGCCAGCCCGGAGTGTTTATGCGCCGCTCGCTGTTGGAGCAAGTGGGTTACCTTGACCTGAACTACCACCTGCTGCTCGACCACCACCTGTGGTTGCGTATGACGCTGCACGCGCCGTTGGTGTATGTGCCGGGTGCTCGCTGGTCTGCAGCGCGATTTCATGCCGCGGCTAAAAATGTGGCGCAGGCTGGCGCTTTTGGCAGCGAGGCCTACCGCCTGGCTGAATGGTTAGGTTCGGCGCCGGAATACCAGGAGTTGATGAATCAGAATCGTAAAAAGGTGTGGGCAGGCGCCCACCGTCTGAACGCTTTTTACTTGCTGGACGGCGGGCAACCGGGAGCAGCGTTAAAGGCCTATTGGAAGGCATTCTGGCAGTATCCAGCAACCGCCCTGCCCGACTGGTACCGCATTTTGTATGCACTGCTCAGTCCGCTCGGGCTGGGCGGGATCCGGCGGGCTTATTTGCGCTGGCGGGCTGCCCGGATGCAGCGAGAAGGGGATTGAGCATGGAAATGGTGAACCCGCACACTCAGCAGCCACCGCGTTTTTTTGCGGCTTCTCCCAGGGCAACCTGGATTGCGGTTGTACTTATTTTTCTGGTCGGGCTGGGGGTGCGCTTTTTCCAACTCAGCGATCCGCCGCTTGAATTTCACGCTACCCGCCAGCTGCGCTCGATGTTTATCTCGCGCGGCATGTACTTTGAAAACCTGGCAAGCGCGCCGGCATGGCAGCGCGAGACCGCTGTCAGCCAATATGAAGGTCAGGGGCTGATCGAGCCGCCGATCATGGAACGGCTGACCGCCTGGGCTTATGGGCTGGCAGGCGGGGTTGATCTGCGCATCCCGCGTATTTTTGCCATTCTGTTCTGGTCGCTGGGCGGGCTGGGGCTATTTTTACTGACGCGCGACCTGACAGACGCTAATGGCGGGGTGATTGCGCTGGCGTTTTATATGGCCCTCAGCTACACGGTAATGGCTTCACGCGCCTTCATGCCTGAGCCGCTGTTGACCGCCGCCATCATCTGGGCCTGGTGGGGGATGGCGCACTGGAGCCGCAGTCCCACCTGGAAGCGTGCGATCGCCGCCGGACTATTGGCGGGATTCGCGATATTCGTTAAATCGACCGCGGTGTTCTTTATCGCCGGCGCCTGGGTTGGGCTGCTGCTGGGCGGAATGGGTTTGCGCAAAGCAGTGAAATCGCGCCAGGTATGGCTCATGGCGCTGCTTACTATCCTGCCGTATGCTCTTTATCATGTGTACGCGGTGTACATCACCGCTAAAATGGCCGGTCAGTTCAGCCTGCGCTTTTTCCCTGAGATGTGGAGCGACCCGCGCAATTACTTTGCCTGGATAAATGTAATCGATGGCGTCATTGGCTTTGAATGGCTGTTGGCGGCAGTGGCGGGGTTTTTCCTGCTGCGCGACCGCTTTGCGCGCGGCTTGTTCCTCGGCGGGCTGGCGGGTTATGTGCTGTATGGCTGGGCGTTTATGTACTACACCACCACCCATGATTACTATACCCTGCCGCTGGTTCCCATGGTGGCGGTAGGTCTGGGCTCGGCCGTGGCGGTCGTTTTTTCACACTTGAGTGTCAAACGCCCGTGGGCAGAGTTGGCGTTCGCCGGTTTGGTGCTGGTGCCGATGGTGCTCAACCTTTGGGACGCCAATGTAGCCATGCGCCAGCGGGACTTTCAGGCGGATGTGGCACTGGCAGAAGAAGCCGGGGCGTTGTTCAAACCTGACGACCAGGTGGTCACCATAGCGCCGTATTACAGCGGTACCTTGCAATACTGGGGCTGGATGAACACCAATGTTTGGATGTCAACAGCCGATTTTGCGCTGCGCGCGCGGGCCGGCCAAAGTTATGATATAAAAGTCTTATTCAAAGAATCAACCGCTGGCATGGATTATTTTTTTGTGATGAATTTTGACGAACTGGACGCGCAACCGGAACTTAAAGCCATCCTGCAGGACGGATTCAAGGTGGTCAAACAGACGTCTGATTACATCTTGTATGATTTGCACCAACCGCTGACTCCTTAATGGCCAAGATGCCCACTTCTTTACCGAAAATAACGGTAGTAACCCCTTCCTTCAATCAAGCTGCCTTTATCGAGGAGACTATCCGGTCGGTCCTCGATCAGGATTACCCCAACCTCGAGTACATCATCGTGGACGGCGGTTCGAGCGACGGCAGCGTGGACGTGATTCGCAAGTACGCTGACCGGCTGGACTGGTGGGTCTCGGAAAAGGACCGCGGCCAGACGGATGCGATCAATAAAGGGTTTGCCCGCGCCACCGGCGAGATCCTGGCCTGGCTCAATTCAGATGATACCTATCAACCCGGCGCGCTGCGTGAAGCTGCCGCTGCCCTGGCGGATCACCCGCAGGCTGGTCTGCTGTACGGCGACGCCAACTACATTGACGAGCACAGCCGGGTTATCGGCCGTTTTCCGGCAGCGCAAACGGACTATGACCGCTTGCGGCGCGGTTATGTCCATGTCCCGCAGCAATCGGCATTTTTTCGTGCGGACCTGTGGCGCAAGGTTGGCCCGCTAGATCCCACATTCTTTTTTGCCATGGATTACGATTTGTGGGTGCGGCTGGCGCGCGAGGCTCCGGTGGTGTATACGCCGCACCTGTGGGCCAATTTCCGGCTGCACTCCAACGCCAAGACCATTTCGGCGGATGACCGCTGCTGGCCCGAGATGCTGCGCGTGCACTATCGCGACGGCGGGTCGCGGGCGGCGCCCATTGTGGTCAAACACTGGGTGCGCAAACTGGCTGCACCCTATATCAACTGGCGGCGCCGCCGGTTGTTCCGGCAGTAAATTGCCAAAGGAGGTGAACCATGAGTTCCCAGGATAATCACCCTGTCAAAGCTCCTTCCGGGGGATTGATTGGTGGGCTGGCGCTGCGCATCAAGTTGATCATGCGCTTGATGGCGGATCGGCGCGTCTTTCCATTGCTTAAATTGATCCCGGTTGGCACGCTAGTTTATCTGGTGATCCCGGATATCGTGATCGGCCCGCTAGATGATGCCGCTGTCATTGGGCTCGGAATGGGCCTGTTCGTTGAGTTATGCCCGCAATATGTGGTTGACGAGCACATGCAGGCACTGCGACCGCCGTCAGCACCTGGCAGCAATCCTCCGGCGGGCGGTCCAGCTTCCCGTTTTGAAGAAGACGTTTTGGAGGGCGAATTTCGCGAGGCTGAGGCTCCCCAGCCACCGTCGAACAATGGCAATGAGAAGGAGAAAAATGAGCGCTAGCCGAATGCGCGCTCTAATGGTTTTGCTGCTTGCGGCAATCCTGCTGGCAGCCTGTAGGACAAATCCCGCGGAGCCGGCTCCCGCAACCTTGATCCCGACCTCGGAGGCCAGTGCTGTTCTTCCTACGGCTGTACCCGCGGATACGCAGCCGCCTGCAACTGAACCGCAGGTGACGGTCACCCAGCCGCCCACTCAGCCAGTTCAGCAGGCGGACGTGAGTGTTTTTCCGAACCCCGGTTTGTTCGACTGGCAGTTGGTGGTTACCGGCTTTTCCAAACCGACCGATTTTGCCGACCCAAATGACGGCTCAGGCCGCCAATTGATCCTGGAGCAGAGCGGCGTCATCCGCATTGTGGAGAATGGGGCAATCAGCGGCGAGCCGTTTCTTGACCTGACCGACCGGGTCGGCGCTGATGGCTCCGAGCAGGGTCTGCTTGGCATTGCGCTTGACCCGGATTACGCCGCGACCGGCGTTTTCTACCTGAATTACACCGATAAACGCGGCAACACTTCCGTTTCCCGCTTCCAGCGGGCTGCTGACGGCATCCACGGCGACCCTGGTTCCGAGCAGGTGCTGTTCAAGGTTGACCAGCCGTTTGCCAATCACAACGGCGGCGATTTGGAGTTTGGACCCGACGGGATGCTGTATGTTGGCCTGGGCGACGGTGGCTCGGCTGGCGATCCGCAGAGCAACGCACAAAACACCAATACGGTGCTGGGAAAAATGCTGCGCATTGATGTGCGCGGCAAAGACACCTATACCATCCCGGCGGATAACCCCTTTGCCAGCGGTGGCGGCAGCCAGGAGGTGTGGGCAGTTGGACTGCGCAACCCATGGCGTTACTCGTTTGACCGGCTGACGGGTGACCTTTATATCGCCGACGTTGGCCAGAACAAATATGAAGAAGTCGATTTTCTGGCAGCAGGCAGCCCGGTTGGCGCGAATTTCGGCTGGAGTTACCGCGAAGGAATGCATGAATATAAGGGCAATCCTCCCGGTGGTGCGAGTCTGGTCGAGCCGATCTTTGAATACGACCACGGGCTGGGTTGCTCGATCACCGGTGGTTACGTTTATCGCGGTGAAATGCTGCCCGAGTTCTACGGCATCTACCTGGTCGGCGATTACTGCAACGGCTTTGTCTGGGGTCTGCTGCGCGATGCGAACGGGCAGTGGATGTCGGAGCGGCTGTTCCAGGTTTCCGGCAACATCAGCTCGTTTGGGCAGGATGCCAGCGGTGAAATTTACTTGCTGGATCACCGCACCGGCGGCGTGTTCCGCCTGGTGCGCCGCTAGCCGAGGCCGGGACGGGATTATAATTAATCAGGCGATTCGTAACCCCAAAACAGGACGCTTGTACCTGTTTTAGCGGGTGAGAAAAGCCGTATAATACAAATAAGGTTCAATTAGTCAAATATGGAGGTGCGCGATGGCAGAAAAACACTGGGAGACGATCAAAGTTCAATACTGCGACCATGCCGGCTGCGAGGTCTCTTTAGATGGAGAATTTGTTTACCCGGCGGAATTCCTGCCTGACCAGCCTGCCCGCCTGATGTCGCAGCGCTGCTCGCGCGGGGTGGAATGCAACCAGTGGAATAATATGACCTGTGTTTGGGCGGGCACCAATCCAACCCACGACCCGTTTACGCAGAAATAAATTATCAATAGATCCGTGAATTAATGCCGGGACAGGTTCAACCTGTCCCGGTTTTTTGAATTTAGCGTATGACGATCTACCCATATTACAAATTTGCGTTAAAACCCAATGCAGGGCGAAATTGTATTTCACCACCGCAAATTACAAATATGCGCTACACCATTTCCGTACGCTAACCTTGCCGAAGCGGAAAACGTAGGACAAGCTGGAAGCTTGCGCTCCCTGGTCGTTGCCCAACCAAGGGGATTTGTGATATCATAATTATGATATTTATGATCTAAATAGGAGGTATATAATTATGACTGCCTTTGCTCACCCTGAGTTTCTGGTCGATACCGAATGGGTTGCGCAGCACCTTAACGACCCCCAGGTGCGCCTGGTCGAATCCGACGAGGACGCCTTGCTCTACGACACCGGCCACATCCCTGGCGCGGTCAAGGTGGACTGGTTCACCAGTCTGCAGCACCCGCTGCGGCGCGACTTTTTGACCAAAGAAGAATTCGAAGCCCTGTGCTCCAGCCTGGGGATTAGCAATGACACCACAGTTGTGTTTTACGGCGACAAAAGCAACTGGTTTGCGGTGTACGCCTTCTGGCTGTTTGAATACTACGGCCACAAAGACCGCCGGGTGATGAACGGAGGACGCGCCAAATGGGCCGCTGAAGGCCGCTCCCTGACGGTTACACCGCTGGCTTACCCGACCGCCACCTACCACGCCTCCACGCCCGCCAAAGGCATTCGCGCTTTCCGCGAGGATGTGATGCACCACCTGGAAGGCCGCCAGCCGCTGGTGGATGTGCGCTCGACCAAGGAGTACACCGGCGAGCTGCTGCACATGCCGGGTTACCCGCAGGAAGGCGCGCAGCGCGGCGGTCACATCCCTGGCGCGGTCAGCATCCCGTGGAGCCAGGCGGTGCAGGAGGACGGCACCTTCAAATCGCCGGCGGCCTTGCGCGACCTCTACCAGGGGCACGGCATTACCCCGGATAAGGATATCATCGCTTACTGCCGCATCGGTGAGCGCAGCTCGCACACCTGGTTCGTGCTCAAGTACCTGCTGGGCTACCCCAAGGTGCGCAATTACGACGGCTCATGGACTGAGTGGGGTAACCTCGTCGGTGCGCCGATTGAGAAGGGCGAGGGTGCATGACGGATCTCAATCCGTTGCCGGCCCGCCTGGAGGAAATTGTCAGCGATTTCGAGCTGTGCGAAGGGCGTGAAAAGCTGGAAATGCTATTGGACTATGCCCGCAACTTTCCGGCTTTTCCAGCCCACTTGCAACGCCCGGATGAGATGGAAGAGGTACCCGAGTGCATGACCCCGGTGCAGATGGCCTCCGAGATTAAGAATGGTGGGATCGATTACTATTTTGTGGTTCCAGAGGAGTCGCCAACGGTGCGCGGCTATGCGGCGCTGATGATGGAAGGGGTAAACGGCAGCACGCCAGAGCATATCCTGGCGATCCCGGCAGATTTTTACCTGCGCATGGGGCTGCAGCATGTGCTGACCGCGCAGCGCTTGAATGGCATGGCGGCTATCCTGGCGCACGTCAAACGGCGCGCGGCGGCGGAGCTAAAGTAATTGATCCGTACCCTGAGCTTGTCGAAGGGGCGGCAGGCTTCGACAAGCTCAGCCAACAGGCTTCGA
>CALMGN010000168.1 GCA_937863605.1 uncultured Anaerolineaceae bacterium
GAACTCTTCCTTGGCGTGCTGATCACTTACCCCCAGGCTGAGGCAGCGGTCCCAGTCAGCAGAGTGAATATGCCCGCGGCAGTGCTGTCAGCACCGAAAACGGGTGAACTGGCGCTGGGTGTTTTAGGCGCCGGAAATTACGCCAGCGCCACCTTCCTGCCTGCCGTACAAAGCGCTGGCGGCGCGGTTCGGGTCGGGATTGCTTCGGCGACCGGGCTGAGTGCGCGCCATGCTGCGCAACGATTTGGTTTTGCCTATGCCAGTTCGTCCGAGCAGGAAGTGCTGCAGGATGAACACATTAACCTGATCGCAATCCTCACACGCCATGACCAGCATGCGCGCCAGGTAGCGACCGCTCTGGAACACGGCAAAGCGGTTTTCTGCGAAAAGCCGCTGGCGATTAATGCAGATGATCTGGCAGCCGTTGAGAGCGCCCTGGCTGACCAGAATGCGCCTTTGCTGACGGTCGGGTTCAACCGGCGCTTTGCGCCCTTCTCACAGCGGCTGGCCGCCTTCCTGGCGAACCGAGCGGAACCGCTGGCAGCCCATTACCGGGTCAATGCCGGTTTTTTACCATCAACGCATTGGCTGCACGACCCGCTGGTGGGCGGGGGACGCATCATCGGCGAGGGTTGCCACTTCATTGATTACCTGATTTTTTTGACCGGTTCAGTGCCGGTTAAAGTTCATGCGGCTGCGCTGCCCGATAACGGCCGCTACCACCAGGACAACGTGATCATGACCTTCACCTTCGCGGATGGCTCGGTTGGCACGGTCACCTACCTGGCGAACGGCGACAAATCGTTCCCCAAGGAGCGGGTCGAGGTCTTTTGCGGTGGAAAGGTGGCAGTGCTGGACGATTTCCGCACACTTGAATTGACCGCTAACGGCCGCCGCGAACGGATGCAATCTACCTTGCGCCAGGATAAAGGTCACCGCGCCGGTTGGGAGACCTTTATGAAATCCGTCCGCAGCGGTGGGCAACCGCCGATTCCATATAACCAGCTGCTTGGCGGCGCCAGAGCTGCCTTTGCCGCAGTGCGCTCAGTGAAAACTGGCGCTGTTGAGGACATCTCCTGAGGGAGGTCGAATTGAGCGACCCTCGGACATTGGGACTTACTGACTACAGCGGGCAGGAACTGGCCAACCAGTTCTGGCGCGCTGACCAGCCGGCTGGGTGGTTGGCGGTAGTACTGCCAGGCCAGGGATATACCAGTGATATGCCGTTGTTGTTTTTTACCCGCCGGATGCTGCTGTGGCGGGGCGTGGATGTGCTCAATCTCAATCCGTCCACCCGTTCGGCGGCTTTTCAATCATCGTCCGAGGTTGACCAACTGTCCTGGGTCAAGGCAGACGTGCTGACGGGGGTCAAGGCAGCCCTGGGTCAGGGTGAATACCGGGGTTTGATCCTCGCTGGTAAATCAATTGGATCGTTAGCGCTCGCAGGGGCAATTGAGCAAGCTCAAACCCTGCTCCCTACCGCCGTAGTATGGATTACCCCGCTATTGAAGTGGGAGGTTGTCCTGCAGGCGGCGTTAGCAGTCCGCGGACCTCAGGTTCACCTCTGCGGCGGTGCGGATTCAACCTTTGAGCCAGCGCGGCTGCAGCAAATATTGACGGCGAACCCCTTATCCTCGGCTTATGTAGCGCAGGGCGCCAATCATTCTCTGGAGGTGCCAGGCAACGATCAGGCAACTTTCCACGGGTTCAGCGAAGCCATGCTGTTCCTCGGAAAGTTTCTAGATGAAGTTTTGGCGCAGTCCACCGGAAACCCGGCATGATCGTGACTCTGGCGCGCTGGAGTTTGGACGCAGCATGATCAGGAAAATCCAGTTCAGCTGGCTGGCGCTCCGTGATTTGGGCGTCAAGCAGGTCTTGCTGTACGCACTCTACCGCCTGGGGCTGGCGAGCGGCTATGTTCGATTGCGCACGCCTGTTCGGACAAAAGTTACTCGGTTAAAAGGATGGATGCTCCATCCCATTTTTACGCTCCCAACACAGCATCAACTCGAAGCCTTGGTCGGCTCACTGCGGGAGGAGTACCTCCGCGAGGCCGATGAAATCGTCAGCGGGCAGGTGCGCTTGTTTGGCAACGCGCCAATGGCGTTGGAACTCACATCGCCTGGTGCTGACCGGCATTGGTCGCGCACGCGACTTGCCCCCGGTGAAGATATTAAATTTATCTGGGAACCGGCGCGGTTTGGCTGGGTGTTCGCTCTTGGGCGCGCTTACCTGCTGACCGGGGATGAACGTTACGCACAGGCATTCTGGCAGCGGTGGGAACAGTTTACTGCGGGTAACCCGGTCAACCGCGGCCCGAATTGGGAATCGGGGCAGGAAGTTGCGCTGCGTTTGATCGCTTACCTTTTTGCCGCACAGGTTTTTGAACATTCCATGCACAGCGCACTCGATCGAAAGACAGGGTTGTTGGCTGCGGTGGCTGACCATGCGGAGCGCATCCCGTCAACGTTGATCTATGCCCGGGCGCAGGACAACAACCACCTGGTCAGCGAGGTTTGCGGCCTGTACCTGGCAGGGGTTGCCCTGCCTGACCATCCCCATGCCGCTAAGTGGAAGAAAATTGGTTGGCATTGGCTGGAGCACGCCCTGCTTACCCAGATCGATCCTGACGGCACCTATGTCCAGCACAGCATGAACTACCACCGCATGGTGTTGCAGCTGGCGCTGCTGTCGCAGGCTGGCGCACGAACCGTCAACCAGGAATTTTCACTGCTGGTCAAACAGCGGCTGGCAGCGGCAACTCGCTGGCTGCTGGCCCAATTGGATTGGAATTCAGGTGACGTGCCAAATCTTGGCAATAATGACGGCGCCAATATTTTGCCGTTGGGAACCAGCCAATTTCGCGATCACCGCCCGGTGGCACAGGCGGCTGCGGCAGCGTTTTTAGGGCAGCGCTGCCTGCCGGCAGGTGCATGGGACGAAATGGCTGCCTGGTTGGGGATCGACCTGAAGGATCTGGTTGAAATGCCAAAACCGGTTGACAGTCCCGCTGTAAAGCGTTTAGGGTACGCGGATGAGTGGGCTACCCTGCGGGCAGTGCGCTACTGGTCGCGCCCTGCGCATGCCGACCAAATGCAAGTGGACCTATGGTACCAGGGCGTCAACGTCATGAGCGACCCTGGAACTTACGCGTATAGTCACATTTCCACGTGGGACAATGGGCTGGTACATAACCGGGTACACAACTCGCCGACCATCGACGGCGTGGACCCCATGCTGCGCGCCGGGCGGTTTTTATGGCTGCATTGGGATCAGGCAAGGTGGGTAGATGATGCCGGTCAGGCGGGCAGGGTATTAACCGCCGAGCACGATGGTTACCAGCGGCTTGGCATTCAGCACCGGCGGGCGTTGGAATGGCTAGCGCCTGGTCACTGGCAGGTGACTGATTGGATAACGCCGGCAGGTAATGCCTTAAAGCATCATGCCAGTCTTCAGTGGCTGCTTCCTGCCTGGGAGTGGTCGCTGGACGACAGCACATTAACCGTGTTGGGCAATCAAATGAAGATTTCGCTGATGGTCCAATCCGACCTGGCGGAAGCGTTGGAAAAAACACAGCAATGCCTGGTGCGCGGGGGGAATGTTTTAGCCGGTAAGTTGGATCATCCAGACACTTTCGGTTGGTATTCTCCGACCTATGGTAGCAAGGTCGAGGCTTTGTCTTACCAGGTAGATTTTAGTTTTTCTCACCCTGTAAAAATGATCACTAGCATCTCCCTGGAGCGATTAGGATAGGTATCCAAACCGCACTCTATCCGTGGTTTCTCACTGACATTAATGGATTAAAATGAAATTATGCATATCCTGTTGATTCATCAGGCATTTGCGGCGTTGGATGAAGCCGGCGGGACGCGCCATCACGAAATGGCGCGTTTTCTCGTCGCCCAGGGGCACAAGGTCACCATTATAGCCAGCTCGGTCAGCTACCTGACCGGCGGAGCCCACCTGAAAAAAATCCCCTGGAAGAGCAGCGAGGAACCCGAACCCGGTATCACCATTCTACGCACTTTTACTTACCCGGCATTGCATAAAAGCTTTATCCATCGGGTATTCAGTTTCTTTAGTTTTATGTTCTCCTCTTTCTGGGTAGGGCTGGGGGTGCGCAGCATTGACCTGGTGTGGGGCACCTCACCGCCAATCTTCCAGGGAGTCACCGCCTGGCTGCTGGCGCGGCTCAAACGGGTGCCGTTTTTATTCGAGGTGCGCGACCTGTGGCCAGCCTTTGCGATAGCGGTGGGGGTACTCAAAAACCGCACGTTAATCCGGCTCTCGGAATGGCTCGAACGTTTCCTTTACCGCCGCGCTGACCGGGTGGTGGTCAACTCGCCGGGTTTTATCCCGCATGTGACCGCCCGCGGGGCGCGCTTTGTGGAGTTAGTACCGAATGGAGCCGACCCCGACATGTTCACACCCGAAACCGACGGCCGCGAATTCCTGGCGCAGCACCAGTTGGATCGTAAATTTGTGGCGATGTATGCTGGCGCGCATGGACTATCCAATGATTTAGGCGTGGTACTTCAGGCAGCGGCTCAATTGACCGACCGGCCAGACATTCAGGTGGTGTTCGTCGGCGACGGGAAGGAAAAACTTGCACTGGTGGCTCAAGCAATGCAACTCAAACTTCATAATGTTTCATTTATCCCCTCGCAGCCAAAAAGCCAGATGGCTGATATCCTGGCAGCAGCGGATGCTTGTATTGCCATTCTCAAACCCATCGACCTTTATCGAACCACTTACCCGAATAAGGTGTTTGATTATATGGCAGCCGGACGGGCAGTAATCCTGGCGATTGGAGGGGTCATTTGCGATGTTATCACTCAGGAAAATGCCGGACTGGCAGTCACACCCGGAGACCCAACCGAACTGGCAGCTGCAATCCGCCGTCTGGCAGATGATAAAGACCTTACGAAAGCGTTGGGTGCTGCCGGGCGCATTGCGGTGGAAAACAGGTACAATCGAAATAAGTTTTCACAACAATTCAACCTCCTTCTCGAAGACATGGTTAGGTAGAACATGGCTGACAAAATCCTGATCGTAGAAGATGAGTTGTCCTTACAAGAGACCCTATCCTACAATCTCAAAAAACAAGGCTATGAAGTCGAAGCTGTAGGGGATGGGCTGGCTGCACTGGATAATGCCCGCCAGGCACATCCGGACCTGGTCATCCTCGACCTGATGCTGCCCGGCATGGACGGCTTTGAGGTGTGCCGGATTCTCCGTCAGGAAATGACCACACCCGTACTCATGCTAACAGCCCGTGACGATGAGATTGATCGGGTGGTGGGGCTGGAGGTTGGGGCTGACGATTACATGACCAAGCCCTTTAGCATGCGCGAACTGATGGCGCGGGTTAAGGCCATGCTCCGCCGCGTTCGCTTGGTGCGCGAGGAAATCAATCTGGCGGCATCTCCAGCAGCCGGGCCAGCGCTTTCCTTCGGGGATCTGGTTATTGATGTAACCCGGCGGGAGGTTCGTGTCAGCGATCATGTGCTGGCGCTCAAACCGAAAGAGTTTGAATTGCTCCATTTTTTTGCCCAGCACCGCGGGCAGGTTCTTACCCGCGAATTCATCCTGGAACGCGTCTGGGGGTGGGAGTATATCGGCGACAGCCGCACGGTGGATGTACACGTGCGTTGGCTGCGCGAGAAAATTGAACCCAACCCGGGACATCCGGAACGCATCGTAACCGTTCGGGGTGCAGGCTACCGATTCGAAGGCTAAACGATGCGGAGATCCCTGGTCTGGCGAATTGCAGTTCCATTTATCGGGTTGATTTTGCTCTCGGTGGGCGGTGTTAGCCTGTATTTCACCAATTACACCCAACAGGGTTATACAGAGAATCTGCATGATAGTCTGAAAACCTCAGGCAATTTGCTCGCGGTCGATATCGCCAACCGGATTCTAAGGGGCGCTTCGTATGACGATCTGGCTCCGGTGATCCAGTCTTACGCTGACCTGACGCAGACCCGGATTACCTTTATACGGAGTGACGGGGTCGTGGTAGCCGATTCCGTTGCTGATCCAAAGACCATGCAAAATCACCTGGACCGCCCGGAAGTGAAAGCAGCCCTGAGCGGGCCGGAGGGTGCGGAGATACGCTTCAGCGACACGCTGAAACGACGATTTTATTACCTGGCGCTTCCGGTGTTGTCCACTGGTCAAACTATTGGGGTCATCCGGCTCGCTCGGGATTTAACGATCATCGAAGGGGAGCTGCGCAATCTACGAGCGCGGATTCTGGGTGTAGGAGCAACAATCACGTTGCTTAGCGTGCTTTTGGCCTATTTGGTGGCACAAGGGACCCTCCGGCCGTTGCGCAAGCTTGCCAGTAAAGTGCAGCATCTGAAAGAAGGCGATCCGAATGTCGATTTGCCTTCAGGCCGGAAAGATGAAATTGGTGTGTTAAGCCGGTCTTTCGAACAAGTCGCCCGGCAGCTTTCCACGCAGATGGCTGATTTTCAAGAGGAACGCGGCAAACTTGAGGCAGTGTTGCGCCACATGACCGACGCGGTTCTCATCGTCGATAAAGATGGAAAAGTAACCCTGGCCAACCCGGCAGCTGAGCGATTATTCCATTTAACACTTGACCAATCACTCGGGCGTTCTCTGGTGGAGGTCGTGCGCCAGCACCAGTTCGTGGAACTGTGGCGGGCTTCTCGCGATAGTCGAAAACAACAAATATCGACTTTGGAGACCAGCCCTGAACGCAATTTTGTGCAGGGGACTGCGACACCATTGGAATCCAGCTTGCCAGGAAGCACCCTTTTAGTATTCCAGAATCTCACCCGGATCCACCGCCTGGAAACAGTCCGGCGCGACTTTGTCAGCAACGTATCCCATGAGTTGCGCACGCCGTTGGCTTCGCTCAAGGCATTGACCGAAACTCTGCAGGAAGGCGCGTTGGAAGATCCGCCCGCGGCCAGGCGGTTTCTGAAGCGCATGGAAGATGAGATCGACAACCTGACCCAAATGGTGCGCGAGCTGTTGGACCTTTCACGGATCGAGTCGGGACGAGTGCCGTTCGATCGCCTTTCTGTGAACCCGATGATGATGATGGGCAATGCTGTGGAGCGAATGCGGTTGCAGGCGGAACGCGGGGGATTGAATATCCAGGTCGATGCCAGCCAATCTCTGCCCGAGGTCATGGCTGACGCTGACCGGATTGAAGCGGTTCTGGTGAACTTGCTGCACAATGCCATCAAATTCACCCCGCCCGGCGGTCAGATCGTTGTGAGCGCTCGCCAGGATGGAGACAAGGTGGTATTCTCGGTACGCGACACTGGGATCGGCATTAAGCCAGAAGATTTGTCGCGCATATTCGAACGCTTTTACAAGGCCGACCAATCGCGCTCCGGTGGGGGTACCGGGCTGGGATTGTCCATCGCCCGCCACACCATCGAAGCCCACCAGGGGTCCATCTGGGCGGAAAGTCACCCGGGGCAGGGAAGTACTTTTTACTTCACCTTGCCTGTGGCGTAAAGGCATGCTAAACTCGAAATAAGGAACTTCTCGGCGGGGAAAAAGCCACAGGCAGGGGGGAAACCTGCGACGTCCTGCAATTTTACTGCGAGGGGTCTTTTCATTTTCACTATTTCGTCCCGGAAAAATTTTCAGTCATCGAACCACCTGTAGGTTGCCAGTCGGATGCGGTCCCGTTTAGGGTCTGCTCAGTCTGGCAGCATGCGCAGCATTGATATCTAAGGAGCAGGTATGGATCCGACTACCGGAATTCTCTCTCAATGGCAGTTCGCTATCACCTCCATCTACCATTTCTTTTTTGTCCCCCTGACACTTGGGCTGTCAGTCCTGGTCGCGTTAATGGAAACGATGTATGTGCGCACTGGTCAAGAGATGTTCAAGCGAATGACGAAATTTTGGGGCACCCTGTTTGTCATCAATTTTGCCATGGGTGTCGTCACCGGTATCGTGCAGGAATTTCAATTCGGCATGAACTGGTCGGAGTATTCCCGCTACGTTGGTGATGTTTTCGGCGCACCCCTGGCGATCGAGGCGCTTCTGGCGTTTTTCCTTGAATCGACTTTCCTGGGGTTATGGATTTTCGGGTGGGATAAACTTTCTAAAGGGGTGCATCTGGCAGCCATCTGGCTGGTGGCAATTGGTTCCACTCTCTCCGCTTTCTGGATTTTAGTGGCCAATTCCTTCATGCAATCGCCGGTCGGTTTCGTCGAGGAGAACGGCCGGCTGGTGCTGGAAGACTTTGGGGCGTTGCTGACGAACCCGTATGTCTGGGGGCAATTCCCGCACACGATTTTTTCTGGGTATACCACCGGTGCTTTTTTTGTCCTTGGAATCAGCGCATATCATATTTTGCGCCGCCATCAATCTGACCTGTTCAAACGCTCCTTTCAAATTGCGGCTGTTTTCGGTGCGATAGCGGTCTTGCTGGTATCGCTGGTCGGGCACAACCAGGCTCAGCGCATGGTTCAACTGCAGCCGATGAAAATTGCAGCCGCAGAAGGGCTTCTCGAAACCGAAAACCCGGCGTCTTTCTCACTGATCACCATCATTGACCAAAAAACATTAACCCCCAAAGTAAGCATTCGCATTCCGCGTGCCTTGAGTTTGCTGGCGTATAACCGGTTGGATGGCGAAGTGAAGGGGGTCTACGAGCTGCAAGCGGCATTTGAAGCGCAGCACGGTCCCGGCAACTACATCCCCTCGATCTTTACGACTTACTGGGCTTTCCGGGTGATGGTCGGGGTCGGCATGTTGATGCTGCTGCTGGCAGCGTATGCGCTGTACCGCACCATGCGCAATCAAGTCACCGCGAAAACCTGGATGCTGGGTGTATTTCCGTTTGCCTTGTTCCTGCCTTACCTGGCCAATTCCAGTGGTTGGATATTGACAGAAATGGGACGCCAACCCTGGGTGGTGTACAACTACATGCTCACAGCCGACGCTTTTTCACCATCCATTACTTCCGGGATGGTCATCGCAAGTCTGGTTTCCTTCACGCTGGTGTATGGGCTGCTGATGGGCGCTGATATCTTCCTGCTATCAAAATATGCCCGCGCCGGAGCCGAACCCGCCGGTGTCAAACGCACCGTTGAAGAACAAACCTACTGGGAATAGGAGCTGAAATGGACCTGAATATATTATGGTTTATCCTGATCGGGATCTTGTTCATCGGCTACTTCATCCTGGAAGGTTTTGATCTCGGGGTTGGCATCTGGCTGCCGTTTCTTGGTAAAAACGATACCCATCGCCGTATGATCATCAACACCATTGGGCCACACTGGGATGGCAACGAAGTCTGGTTGATCACGGCAGGCGGCGCTATGTTCGCTGCCTTCCCCGGATGGTACGCCACCCTATTCAGTAGTTTTTACCTGCCGCTGTTGATCATGCTGCTGGCCTTGATCGTCCGCGGGGTGGCGCTCGAGTTTCGCAGCAAGGATGACAGCCCGCGCTGGCGCTCCTTCTGGGATTGGGCGATTTGCATTGGCAGCTTCCTGCCAGCTTTATTATGGGGCGTGGCTTTTGCCAACTTTGTCCGCGGCATACCGATCGATGCCACCAAGAATTTTGTGGGCAGCTTTTGGGACCTGATCAATGTTTATTCTTTGCTGGGCGGGCTGGTGACGCTGTCCGGGTTCATGCTGCAAGGGGCGCTGTTCCTGTCATTGAAGGCTGCTGAACCCATCCAATCGATTGCCCGTTACGCTGCCAGCCGTATCTGGGTCGTCACCACAGCGGTTTTGATAGCCGCGGTCATTGCAACTTATTTCTTCACCGACATTCTGGCGAAACTTGGGGTTAATCCCGGGCCGGTTCCGATCGGGGCGGTCATTGCGGTTTTGGTGTGCGGCTGGTTTATCCATCAAAAACTGGACGGCTGGGCGTTTGCCATCAATAGCCTGGCAATTTTGTTCACTGCTGCAACCAGCTTTATGATCCTGTATCCGCGGGTATTGGTTTCGATCCTTGACCCCAATTTCAGCCTAACAATCTACAACAGCGCCTCCGGTCCCAATACTTTGCGGATCATGTCCACGGTGGCATTGATATTCGTGCCCATTGTGTTGATCTACCAGGGCTGGAGTTACTGGGTCTTCCGCAAACGCATCACGGCTGACCCGTCGGATTTGCATTACTAAGTTCAAAGGCATCCACGCCGGGCTGTCAACCCCAATCGGTCCGGGTGCTTTACCTTTCCGGTTAGTTCGCTTAAAATGAGGGAACCATAATTCAGGAGGACTAACGTGCATCATTGCCGCGAAAAAGAAATCGTAAAAACCGACCATGCCCCCAAGGCAATTGGACCGTATTCAGTCGGCGTCATGGCCAGTCATTTTGTGTTTACCGCCGGGCAAATTGGGTTGGTTCCGCAAACCGGTGTCATTGTGACGGGCGGGGTCGAAGCTGAAACCCGGCAGGCGTTGACCAATATGCGCGCCATCCTGGAGGAAGCCGGATCCTCTTTGGATCTGGTTGTAAAGACGACTGTATTCTTGCAGGATATGAACGATTTTGCCCGCATGAATGCCGTTTACGGTGAGTTCTTTGCTGCCAACCCGCCAGCTCGCTCAGCCGTTCAGGTGGCGGGATTGCCCAAGGGTGCACAGGTTGAAATTGAAGCGATAGCCCTGATCCCCTGCGAAAATCATCACGACTAAATATCCTGTTTATATTTTTGAATGTTTTTTCCATAATGATCCATAAGCTAATCCTTCTGACTGGTCAGGGCGGAGTTCTGGGATGACTGGACCTGAAACTGTCTCTATTGTTATCCCCTGCTACAATGAAGAACAGACCATTGAACTGCTCCTGGCGGCAGTCAACCGCCAGACTTATCCGCGGGAGCAAATGGAAATCATTCTGGCTGATGGACAATCCACTGACCGCACTCGGGAAAAAATCCTACAATTCCAGGCTGAACACCCCGAGCTTTTAGTGCGCCTGGTGGATAACCCGCGGCGAATCATCCCGGCCGGGGTGAACCTGGCAATCCAGGCGGCCAGCGGCGACTTTATCGTCCGGTTGGACGCCCATTCTGTTCCCGAAGAGAGCTATATCCAGCGTAGTGTTGATCATTTAAAAGCGGGCAGGGGGGAAAATGTAGGCGGTTTATGGCTCATTCAACCGGGCAAGCCCGGGTGGGTGGCCCAATCCATCGCGGTCGCTGCAGCGCATCCGCTAGGCGTTGGTGACGCCCGCTACCGTTACTCGACCATAGCCGGCGAGGTCGATACGGTACCGTTTGGCGCCTTCAACCGCAACCTTTTTCACCGCATCGGTTACTACGATGAGACGCTCGTTGCCAACGAGGATTACGAATTCAACGCGCGCATTCGCGCGAATGGTGGTAAGATTTTTTTTGACCCGGCCATTCGTACCCAGTATTTCGCCCGCCCGACCCTGAATGCTCTAGCGAAGCAATACTGGCGCTACGGTTTCTGGAAATGGCGCATGTTGCGGCGTTTTCCCGGCACGCTTCGCTGGCGTCAGGCCATCCCCCCGGTCTTCGTTTTAGGGTCCTTATTGCTTTTGGTGCTCTCGATCTGGTTTGCAACCGCCAGGAACATGCTGGCTTTGGGGATTGGGTTGTACCTGGCCTTATTGTTTGCTGCATCCCTGCCCTACGCTCGCCGGTACCAGGATTCGCGTTTATTGCTGGGGATACCCCTGGCGATTACGACGATGCATTATTCCTGGGGGGGCGGGTTCCTGTGGAGTATCTTTCATTTTGGTGGATAATTAGCAATCATGAATAAGATGGAATCTCGTGGTCCTCTGAGTAAACCTTCCTGGCGATTACGCCCGGCTGAACGGCGCGGCACTCTTTTCTTTGGCGACCTTTTTTGTGCAATCATCGCCCTGTTAATTGCCCTGTATTTTTGGTCCTTGGGCGATGAATGGTTGAAATTCTCGTGGCAATTCCTACAGGAACGAGTTGATATCTGGTTCTACTTCATGCCAGTGATCTGGCTGCTTTTCTTGATCGAATCCTATGATTTGCGGCGGTCGACCGCTCGGCTCGAATCCTTTAAAGAAATTAGCCTGGCAGCTGGCGTCAGCCTTGGTTTATACCTGATCATCTTCCTTATTTCTTCCCCCGGTTCGATCAATCGGCGCGGTGTGATTCTCTTTATCGCGTCCGTCTATGTTCTGACTTTGCTCTGGCGGTTTATCTTTATAGGCCTGTTCACTGCTCCGCAATTTATGCGGCGGGTAATCATCGTGGGTGCTGGAAAGTCTGGCGGGCACCTTGCTAAAATAATCCATGAGATCTGGCCGCCACCTTTTAATACCATTGGTCTGGTGGATGATGACCCCGATAAGGTTGGCACCGAAATTTCAGGCCTTAAGGTCCTTGGAACGAACGCGGAACTATTCGACCTTGTTCGCGAGTACCAGGCGACCGATCTGATTTTCTCGATTATGGGCGATATGGATTCTGCGGTATTCGAAAAGGTGCTGGAAGCTGAAGAACGCGGCATCGAAGTGACCACGATGCCAATGGTCTATGAAGAACTGCTTGGACGCGTGCCGATCTTTTTGTTGAAATCAGATTGGGTGTTGCGTTCCTTTGTTGATCAAGCGCATGTCGGCGGGTTTTACGAGCTTTCCAAACGTTTGATGGATATTGTCGGCGGTTTGATCGGTACAATCATTCTGGGTTTATTGCTCCCGTTTATTGGGATTGCGATTTTGCTGGAAACCGGGGCGCCTATTTTTTATTTTCAGTCCCGTTTGGGAAAAAACGGTCGACTGTACAATATGATCAAGTTCCGCAGCATGGTTCAGGATGCCGAGGCGGATGGTATTGCCCGTCCAGCAGCGAACAATGATATCCGGGCTACATTCTTCGGCCGAATTTTACGCAAGACGCACTTTGATGAATTGCCGCAGGTTTTAAACATCCTGAAAGGCGAGATGAGCCTGGTTGGGCCGCGGGCAGAACGTCCCGAATTGGTGGGGCTGCTGCAGGAGCACATCCCGTTTTACCGTGCGCGTTTGTTTGTCAAACCTGGACTGACCGGTTGGGCGCAGGTCAATTATGGTTATGCCAACGACTATGAGACCAATGGTGTCAAGCTCGAGTATGATCTGTATTACATCAAACACCGCAATTTAATTCTCGATATTAATATTATGATCCGGACGGTGGGGACCGTGATCGGCTATAGAGGTCGCTAATCCATGCGCGGAAAATTCAACATTCGAAACCGCTATATCCTCTTCGGCGACCTGATCCTGATACCCATCGCCGTGCTGGGCACATTCGTCCTGCGCTTCGAGCTTGGCCCGCTTTTCTTCCAATACTTGCCATTTACCTATTGGATGATCGGCGCTGCGCTGGTAGTCAAGCCGGTGGTATATTACTTCTTCGGGCTATACCGGCGCCTTTGGCTTTACGCCAGTATTCAGGAACTCAAACTGGTTGCTGCTGCGGTCACGGCTGCATCGGCTATCCTGGCATTGGCAATGCTCCTCTTGTACACCTTGGACATAATCGATTCCTATCTTCGGTCCGTTTTTGTGATTGACTGGCTGTTATCGTTGGTGACCGTTGGCGGACTGCGGTTTACCCTGCGGTTGATCGCCGAAATGCGGCAAAATCAGTTGACCGGGATGTCGGTTTCACGGGCAAAACGAGTGCTGGTGGTCGGTGCCGGAGATGCCGGGGCGATGGTGGTGCGGGAACTGCAAAAAAACCCGCAGATCAATTTAATTCCGGTTGGTTTCCTGGATGATAACCCCACCAAACAACGCCAGCAAATTCATGGGGTACCCATCGTTGGAAAGATTACCGACCTGGATCGAGTGCTTGACCGGCTGCGGGTCAACGAGGTGATCATTGCCATCCCGAGCGCGCCAGGACGCGTAGTGCGCACAGTGGCGGACATCGCACGCTTGAAGGGTATTCCCTTCCGCACCATGCCCGGTATTTATGAGTTGTTGGGCGGCAAAGTAAGCGTCAGCCGTTTGCGCGAAGTGGACATCTCGGACTTGCTGCGCCGCCAGCCGACACGCATCCGCGATGAGAAGGTCGGCTCCGGCCTGACCGGCAAAGTGGTTCTGGTGACCGGCGCAGGCGGGTCGATCGGCCGCGAATTATGCCGTCAGATTGCCCGATGGGGTCCGGAAGAACTGATCATGTTGGGGCACGGCGAAAACAGCATCTTTGACGCATTGTTGGAGCTAAAAGAGACTTTGCCTTCTTTGCTTATCCACCCGGTAATCGCTGACATTCGCGACTCGATGCGTTTGAACAATGTTTTTGCACAATACCGCCCCCAGGTGGTATACCACACTGCCGCCCATAAACACGTCTCTTTGATGGAAGTGAATGTCGAGGAGGCGGTTACCAATAATATTCAGGGGACTAAAAACCTGGTCGAGGTCGCGCTCCAGCATGGGGTGGAACGCCTGGTGATGATCTCCAGCGATAAAGCCATTCGCCCGGTCAATATCATGGGCGCTACCAAACGAATCGCTGAAATGATTGTTCTCGAGGCCGGGCGCCGGACGAACCAGCCATTTTCAGTGGTGCGATTTGGGAATGTGCTTGGCAGCCGCGGCAGTGTAGTGCCGATTTTCAACCGGCAAATTGCACGCGGCGGGCCAGTGACGATCACCCATCCAGATATGAAGCGTTATTTCATGACCATTCCGGAAGCGGTCTATTTGGTCCTGCAGGCGGGCGGGATGGGCCTTGGCGGTGAGACGTTCGTGTTGAATATGGGACAGCAAGTGCGCATTCTTGACCTGGCTGAAGATTTGATTCGGCTTTCCGGACTCGAGCCGGGTCGTGACATTGAGATTGTGTATACCGGGGTACGCCCGGGTGAAAAATTAGCTGAAGATTTGTGGGATGAGGGTTTCCAGTTCAAATCCACTGAGCACCCGGATATATTTCGGCTGGATAACACCGAACCGCTACTGGGTGAACGCTTAAACCAGGCTGTTGACGAGCTGATTGAGCTCTCAAGCAACGGCCGACGGGATGAAATTATAGACCTGCTGGACAGGTTTATCCCCGGTGCAGCCGTGCGCGCGACACCCCCTACAGAAATCACCTCGATTATTTAATGGCTATCCTTGACATTGCGCAATGGGAGCGCTTCCTAGCCAATCACCCTGACGCCCATGTACTGCAAACCGCAGCCTGGGGGGAATTAAAATCTGGCTTTGGCTGGCGGCCGGTCCGGGTACAGGCGGGTGCATGTGGCGCGCAGATCCTCTTTCGCCAGCTGCCCCTGGGCTTTACGGTCGGGTATATTCCCAAAGGACCGGTTGGTCGCGGCTGGCAAGCCCTTTGGCCAGAGGTTTTGACGATTTGCCGCCAGCAGCGCGCCATTTTCTTGAAAATTGAGCCGGACTCCTGGAATGAACAGCCGTTTGGTGCAAGTGATGGTCTGACCGGCGCTATCCCTGCTGACCCGATTCAACCGCGGCGGACGGTGGAGGTCAGTCTGGACGGCAACCCGGAGGATTGGCTGGCGCGGATGAAGCCAAAAACCCGCTATAATGTGCGGCTGGCAGAGAAAAAAGAAGTGGTTGTCAGCGAAAACGCCGATGTGGCCGGTTTCTACCGCCTGATGCAGGAGACCGGTGACCGGGACCAGTTTGGCGTCCACAGTCAGGCGTATTATCAGCGTGCGTACGACCTGTTTGCTCCGCAAGGCGCCTGTACCCTGCTAACTGCGGAGTATGATGGAAAGCCGTTGGCAAGTGTGATGGTTTTTACCCAGGGCTCACGTGCCTGGTATTTTTACGGCGCCTCCGGCAATGACGAGCGCAATCGGATGCCGGCCTATCTGGTTCAATTTGAGGCCTTGCGCTGGGCAGCAGCCCGCGGTTGCCAGGTTTATGACTTGTGGGGCATCCCTGACGTCGATGAGGAAGCGCTTGAAGCGCAATTTGCCGGGCGCGAGGACGGATTGTGGGGGGTTTACCGTTTCAAACGCGGGTTTGGCGGAGTGGTGCGGCGGTCATCCGGATCCTGGGATAAGATTTTCCAACCGATGCTTTACAAAGCTTATCAGCTTTATTCCCGCCGGCGTGGGGGAGAGTAAACTTGCCAACGGCATACTGCTTTCATTGCGGCACTGAATTAGAGGAGAAAACCCTGGACGGCCAAAATCGCCTGGTCTGCGCTTCCTGCGGCTGGGTGCATTATCCGCAGCTCAAAGTGGGCGCGGCAGCTCTGGTGGTCCAGGAAGGCAGACTGTTGTTGTTACGGCGCAGGCGTGATCCCTGGCAGGGGTTCTGGTATCTGCCAGCCGGGTATGTTGAAGTTGACGAAAATCCAGCCGCGGCAGCCGAACGCGAGCTGTTCGAGGAGACCGGTCTAGAAGCAGATGCTTACGGCCTGGCAGGAGCGTATTATTTTGATGACGACCCGCGCGGAAATGGTATTTTACTGGTGTACAACTGCCATGTGACCGGCGGGGTCATTTCCGTCAATGACGAGGTGGAGGCGGCTGGATATTTCAATCCAACTGACCTGCCCGAGCAGCTCACCGGGGCCGGCCACGAACCGGCCATCCAAGATTGGGCCTCACGGCAAAAGGTATGGCAAAGTATATGACGCCAGGTCGGGAAACACGAAACGGCTGGAACGAGACCATAGCCTCCCTGCCAGGTGTGCATATTCTGCAGACCTGGCAGTGGGGGCAGTTCAAAGCCATGTACGGCTGGCGCCCGTTGCCCCAGGTTTGGCGTGCTGAAAACGGTCAGGTACAGGCGGCTGCCATGGTGTTGGAGCGGTCGTTACGACTTACCCCGTTCGGTCCCCGTCTGAAAGTGTTGTATGTGCCACGCGGACCGTTGCTGGACTGGGAAAACGCTGAACAGCGCAGGCTGGTTCTAGACGGTCTGCAAGCCCTGGCCAAAAAAGAAAAGGCGATCTTTGTCAAGATTGACCCCGAAGTTTTATCTGGAACCGGAATGCCAGGTATACCCGATGAAATCCAACTGGAATCCGGTCGGGTTGTTCAGGCAGACCTTGACGTCCGCGGCTGGCGCTTCTCGCAGGATCAGATTCAATTCCGTAATACCGTCTGGCTCGATCTGAGTGGCAGTGAAGCGGACTGGCTTGGGCGTATGAAGCAAAAAACGCGCTATAACTTGCGCCTGGCGGAGAAAAAAGGTGTCACGGTTCGCCGCGGCGAGGTCAATGACCTGCCGGCGGTTTACCGCATGTATGCTGAAACCTCGGTGAGGGACGGTTTTGTCATCCGGTCGGAAGAATATTACCTGCGTGTCTGGAAATATTTTATGGATGCCGGGATGGCTGAAGTGCTGCTGGCTGAAGTGGACGGTGAACTGGTCGCCGGACTGATTCTGTTCTTCACTGCCGGCCGCGCCTGGTACCTTTACGGAATGTCACGGCAAGCCCATCGTGAAAAAATGCCTAATTACCTGCTGCAATGGGAAGCCATGCGCAGCGCCCGGCAACACGGCAGTATGCAATATGACCTGTGGGGCGCACCGGATGTGTTTGATGAAAACGACGCAATGTGGGGAGTCTACCGCTTCAAGGAAGGGCTGGGGGGACGGATTGTGCGCTTTATCGGCGCCTGGGATTTCCCGGCCCGCCCGTTTATTTATCAGGTGTACACCAATTTACTTCCGCGGCTATTGAACATCATGCGTCGGCGGGGAAAAGATCAGACCCGTCGGGAGGTTTCACTTTGATTCCGAGAATCCTGCTGGCACACTTGCCCACTCCGCTGGAAGCCATGCCGCGCCTTACAGTTGCACTTGGCGGCCCGCGGTTGTTTGTCAAGCGCGACGATCAGACGGGGGTGGCCTTTGGCGGCAATAAAACCCGCAAGTTGGAATATGTGCTGGCCGAAGCCCAGGCTGGTGGTGCTCGCACCCTGGTTACGGTCGGCGGCATACAATCCAATCATTGCCGGCAGACGGCAGCACTGGCGGCACGTCTGGGAATGCGCTGCATCCTGGTGCTTTCCGGTGAACCGGCGTACAACCCCAACGGAAACGTCCTGCTGGACACCCTGTTTGGAGCAAAACTGGTTTGGACCACGCGGGAGGAACGCGACAAGATGCTGACATACGCTTTCGATGTTGCCTGGGAGGAAGGGGACCGCCCGTTCCTAATTCCTCTAGGCGCCTCGAACCCGACCGGTGTGTTAGGGTATGTCACTGCTTTCCAGGAATTTGTTGCCCAGCAGGTGGACGTGGACTGGATTATTGTGGCGTCTTCGTCTGCCGGCACTCAGGCCGGGTTGGCGCTGGGCGCGAAGTTGGCGAATTGGCGCGGCAAGGTGCTTGGCATCAGCATCGACCATCCAGCCGCGGAATTGCAAGTGGAGGTGGCCCGGCTGGCTAGCGAAGCTGCTGACCGCCTGGGCGAATCAGTCAAGCTGGTGGCCGCTGAAGTGTTGGTTAATGACGATTACCTGGGCGGCGGGTATGCGGTGATGGGAGAACCCGAGATCGAGGCTATCAAGCTGTTTGCCAGCACGGAAGGCCTGCTGCTCGACCCGGTCTATACCGGACGAGCTGCGGCTGGCATGATCGATCTTATTCGCAAGGGTTTTTTCAAACCGACTGACCGGGTGCTTTTCTGGCATACCGGCGGCACCCCGGCGTTATTTGCCGAGCCTTACGCTCGCATGTTATACAGCGGCGATTGACATTGCTCTCAGGCGTCAGGACTTAGGGACAGGACGCCAGGCAGGGCCAAAATCGAAATCTTTATCGGTGGTCAACCGCATTTTGCTGGACCCATTAATCGTCATCAGATAAATGTCATGGTTGTTACCGTCCGGCCAACTTTCATAAGCAATCCAGTTGCCGTCCGGGGAAATGTCGGCCTGTGCGACCGGGCCAACGTCGGGTTGACCACGTGGGGGAACTCGGGTTGAATTGGTTGTATTGCGGTCTTCGTATCGCAATGAAACCAGCCAGGGCACATTTGCCGTGTTGAGCTGGGAAAACAGGAGATAATTCCCGTCGGGAGACCAGTTGGGCCACATATCGTTGATTTCACCGCTAACTGCAAAGCGGGATTGATACTGACCGGTGTCCGACATGATCCAAAGCTGCGAGTAGGAATAATCCCGGACAAACGCAATCTGAGTACCGCTGGGAGACCAGGCCGGATACTTTTCCGGGGCGCGGTTATTGGTCAGCTGCATCAACGACTGATCGCTCAAGTTGAACACAAATATATCCGGGTTTCCGGCGCGGGTGGAGGTAAAGGCGATTTTAACACCGTCTGGCGACCAGGTTGGGTCATAATCTTCAGCTGGACTGGGTGGGACGGGTAGTGGGTATGGAGTGGATTGGTTCGTCATATCCAATATGAAGATTTTCGACCCGTCATAGCGGTCTTTGCGTTCTTTGCAGGGTGAAACAAAGGCCAGTTTGGCTCCATCTGGTGACCAGGCAGGCTTGCAGGCTCCGTCTGGCAGGTTGGTTAACGAGTGCTGCTGACTACCGTCGGTGTTCATCATCCACACCTGCATACTGCCGGTGCGGTTTGAGGAAAAAGCAATTTGACCGGCGCTACCGCCCACTTTTGTGGGGGTGGCCGTCGGGGTAACGGTCGAAGCAATGGTCTCAGCCGGAACTGGGGTTTCCGATTCGCCGTTCGTCAGTGAGTCGGTGGGCGATGGATCATCCAGGGTCACCGCTGGGGTTTCGGTTTGTGTGCTGTCCGAGGGCATCTCATTTGGATTCGCAGCGGGCAGTGTGACCGTCGGTGAAGGCATAATCCAACCGAGCACCGTTTGCGGGATTCCAGGCTGCAAAATGACGATGAGCGCCAGCGCTCCGACGATAACCAGCGAAATGGGTACCATTTTGCGCGACCGTTTACGGCGGGAGACAGGCAGAGACAAGCGCCGCGCCACCATTGGATCTTCACCACCGGAATTGTTTGCGAAGGCTTTGGTATCCCCCGCCGGTTCCAGTTCTTCAGGCGGCGGTGAATAAGGCGGCGGCGGCACCAGTGATTGCCTTTCTGGCAGCCGTTCCATATTTCCGGCTTCCAGCAGCGCTTTGCGGAACTCCATCGCCGTCTGGTAACGGTCTTCCGGGTCAACTTCCAGGGCTTTCTCAATGGAGGCGGCTAATTTGCGATTAGCTTTTGGCATTAATGCCCGTACCGGGGTTAGATCAGCTTTCCCGGTAGCGCGTGCCAGACCATCCTCTGGGATCGCGCCGGTCAGGGAGGCATAGAGGGTGGCTCCCAGGGAATATATGTCGGTGCGCGAGTCGGTGGGGGCAGTGCCGTATTGCTCGGGTGGCGAATAGCCGGGGGTCATCGCGCGGGCGCCGGTCGTGGTTTGCTGCGTCCCGATCATCAGTTTGGCCAGGCCAAAATCTACCAGCGATACCTGCCCCTCGGGAGTGATTTTGATGTTGCCGGGTTTTATATCACGGTGGATGATAGGCGGGTAGCGGTGATGCAGGTAATTTAAGGCGTCGCAAATGGCTGCCCCGATCAATATGACTTCCTCACCGGGGATGGTGGTGTTGCGCTCGATTCGCTCGCGCAGATCCTCGCCCTCAATGAAATCCATAATCAGGTATTGACCCTGATTAGGCACGGTGAAATAATCGCCTACCCGTGGCAAGCTAGGGTGCCGCAAACTGGCCAAAATGTTGGCCTCACGTTGGAACTGACGCGCATACTCGTCGGTCAGAAATTGGTTTTCCTTGACCGCGACCGAGATGCCTAAATTCTCATCCCAGGCCTGATATACAGACCCCATCCCCCCCTGCCCGAGGATGGAAACAATTCGGTATCGATTGTTGAGAATAGTCCCCGGTGTGAGCGCCATATAAAAGGATTTTACCCTTGAAAAAAAATATACGCAATAAGATCGTCTGTTTCGCAAGGCGCTTGCAAAGTTGGACGAAAGGTTTGTTTTCAGCCAGTGAAACTCTGCGTCCATAACGGTGGCATGAAAATCTGACGGAGGTTGACCCATAATGAACATGCTATAATCACATCAGCACGAGTACCATTGAGTGATGATGAATCTAGATATACGCACCGCAGTACAAACACTGTTTGTCTTGATTCTCCTGGGAGTGGTCCTGAGCATTTTTGTTGGTATTCGCACCATCCGCTCAGGACAGCGTCTTTTGTATTTTCGCAAACGCCGTGAGATGGTCTCGCGCGGGTGGCGGACGATTTTTGGCGCGGTGATCCTGGCTGGCTTTGCTTATATGCTCAACCGGTACGCTGAACCGGTTGCCTACCGCTTTTTCCCGCCCTCACCAACCATCACCCTGACGCCAACAGTCACCTTGACGCCAACGATTACCCTCACACCGACGATTTCCCTTACTCCAACCATTACAAATACCCCTTCGATCACCTTTACCCCGGCGCTGCCCGACAGCATCCGCTCAGGCATTCTTACCACCATTACACCCAATCCGGAGGCGGTGTTCAGCGTAGTCTTGATTGCCCGCGAAATTGACGATAATTTCCAGCCGGTCGATCCGCAATCCGAGTTTGCTAACCCGGTTACCAAGCTATATGGCACTTTCAGCTACGATCAGATGGTACCTGGTTCGCACTGGGCGGCACTGTGGTACCGCCTGGCAGACCAGAAATTGCTATGCTTTGAATCCAAACCGTGGGATGGTGGTTCAGGCGGCTATGGTTACACTGAATGCGAACCATCCTCGGATGAATGGCTAGCGGGTGAGTATGAGGTACAGATATTTGTTGGCACCGAGTGGAAAAGTTCTGGGCGCTTTAATATAAGCGGCAGCCCGCCGACACCGCTGCCGACTGCGACTGCGACCCGCACGCCAACCGCCACCTGGACGATTACACCCACTGGTACCGCCACGCTGCGTCCGACGATTACCCCCACACCGACGGTGACTCAGACCCGCACAGCCACGCCAACGCCCAAACCATCCGCCACTCGCGCTCCGACCGCAACTTATTAGCCGTTGGAGAATGATTACGCCCTGATCGATATTCGGGGAAAGTGCTAAATGGTGACCTGGTTTTCGGGTGATGCCAATGCCACGGCAATTTGAGCAGCCAGCCGGGCATTTGAGCGAAGCAGCGCCAGGTTAGCCTGCATGCTCTTCCCGCCCGACAACTGATTCATGCGCGAGAGCAAGAAAGGCGTCGTCGCTGAGCCGTGAATTCCCTGGGTTTCAGCATCTTTGAGCGCAGTCAGGATGACGGCTTCAATTTCATCATAAGGTAGAGCGCTTTCAGCCGGAGGTGGGTTGGCCACCAGCACTGCGCTGTTGACCCCTGCCTGCCAGTGGGCTTTCGCGATGGCTGCAATTTCTTGCGGGCTGTCACTGCGTGCATTGAGCCGCAACCCGCTGGAACGCGAGAAAAATGCCGGAAATTCATCCGTCTGATAGCCAATGACCATCACCCCCTGGGTCTCCAGGACTTCCAGCGTAGCGGACAGGTCAAGAATCGACTTGGCGCCGGCACATACCACCACCAATGGGGTGCGGCCGAGTTCGACCAGGTCAGCGGAAACATCAAACGGGGCGTTGCGGTGAACGCCGCCAATCCCCCCGGTGGCAAACACTTGAATACCTGCCAGGTGAGCAGCGTGCAGGGTACCGGCAACCGTCGTACCACCCGGCACACCGCGTGCCAGCACCAATCCAAAATCCCGGCGGCTGACCTTGATGGCATCTTTTACGGTGGCGATCGTTTCCAATTGGCTGCCGGTGAGGCCCACCTGTATTTTGCCGTTCAGGATGGCGATGGTGGCAGGAATCGCTCCCTCCGCCTTCACGTTTGCTTCCATATCGCGCGCTAAATTCAAGTTCTCGGGATAGGGCAGTCCATGCGTGATGACGGTGGATTCGAGCGCTACCAGCGGGGACCCCGTAGTGCGAGCACGGGCGACGGTTGGCGAATAGGATAGGGGGAGTTTAAATGCAGCCATTTTGTTCCTCGTGGATACTTTTTTCGACCTTTTTTCGACCTGACGAGGCATTCGTCAGGGGAGTGCTGGAATCATTTTACCCAATTCTTCCCGGAAATTGAAGGATATCTTCCGAATGAGGGTTACCACATCTCTGTCAACTGCTTGGGTCAGGCGTTATGTTAGAATTAGGTAGTATTTCGGACGATTTCCAGCCAAATATCGAGGTTCAATGCTGCGAGCGTTATTTATTTCTCTTTCCAAAGCCCGTTGGGCGCAACGATTCATAACAAATTGGAAATTTGCCTGGAAAATGGCTTCGCGGTTTATTGCCGGGGAGACGGTGGAAGACGCCCTCCGGGCAGTCGCGCAGCTCAACGGAGATGGGATCCTGGCGACGTTGGATCACCTGGGAGAAAACACCGAGTCCCGGGAAGCGGCGCAGCAATCGACCGCTGACATTCTGGAAGTGTTGGACGCCATCCACGCGGCTGGTTTGCGCTCGAATGTTTCCATCAAACTATCGCAACTGGGCCTGGTGTTGGACCCTGACCTGGCTTTTACTCATCTTGTAACGATCCTCGAGCGGGCGCGGCAGGTTGAAAATTTCGTGCGAGTCGATATGGAAGACTCCAGCCTGACTGACCGCACACTCGAACTGGTGTACCGGGCGCGGTTGGCAGGTTATGAAAACGTTGGCACGGTCATTCAATCTTACCTTTACCGCAGTCTCGAAGATACGCGCAGCCTGGCGCAGGCTGGCATCCGCGTGCGGCTGGTCAAGGGCGCTTATCAGGAGTCGGCTTCGGTGGCTTATCCCAAAAAGGCGGACGTCGATGCGGCTTTCGATAAGTTGGTCGATATTTTGCTAACAGCCGAACAAGCATCCGGCGTTTCAAGCGGAAGCCCCGATGGACTTTTCCCGCCGCTGACCGCGGTCGGCAGCCATGACCCGATGCGACTTAAATACGCCCGCCAAGCGGTGACAATGCTCGGGCTGCCAGACCGGGCAGTTGAATTTCAGCTTCTTTATGGCATCCGGCGCGATTTGCAACAAGAACTGGTGACAGCCGGTTATCCGGTGCGTGTTTACGTGCCCTATGGCACCCACTGGTACCCTTATTTTATGCGCCGTCTGGCGGAACGCCCGGCCAATGTCTGGTTTTTTATCTCTAGCTTTTTCCAGAAGTAAAGGATTGGACCCGTTGGCCGAAACCTTCCGAAACGAACTAGCCCTGGTCACTGGCGGGGCAGTGCGCCTGGGGCGCGAAATTGCCCTTGCGCTGGCACGGGAGGGGTATGCAGTCGCGCTGCATTATCATTCTTCGGCGGGCGAGGCCGAAAAAACCGCCCGTGAGATCGATAAGCTTGGCGTCCCGGTTTATTTAATCCAGGCTGACCTGCGCGAACCCGACCAGATCAAAGCGTGCTTTGCGCGAATCTCCACATTGCCGCAGCCCATGACCGTCCTGGTCAATTCGGCCTCGGTTATGCCGCACGGCGACCTGCGCACAATGCAGGTTACCGAATGGGATGATACCCTGGCATTGAATCTACGCGCACCCTGGTTGTGTGCCCAGGCTGCCGCAGAATTGATGCAGGGGCGTGATGGGGCTATTATTAACCTGTCCGACAGCGGCGCGCGTAAAACCTGGACGGGTTTCCCGACTTACACCATCAGCAAGGCCGGATTGGAGGTCCTTACTCGGTTACTGGCGCGGTCACTGGCACCAAAAATAAGCGTCAACGCGGTGGCGCCGGGCTTAATCCTGCCATCCGATGGTACTTCGGCCGATGACTGGCAGCGTTTGGTGCAGCGGTCACCGGTTAAACGCCAGGGGACGCCGCATGATGTCGTCCAGGCGGTGATTTTCCTGATCAAGAACCGCTACATCACAGGTGAAACCTTGGTTGTTGACGGCGGTTACCAACTCATATAGCAGCGAGAATCCTTAATGCGCTCCTCGGATCGAACCCCATTGGCTGATTTTGTTCGCATTTCATCTTGGCCGTCTTTGTTGACCGGTGCATTTTTATATGTTCTGGGGGCGGGTATTGTCATCTTTCGCGGCGACTTGTTCAACTGGCGAAATTTCTGGCTGGGATTAGCCATGGTCATCCTGCTGCAGCTTAGTGGTTCCTACCTGACGACCTACTACACCCGTTTACAATTTCCCAGGCTGACCAGATCATCCAACGGGGGAGTTCCGAATGACGATGGAACCACTCTGTCGCGCGGCACGTTGTTGCTGCTGGCAGTCACCACCCTGACCGCCGGTGCGATGATTACGGTTTTATTAATTGCCGCTGGCGCCATCACTCCTGCAGTCCTGCTGGTACTTGGTCTGGCGTTTGTGTTTTCATTTGCTTATGCCGTGCCGCCATTCCGGTTGGTTTATTCCGGTTACGGTGAATTGGTGATGGCGGTCCTGTTGACCAATCTTGTGCCAGCACTTGGCTACCTGTTGCAAGCCGGCGAAATGATCAGTCTATTGGGGATACTGACCTTCCCGTTGACCGCCCTCTATTTGGCTATGGTGCTGGCGCTCTCGCTTGAATCGTATTATGCCGATATCAAAGCCGGCAAGCAAAACTTGATGATCCGGCTGGGGTGGCAGCGCGGTATGTTTCTGCATAACTTGCTGATTCTAGCTGCTTATTTGTTGATCGGCATCGGTATGCTGCGGGGGATGGCCTGGGCGCTGACCTGGCCGCGCTTATTGACACTGCCGATTGGCCTGTTCCAATTCTGGCAGATCTGGCAAATTAGCAATGGAGCTAAAACTCGTTGGAAGCTACTGCGCATTACCGCCATTGCAACCTTTGCTATCACACTCTATTTGCAGGCCTTTACCCTGTGGGTGGGATGATGCATGCCTGAATTCCTGGAACTGCTTCCCCCGGCAGCCGCACTGGAGAAAATGTTCGCTTCCCTGCCACAAGCAATACTTTCAACTGAAAAAATCGATACGATTTTTGCGCTCGGACGGGTGATCAACGACCCGGTACTGGCGCACGAGCCCTTGCCGGCTTTTGCCCGCAGCACTGTGGACGGCTATGCCCTGCGCGCTGCCGATACCTACGGCGCCACTGAGGCACTGCCTGCTTACCTGCCGTTGGCAGGTGAAGTGCCCATGGGAGCCGCTCCGGCGTTCGCTTTGCCGCCCGGGACGGCAGCCAGCATCCATACCGGCGGTATGCTTCCGCAAGGCGCTGATGCGGTGCTTATGATGGAATACACACAGGAGTCACGCCCGGGGGAGTTGGAAGTTCTGCGCGCGGTGGGTGCGGGTGAGAATATTCTGAAGGCTGGCGAAGATGTAGTCGTCGGTCAGGAGGTGCTGCCTGCTGGAGCACGGTTGCGCCCGGCTGAAATTGGCGGCTTGATGGCCCTGGGTCTTACAGAGGTTGAAGTCGTTCGTCAGCCTCGGGTTGGGATCATCTCCAGCGGTGACGAGGTGGTTCCGCCGAATCAAGCGGCTCAACCCGGGCAGGTTCGGGATATCAATAGCTACTCGCTGAGTGCGCTGGTTACTCAGGCAGGTGCCGAACCCGTGCGCTACGGCATCGTCGGTGACCAGGCGGCCGCTCTGGAGGCCGCTTTACAAAGTGCATTGGCAGAATGCGATCTGGTAGTGGTAACTGCAGGTTCGTCTGCCAGCACCCGCGATTTGACGGCTGCTATAGTCAACCGTATGGGGCAGCCGGGTGTGCTGGTTCACGGTGTCAATGTAAAGCCAGGCAAGCCAACCATCCTGGCGGTATGCGATGGCAAAGCCGTGATCGGGTTGCCGGGCAACCCGGTGTCAGCGTTGGTCATTGCGCGAATTTTTTTAATACCGGTGATTGAGAAGTTATCCGGGCTGACCGTTGGAGGTGCGCGACGGTCCGCCCAGGCCCGGTTGACCGTCAATTTAGCCTCGCAGGCCGGTCGCGAGGACTACATTCCGGTAAGGTTGATTTCCACGGCGGATGGCCTGGCTGCCGATCCGATTTTCTATAAGAGCAATCTGATCTTCATGTTGGCGCGAGCCGATGGACTGGTGCGCATCCCGGCGGATGCCACCGGGTTAGGCGCAGGCATGATCGTGGAGGTAGAGTACCTCTGATCCGATTTTGTGGAGCATTGAATGGCGCAATCCGATAGCTACTATCTGCATGACATTCCATTGGACCAGGCCTGGCAGCGTTTCGAGCAGGCGCTCGAAACTGCCGGGTTGAACGGGGTGCTGGGGTCGGAAGAAGCTGAGCTGGAGGAGAGCCTGGTCGGGCGGGTGACGACTGCGCCTGTCTGGGCGCTGACTTCCTCGCCCAACTATCACTCGGCGGCGATGGACGGGTTCGCCTTGCGTTCCGAGGACATTCTCAATGCCATGCCGACTGCCCCGGTAATTCTGGCGGTAGGTGAACAGGCAGCCTATGTGGATACCGGCGATCCATTGCCGGCGTGGGCGAATTGCGTTATCCCGATTGAGAATGTGGAACCGCTTAACCTGAACGGAACGCCTGCTTCGGATGCCCGGAAACCGGGACAAATCCGCCTGCGCGCTGCGCTGCCGCCCTGGAGTCATGTGCGCCCCATGGGGGAGGACATCGTCGCAACCCAATTGATTCTGCCAACCGGCCACGTGTTGCGGCCGGTTGACCTGGGGGCGGTGGCTGCCAGCGGCCACAAATCGCTGCGCATAGCCAAAAAACCTAAAGTGGCAATTCTACCAACCGGCAGCGAATTGGTAGTATTGGGCAGTGAAGTCCGGCGCGGCGATATTATCGAATACAACTCGCTGGTCCTGGCGGGCCAGGTGCGCGACTGGGGCGGGGAACCGCAGCGTTTTCCCATCATCCCGGATGATTTGGAGAAAATCCGCGCACAGGTGCAGGCGGCAGCCGAGTATAACGACCTGATTTTGTTAAACGCTGGCTCATCGGCTGGCGCGGAGGATTTTTCAGCCCAGGTGATTGCGGCCCTCGGTCAGGTTTTGGTGCACGGAGTGGCCGTCCGGCCGGGTCACCCGGTGATTCTCGGCATGGTGAGACGCAGCAACGGTAAAATGATCCCGATCATTGGCGTGCCAGGATACCCGGTTTCGGCAGCGCTCACTGGTGAAATATTTGTCGAACCTTTGCTGGCATGCTGGACCGGGCGTCCGCCGGCTCAAGCGATCGAAATCGAAGCGGCGATCACTCGCAAAATCACTTCTCCGGCTGGGGATGACGATTATATTCGGGTGGTGGTTGGCCGGGTTGGCGACCGAATGTTGGCGGCCCCGCTGGCGCGCGGAGCCGGGGTCATCACTTCGCTGGTTCGTGCAGACGGTCTTACCATCCTGCCGCGCGGCACTCAAGGTGTCGAGGCTGGCACGAAAGTACGTGTCAGGTTGTATCATACGCCGGCAGAACTGGAGCAGACCATTTTCTCCATCGGCTCGCATGATGTGACGCTGGACGTGCTGGCGCAATACCTGGCTAAGCGGGGTCGCCGGCTGGTCTCTGCCAATGTCGGCAGCCTGGGCGGGTTGGTGGCGCTGCGCCGTAAGGAAGCTCACCTGGCAGGTTCGCACCTGCTCGATCCGGCCAGCGGCGAGTACAACTTGCTAGCTGTGCGCCAGTATCTACCCGGGATCAAAATCAACATTTACGCCTGGGTCGGGCGCGAACAAGGTCTGATGGTCGCCCACGGTAATCCGCTGGGGATAGCGGGGTTGGCTGACCTGACACGGTCGGATATTGCTTATGTCAACCGCCAACGCGGGGCTGGCACCCGTGTCCTGCTGGATTACCAGCTGGAAAAATTAGGGGTAACACCCGAACAGGTGCACGGTTATGCTATGGAGGAATTTACGCACCTGGCTGTGGCAGCTGCAGTGGCATCTGGACGGGCCGATTGCGGCCTGGGCATCCCGGCAGCCGCCCAGGCGCTCGGTTTGGACTTCATCCCGCTGTTCCATGAGCAATATGACCTGATCATCCCGGCTGAATTTGCCGCCAGCCCGCTTCTATCTCCCTTGTTTGAAGTCATGGACAATCAGGAATTCAAACAAGACGTGGCTGCTCTTCCCGGTTATGATATTTCCCGCATGGGGACCCTGATCGCAGAAATCGATGCTTAGACGCCAAGGAGGCAACAACATGGTTGCAGAAAATTCACCCGCGCCGGTTTTTAAACTGTTGGATGAAACTGGAGAGCCCCGTTCACTAACTGATTACCTGGGCAAACCGGTGGTGCTTTACTTTTATCCCAAGGACGACACACCGGGTTGCACCAAAGAAGCCTGCAGCTTCCGCGATGACTACGGCGTTTATGAACAAGCCGGAGTGGTTATCCTGGGCGTTAGCCCGGATTCGCCCAAGTTGCATGCCAAATTCAAGGCCAAGTACAACCTGCCTTTTACATTACTTGCCGATGAAGGGCACCAGGTTTGCGATCTTTACGGCGTTTGGGGTAATAAAAAATTTATGGGACGTGAATACGAAGGAGTTCTTCGTACCACCTTCCTGATTGATGAACACGGTATGCTAAAGAAGATTTTCCCCAATGTTAAACCAGACGGTCACTCTGCCGACGTATTGGCAGCGCTAAAGAATTGACTGTAAAACTGCATATTGGACCAGACCGGATGGGTTGTGGATCCGGTCTGATCATATGCTGTCAGCTATTAAAATTAGTCGGCGGAAACAGGGGTTTTGTCTCGCTTGGTTTCAGCAGCAGGAACGACGAAGTTCTCTAACTGAACCGATTGTTTCACCAGGACATCCAGCGTGTGGGTCACCATGTAATTGATGATTTTTCCCTGGAGATCATCCCACATCGACTGAGTTGCGCAGCTTTCCTGCCGAACGCAGTTGGTGTCATTGACTTCAACACCAGGGGTGATGTTGATTGGGCCTTCTAGAACCTCGGCGATTTTGAGGACAGTAATGGTGTCTGCCGGGGAGTTCAGGCGCAGCCCGCCCCGGGGACCGGGAGAGGCTTTGATCAGGCCGGATTGCATCAAAGTGTGGGCAATCTGGTGAAGGAAGGGAAGGGGGATACTCAATTGCTCGGACAGGCGAGCGCTGGGGACCGGTCGATCCCCATCGCTGGCAGCGAGGGCGATCATCAGTTGTAACCCATAGTCAAGACGGCGGCTTATTCGGAACATTGTTCACCTCTAAAGTAAAGATTACTTAAAGGATAATAGAAAAGAAAAATTATCGTAAGTGACATTGTTAACATATGGGGATGTAATTATTCCTATATATTTGATAATGTTCATATAGGATTACCCTACCATTTATCCATAAACATCGTTATAATAAATTAATGTTTTTCTAATGTAACAATCACATCATGGAGGACAAAAATGAAGCGTAAACTTTTCATCCTGGTAGCGGTGCTGGTGTTAAGCACGGTTATTTTGGCTGCATGCGGCGGCGGTGCCCCTGCCGAAACTGAACCGGAACCGCCGGCTGAATATGCGGGCAAAACCAACCCGTTTAGCAATCAGGCTGAAGCTGCTACCGCAGGCGGTGCATTATTTGCGGAACGCTGCTCATCTTGCCACGGCGCAACGGGACTCGGCGACGGCCCGGCAGCCGCAGCTTTAGACCCGAAACCAGCTGACCTGGCTACTACCGCCAGCGAATTCGAGGATGACTTCCTCTTCTGGCGCATCATGGACGGCGGTGCGATGGCGCCGTTTAATTCATCCATGCCTGCACAGAAGGGCATTTTGACCGAAGACCAGGTCTGGCAGCTGGTGACATTCATCCGCACACTGGGCAAGTAATACTCAACTGATTCCTTATCAATCCATAGAAAACTGGCAAAGCAGCAACCAACTGCTTTGCCAGTTTTTATATTTTTGAGTTTTACCGCCGTTCAAAGCGGTCTTGTCTGTAAGGCTTGACGGTCAAGAACAGCCAGGCAAGGGTTGTTTCTGGTAAAATTGATGCATGAAACACCCATTTGGCGAGGCTCCAGGACAGCTGCTTATTATTTCAGTGATCGTACTGGTGGCTGTTGCGGGGATGGAAGCGCTCGTCTGGAATCTGGCAGGGGGAACTGAATTTGCGACCGGGGTGCAGCTAGCCTACTGGGGGATAGCCGCGGTTTTGGCTGCCAGTTTGACAGTCTTAGCTGGCCTGTGGTTCCGAAATCGGATTGAGCAGCAAAGGTCCCGCCTGCTGAGGGCGCAAAATCTGGCCGAACGTGAGTCGCTGCAACGCCGACTGAACGGCATGGTGCAGCTCAATCAACTGCTGATCAGTACCCAGAGCGAAAATGAACTGGTCGAAAAAGCGCTGGAAATTATCACCGGTGTGGTGGGCTGCAGCGGAGGGTCTTTTGTCCCCTACGACGAATGGGGACAGCCGCTGCAAACCTATGTGTATGGTTCTCAACCTACACCTGGACTGCAAGCCTGGTCGGATCACCTTGCAACTCCGGGCATCCGCCAGCGCTGCGAGATATGCACCCGGATGCACAGCGAAGTCTCCGCCGGCTGCCCGCTGCTGGAATCGCCTTTTACCGACGTTGTTCGGATTTACTGCTTGCCGTTGATGCGTAATGCACACCCGGTGGGGGTGGTCAACCTTTACCTGCCGGCTGATCGTGAAATCGAACCGGATGTGCATGCTTACCTGGTGATGCTGCTCAATGAAATGGCTCTGGCGCTGGAAATGACCCGTCTGCGCAATCAGGAGCTGGTCACTTTGCGCCAACTGCAGTTGGCAAATAGCCAGCAGGAAGATCTAAGCACTATCGTGAGCAACCTGATTGACGGTCTGCGTGATGTGCTGGATTTCAAAAGTACCCGAGCAATGTTCCGGCCGGCTGAACCTCGGTTTGCCGGTTTTGAACTATCGAGCGGCTCTGATCCCTGGCTGGAATCTGTTGAGGCGGATGGCATACTCAATCAAATGTCCAACATGGGTTGCGCTGTCAATAGTTCGATTCAGATGCATGCTAGAGACGATGGATCCGCGATGATGGTTCTCCCCTTCTGCCTCCCGGAAGGCACGGTCATTGGGGCCGTTCTTATGACTGGAGCGCGCATGGCGCCGCTCCAGCCGCGTCAAGCTGCTTTGATCGAGACGGTCACCACTCAGGCGGCTTTGCTGGTGGAAAACGAACGCCGCCAACTTGAATCCGAATATCGCACGGTGATCCAGGAGCGGGTGCGTTTGGCGCGTGAAATTCATGACAGTTTGGCGCAAACTCTGGCATACCTCAAGCTCACCTCCGCTCAAATGCAGACACAGCTGGCTCAGGGCGATTTGGCGCGTCTGGCGCAAAACTTACAGCAAAGCCACGAAGCCCTCTCGGAGGCTTATTTGGAGACCCGTCAGGCCATTGATAACCTGCGGTTTGCACCTCAGCACAATATGGTTTCGTGGTTGGGTCAGATTTCGCGCAGCTTTGAGGTGTCCAGCGGTTTGAAAGTAGTAACCGCACTGCCTGCAACGCTGCCGCATGTCAGCCCTGAAATTCAAGCGCAGCTGGTGCGAATTATTCAGGAAGCTCTCAGCAACGTTCGCAAACACGCCCAGGCATCCACTGTATGGATCACTGTACGTGAATGGAATGACGAACTCGTAATCGACCTCAGTGATGACGGTGTCGGTTTTTCAGCCGAGGATGTGCCGGAAATGTCACGTCATGGGCTGCGCGGGATGCGCGAGCGCGCTGAGCTTATTGGTGCGGAATTTCAAATTACCAGCCAATCGGGCCGCGGGACGATCATCCATATCGAAGTACCTATTCATACACAGGAGACTCTAGCATGAGAAGCACGCCGCTCCGCCTGGCCGTAGTTGATGATCACGCTTTATTTCGTCGCGGCCTGGTCGGCCTGCTAAGCGACATGCCCGAATTTCGGGTGGTTGGTGAAGCCAGTAATGGCCGCGAAGCGCTCTCGATGATTCAGAGCAGCGAACCTGATGTGGTGCTGCTGGATGTCAATATGCCTGAAATGGACGGCATTCAGACTGTCGAGGCGCTGCGTAAGCTGCGTTTGCCGCTACACATTCTGATGTTAACCATCTCGCAGCACGAGGAAGATTTGATGGGCGCCATTCGCATGGGCGCTGACGGCTATCTGCTCAAAAATACCGAGCCGGATGACTTGCGCAAGTCTATATTAAGAGTCGCCGGGGGCGAAGGAGCCCTTTCGCCTGAGGTGACCGGGCCGGTGATGCGTGCCCTGGCGCGCCAATCCGAGATCACCAATCAGCCACCGCTCTCGGACCGCGAGTTAGAGGTATTGGCCTGCCTTGCAGACGGCCAGACTACCAGCCAGATCGCCACCAACCTGTTTATCTCCGAGAATACGGTCAAAACCCACGTGCGGCACATTTTAGAAAAATTGGAAGCCTCAAATCGCACGGAAGCGGTTAGCAAAGCCATTCAAATGGGTCTGATCCAAAAAGCATAAATATTTCGTAGGGGTCGATCCATGCACGAGCCGGTTTCCACCTCGCCCAGACCCCGTGTCTGCAACAGATGGATGTACGCCCATGAATAGCGGGTGATTAGGAAATCACCCGCTCGTTAATCTCGATTTAACCTATTCGACAGGGGTGTGGGTGGAGGTAAATTGGACATAAAAAGTGTAAATTAGAACCTGTGAGAAACATGCACAGGTTCTAATTTTTATTCGTTGGGAACGATCCATGACCAATTCGACCCCTTCACCCGAAAATAAAATCTTAATTGCATCAGCCAACCCGCTGTTTCTAAAGGGATTGGAAAAAATGGTCCTTGGGCGGTATGGGGAATCTGCCAGGGTACGTGCGACCACGACGACTTCCGAAACCCTCGACCTGATGGAAAGCTGGCAGCCCAGTCTGGTTATCGTCGATTACGACGATAAATCCATTTCGCGAGCGGAATTTTTGCACCAGTTTGTAGCTGGCGACCTGCCTATGCAGGTGATGCTGGTATCACTGCAGGCCAGCGGCGCTGTAGTTGTCTATGATCGGCGCACTTTGACGCCTGCGCAAGCCCAGGATTGGCTGAGTACGCCGCAAAATCAACCGCAATCAAAAGCCCCTATTTCCAGGAGGAGTTCTTCAATGAAGCATTACGTTTTTGCCGGGGCGTTGGTCCTGGTTTTAACATTCCTGGTCGACCTGGTCCTCTCGGTCACCCGGTTGCTGCCGGTTCAAGCTAGCCTGCAGGCCAAGCCAATCGACCGCCTGTTTGATATCGAGATCGTTGCCATCTCATTCCTGTTTTCCTTAATCGTGGTTTTTATTGGATACAGCCTGATCGTTTTCCGGCGCAAGCCCGGCCAGGATGAGGACGGCGCTTATTTCAAGTCCAATAACCCATTGGAAATCATCTGGACGGTCATCCCGCTGGGCGCAGTTATTGGCCTTTCCTATTTAGGTGCCATAACCCTTGGGGAGACCCGCCAGGCTGATCCGGCGCCATTGGAAATCAAGGTGGTAGCCGGGCAATGGTTCTGGCGATTTGAGTACCCTGAATACGGCATCGTCTCCGACAAAATGTACATGCCGGTCGATAAGCAGGCCAAACTCACGCTAACGTCCATGGATGTCATCCACTCGTTCTGGGTGCCCGAATTCCGCGTCAAGCAAGACCTCTTGCCAGGCGAAAACCTGGTGCGTGAGCTGCGCATTACCCCGTCGCTGTTGGGTGAGTACAAGGTGCGTTGTGCTGAAATGTGCGGCACTTCTCATGCCTATATGGAAAGTCCGGTGATCGTCGTATCACAAACAGACTTTGATGCCTGGGTACAGGGAGAACTGGCTGCCATCGGCACCGATCCAGCGGCGCGCGGCGAACGTTGGGCAAAGAACAACGGCTGCCAGTCCTGCCATTCCGTGGACGGCACCCCGGGTGTAGGTCCTACCTGGCAGGGGTTGTTCGGCCAATCGGTCGAATTGATGGACGGCAGCACCGTCGTGATTGACGATGCCTATCTCTACACCGCCATCACCAGCCCGAATGCGCAGGTCGTCAAAGGGTCCACCCCAAATGTGATGCCGCAGACGTACAAGGACAGCATTTCCGATGACCAAATTGCGGACATTATTGCCTATATCAAGTCACTCCAATAAGACGGATTGCTGAGGAGCGTTCTGATGAAAAATTTTTTATCGATTGGATTTGTCACCGGCATAATCGGTCAAATCGTTGGCACAGCCATTGGCATTGGTCTGTTGACCGGCATCCGCGCCATGATGGGGCTGGCGCCGAAATCCGAACCGGCCGCCGTCCTGGGCGCTGCGCTGGGGATCATCGGTTTTATGATCGGGGTGGGCGGTTTCCGCGACTGGTTCACCTGGGCTAAAGGTGAAGATACCTATGAAGCCGAGGAGTTCCACGACCGGCCGGGTGTCATCCGGTACTGGGGGTATTCCCTCGATCATAAAGTGATCGGCGTGCAGTACGGTATTCTTTCGCTGTTGCTGATGGTGCTTGGCGGCACCTTTGCCCTGATCTTCCGTACCGAGCTGGCGCAATCCGGCATGCAGTTCATATCCCTTGACTTTTTCAACACGCTCATTGGCATGCACGGCATGGTGTTGATCATCTCAATCCTGATGGGCATATCAGCCATGTCCAACTATCTGGTGCCGCTGCTGATTGGCGCTAAAGATATGGCTTTCCCGCGCCTGAACGCCTTTGGCTTCTGGCTGGCGGTGCCGGCTTCGGTGGTGATCGTAGCGGCCATCTTCACGGGCGGTTTCGATACCGGCTGGACGGGCTACCCACCGCTCTCGGCGCGGGCACCCCTTGGCATGCAAATGTTCTTCGTGGCGGTATTTTTTGCCGGCTGGTCATCGATCATCGGTGCGTTGAACCTGATCGTGACCATTCTGCGCATGCGCGCACCGGGAATGAACATGTTCCGCATGCCAATCTTCGCCTGGGCGGTGCTGGCAACCTCGCTGATCGCCTTGACCGCCACCCAGTTGATCGGCACTTCCTTCCAGATGGTCAGCTTCCAACGCCTGTTTGGTATGGGCTTCTTTGACCCGGCCAAAGGTGGCAATCCGCTGCTCTTCCAGCACCTGTTCTGGTTCTACTCGCACCCGGCAGTCTATGTATTCATCCTGCCTGGCCTGGGTATCATCAGCGAGCTGCTGCCGGTATTTGTGCGCAAGCCGTTGTTTGGTTACAAATGGGTAGCCATGTCCTCGATGGGGATTGCGCTGGTTGGTTTCCTGGTCTGGGCGCACCACATGTTTACCTCCGGCATGGAGGAGTACTTGCGCGTGCCGTTCATGTATTCCACCCTGCTGGTAGCCGTGCCGACCGGGATCAAGTTCTTTTCCTGGACGGCCACTATTTGGCAAGGCCGTATGCGTTTCGCGACGCCCATGCTCTTCACGCTGGGAGCCATCGTTGTTTTTTTGCTGGGCGGTTTGACTGGACCCCCGCTGGGTACGGTGGCAACCGACCTCCACCTGCACGACACCTATTTTGTGGTCGGGCATTTCCATGACACGCTGTTCGGCGGGTATATGTTCCCATTGTTCGCCGCCATCTACTTCTGGTATCCCAAGATCACCGGCCGCAGGATGAATGAGACCCTTGGCAAGATTCACTTCTACCTGATGACGCCGTCGTTCCTGGTGATGACTTTCGGTCAAATGGCGGTCGGGCTGTTGGGTATGCGCCGCCGCATCGCGGATTACGACCCTGCCCAGGGTTTCCAAACCACCAATTTGATCGTAACCATCGCCGCCTTCCTGATTGCGCTTTCGATTTTGATATTTTTCATCAACCTGTTCGTCAGCGCCAGGAAGGGTGAAGTGGCGGAAGGTAATATTTGGGAATCGCGTTCGCCGGAATGGGCGCTATTGCCTTCACCTGCGCCGGAACATAACTATGCCCAACCGTTCAACGTGGTCGGCGACCCGTATGATTACGGTTTGAAGGGCTCGAAATATGTCGAAACCGCTCCGCAGCAGGCTGCGGACTAGGAATACCGAGGAACTCATGGATAAGAAAAAACCTGTGTCTGAAATCCGCCGGGGTGTGATAGTTTTTCTGGCGTTGGCCGTCCTCACCGCAGTAGAGTATGTCATTGGCACCAATGAGGCGCCGACCATCTTCCTGTGGGTGATTGCCATCCTCAAGGGCGCACTGGTACTGGTTTACTTTATGCACATCACCCGCCTCTCCGGCAGCGAAGGAGGTCATTAATGACCACACCGGCCACTACTCTGGAAAAACAGGCCTATAAGATCGGCACTGCCCGTATCGGGCTGTGGTTGTTCTTCCTCTCCGACTCCTTTGTTTTCGCAGCTTTACTTGTTTCGCGGTTCTATCTGTTGGGTGACAAACGCCCGCATCTGGAACAGGGATTAGGCCTGATTGTCACCTCAGTGCTGCTGATCTCCAGCTTCTTCATGAACCGCGCCGAAGTGCAGATCTCGCAGGGCAACCGTAAGGGTTTTGTGACCAGCACCTTGATCACCATGCTGCTCGGGATTGGGTTCCTGGTCGGTGTGGTTGGCTTCGAATGGGGTCTGGCACCCTTCGGTCCGGCCGACGGCGTAGAAGGCGCCATGTTCTACATGATGACCGGCATGCACGCATTCCATGTGCTAACCGGGGTAGTCTTCCTCTTCATCATTCTGCGTAACGGCATCAAAGGCCGGTACAGTCCCGAGAAGCACTGGGCGGTGGAAGCCGCTGCCAACTACTGGCATTTCGTTGACCTGGTCTGGATTTTCTTCTACCCGGCTTTGTATCTGATCGGGAGAGTTTAACCTGCAATTTCCGTCTGGCGAACGAGGGGGTTCACCAGAATCCGCAGAAAGGCAAGCAATGCAGCGCACGGTAATTTTCGGAGTGGTGGGGATCCTGGCAGTGGTGCTGCTAATTTGGGCAGCCGCATTTGCGCG
>CALMGN010000169.1 GCA_937863605.1 uncultured Anaerolineaceae bacterium
TAGATTGGCCAGGGTGGTCTAATATGAATAAATTTGTCTTTGTAGCGGCACGGGGGTGCGTTGGCGACACAACATAAATTGAATTTCCCGCTGCCCCTACCAACGTGGTGTTGTATATTGTCGGGGTACAAGGGGTGCGCTGTGAGCGTTCAAGATCAGATTAAATAAATATGGTCTCTTCCCGAAACACTATCAACCATGCAGATCGAACGCACTATACCCGGCTTTCGACTTTGTTTTTGGGGAGTTTAAGCAGATCCTGCCGCAGGCCACTGGATGTGATGTTCCTCAACATACTGGGACAAGAACTGGCCGGTATATGAATCCGGGTTGGTGGACACCTCTTCCGGGGTACCGGCTGCCACCAGCAGCCCGCCGCGGTCACCGCCGTCCGGCCCAAGGTCAATAATGTAATCCGCCACCTTGATAATATCCATGTTGTGCTCGATGATCAGCACCGAATTACCGGCATCCACCAGCCGCTGAAGAACCTCGATCAACTTATGCACATCCGCGGCATGCAGCCCAACCGACGGCTCGTCCAGCACGTACAGCGTCCGTCCCGTGGCCCGGCGCGACAGCTCGCGCCCGAGTTTGACCCGCTGCGCCTCACCGCCTGACAGCGTGGTGGCTGGCTGGCCAATGCGGATATAGCCCAGACCGACATCATTCAAGGTGCGCAGCTTGTTAACAATCGCCGGGAATGCTGTGAAAATCTCGAGCCCTTCGCTGACGGTCGTATCCAGTACATCCGCGATGCTCTTGCCCTTGAAATGCACCTGCAGCGTCTCGCGGTTGAAACGCGCACCGTGGCAAACATCGCATGGGACGTACACGTCCGGCAAAAACTGCATTTCGATCCGCAGCTGCCCCTGCCCCTGGCAAGCCTCGCAGCGCCCGCCGTGGACGTTAAACGAAAAGCGCCCAGCCTTATAACCGCGGATTTTGCTTTCAGGCAGTTCGGCGAACAACTTGCGGATTTCATCAAACATGCCGGTATACGTGCCGGGATTGGAACGCGGGGTGCGTCCAATCGGCGACTGGTCGATGTTGATGACCTTATCGAGCAGTTCAATCCCTTCGATCCGTTCGTAGTCGCCGGGGTAAGTGTGGGCGCCGTTCAGGTCGCGCGCCAGGGCATTGTACAGCACATCCACCATCAAGGTTGACTTGCCTGATCCTGACACGCCGGTAATGCAGACCAGTTTTCCAAGGGGAATCTTGACATCCAGATCCTTGAGGTTGTTGGCGCGCGCGCCCACCACCCGCAGCGACTTGCCGTTGCCGTTGCGCCGTTTTTCGGGCACCGGAACCTGCAGCCGGCCGGACAAATATGCGCCGGTAATGGATTTTGAGTTTTCCAAAATTTGACTGGGCGTCCCTTCGGCGATCACATATCCACCGTGTTCACCAGCCCCGGGTCCCAGATCGATGATCCAATCCGCTTCGCGAATGGTTTCCTCGTCGTGCTCGACCACCAGCACTGTGTTACCCAGGTCGCGCAGCCCTTTCAGGGTCGCCAGCAAGCGGGTATTGTCACGCGGGTGCAGTCCAATCGACGGCTCATCCAGCACATACAGCACGCCCATCAAGCGCGAGCCGATCTGGGTCGCCAGCCGGATGCGCTGGGCTTCACCGCCGGAAAGCGAGGTCGCCGAGCGTCGTAAGGTCAAGTAATCCAGCCCAACGTCGACCAGAAAACCCAACCGGGCAATGATCTCCTTGAAAATCCGTCCGCCGATGGCCAGATCGCGCTCCGAGAGCGGTGAGTCCTCGCCTGCCAACCGCCGCACCCAATCCAAAGTCCGCAATACCGGCCAATCCGTTGCTTCGATGATGTTCTGATCGTCCACCGTCACCGCCAGGGCTTCAGGCCGCAGCCGTTTGCCGCCGCAAGTCGGGCAAGGGCGGTTATTCATGAATTCGGTGATTTTGTTGCGGATGTATTCCGAATTGGTCTCGCGGTAGCGGCGTTCCAGATTGGGGATGACGCCCTCGAATGCTGTGTTATAAGTCGCCGAGCGGTCCTGGCCTTCCAGGTGCATTTTAACTTCTTCGCTGCCGGTGCCGTACAAAACCTTCCTAATTTTCTCTTCTGGAATGCTGCTCACGGGTACGTCGAGATTAATGTGGTACTTTGCGGCCACGTTTTTAACCATCTGCCAGTAGTACCGGCCCTCGTCACCCCGCGATCCCGACCACTCCATGGCAATGATCGCGCCGTCATTGAAGGAGCGTTCTTTGTCCGGAATGAGCAAATCCGGATCGATCTCCAGTTTGCTGCCCAACCCCTGACAATCCGGGCATGCACCGTGCGGCGTGTTGAAGGAGAAGGTGCGCGGCTCGATCTCCGGCAAGCTGATGCCGTGTACCGGACAGGCCAGATGCTCTGAATAGAAGTAATCCACCGGCGGATCGACGGTGATGTCCTGGACGATCAGGTAGCCTTCGCCAACCTTCAGCGCAGTTTCCACCGAATCGGTCAGGCGGGTCCGCGCAGCGCGTTCATCCTCGGCATTTTCCGAGTGACTGAGTACTAGCCGGTCCACCACCGCTTCGATGTTGTGGATCTTGTAACGATCCAGCGTGATTTCCTCGTCCAGCGAGTAAACAATGCCGTCAGCGCGCACGCGCACAAACCCGGCTTTGCGAATTTCATCAAATACTGCCTGGTAGGTGCCCTTGCGGCCGCGCACCACCGGCGCCAGAATCAACAGCCGGGAGTCTGCCGGCTTATTTTCCAAAATCTCGACAATTTCCTGGGCGGACTGACGCACAACTTCCTGCCCGCAAATCGGACAGTGCGGGATGCCAACCCTGGCAAAGAGCAAACGCAGGTAATCGTACACCTCAGTAACCGTTCCCACCGTCGAGCGCGGGTTGCGTGAAGTGGCTTTCTGGTCGATTGAGACTGCCGGCGAGAGCCCGTCGATGGAATCGACATCCGGTTTTTCCATTTGACCCAGGAACTGGCGCGCGTAGGCCGACAGCGATTCAACGTAGCGCCGCTGCCCTTCGGCAAAGATGGTATCAAACGCCAGGGAACTTTTTCCCGAGCCGGAGAGCCCGGTGATTACCACCAGCCTGTCACGCGGGATCTCCACGGTAATATTCTTAAGGTTGTGTTCACGGGCGCCAACCACCCGAATGACATTTTGTGTCATAGTCACTCCGGACCTGAAATCGAATATATTTTCTAAATTATATCACGGTCAACACAGAATGGAACACCCGTTCTGTGATAAATTTAAGCAACTAGTAATTCTACCCTACATGCCGGGGATTAATCCAGTTGATGTTTTTATATTCGGGTATGAAATATCACATTCAGTTTCACTGCTGAATATATAATGATGAACAGCACTTTATTCCTCCGTCGAACAGGAAGCATCCCATGGACGAACAACTGCACAAAAAAGCCATTCGCGCCTGGACTATGTATGATTGGGGCAATTCCGCCTTCGCGACTACCATTATGGCTGCGGTTCTGCCGGTGTACTACAGCTCGGTGGCAGCTGCCGGGCTCCCCAAGAACATGGCGACCGCCTACTGGGGGTACACCACCGCTATTGCAGCCCTGTTGGCCGCCATTATCAGCCCGGTGCTTGGCGCAGTGGCTGATTTTCGCGGTTCGAAGAAAAGATTTCTGACGATCTTCATGGTCATCGGTGTGACTGCCACTGCCCTGCTGTATTTCGTGAGCACCGGCGATTACCTGCTGGCTTCATTGTTTTTTATCTTCGGGCAGATCGGCTTTGCCGGCAGCCTGGTGTATTACGATGCGCTCCTACCGCACGTCGCCCACCCGGACGAGATCGACCAGGTTTCGTCGCGCGGTTACGCCATGGGCTACATCGGTGGCGGGGTGCTGCTGGCCATCAACCTGGCGATGATCCTATTTGTACCGACCCTCTTCCCGGAAGGTCAGAGAGATGCCATTACCGGACAGATGACCCGCCTGACCTTTGTCACGGTGGCCATCTGGTGGTTTATTTTTACCCTGCCGCTTTTGCGGCATGTGTCAGAGCCAGTCCGGCGCATACTCCCCAGCGAAGCTGGCTTTAAGCCTTTAGAGGCCAGTTTCAAACGCCTCGCCCAGACTTTCAAGGATATCCGTCACTACCGCGACCTGGCGACCTTCCTGCTGGCCTTCTGGGTCTATGCTAACGGCATCGGCACCATCATTTTGATGGCGACGATTTACGGAGCGGAAATCGGGCTGGGTCAAACCACTTTGATCGGAACGCTATTAATGGTGCAGTTCCTGGCAGCGCCGTTTGCCATCCTGTTTGGCAGATTGGCGCGCAAAATTGGCACCAAACACTCCATTTACCTGGCGTTAGGGATTTATTCCCTAATTTCCATTCTAGGTTATTTCCTGCAGTATGAATGGCAGTTTTGGGTGCTCGGTGCGATGGTCGCAACTGTGCAGGGCGGCAGCCAGGCGCTCAGCCGTTCGCTGATGGGCAAAATGATGCCCAAGAGCAAATCGGCCGAGTTCTACGGCTTTTTTAGCGTCTTCGAAAAATTTGCCAACATCGCTGGACCACTGCTTTTCGGTATCGTTTCGACGATTATGGGTGAAAGCCGACTGAGCATCATCTCGTTGATCATTTTCTTCGTGGCTGGCACCATCCTGCTGACGCGCGTCAATGTGCAGCGCGGCATTGACTCGGCTGCCAAAGATGAAGAGGAGATGGTCACCCAGCCGGCCGGGGTCTGAGGACTTAATTGGCAGTAATTTCGTAGAGCTCGACCAGCACCCCACCGGTGCTTTTAGGGTGAACAAAGGCCATTTTGCGGCCTGGTAATTCCAGCGGCACTTCGTTAATCAACCGCACGCCTTTGGTTTTAAGGTCACCCAGCATTCCGCTGATATCGTCCACCTCAAAGCACAGGTGGTGCATGCCGCCGCCTTTTTCAGCGATGAATTTTGCCACCCCGGTGTCATCGCTGGTCGGTTTAACCAGTTCAATTTCCGTTTCCCCAACCGGCAGGAAGACTACCGTCGATTTTTGGCTGGGGACGTCCTCAATATGGTCCACTTCCAGCCCGAGGGCATCTCGCCAGAAGACCAGGGAAGCATCGACATCCGAGATCGCAATTGCGACATGGTTGATTTTTTTTATGCGTGCCATTTCACTCCCTATTCATAGAAAATGGTGGTTGGCAATTAAATCCAGGCCGGGGGTTGGTACTCGCCCCAGACTTTACGCAACACTCCGCAAATTTCGCCAAGAGTGAGGTCATTCTCGACGCAAGTAATCAACAACGGCATGAGATTTTCGCGCCCGCGAGCAGCCGTATCCAGGTGTGCGAGCAATTCACCGGCGCGTTCAGCGTCACGGTCTTCACGCAGTTTGACCAGGCGCGCCCGTTGATTCTCCTCGATGGCCGGATCGACCCCCAGGGCTTCCAGTTCCATTTTTTCTTCGACCTGGAAGGCATTAACACCCACCACCAACTGTTCCTGTTTCTCGACTGCGCGTTGGTACTGATAAGCTGAATCCATAATCTCGCTTTGCATGTAGCCGTTTTCAATCGCTGCCAACGCGCCGCCCATATCGTCAATACGCTTGATATATTCCATGGCGCGGGATGCAATTTCATCGGTCAGATATTCGATCATATACGACCCGGCCAAAGGGTCGATCGTGTCGGCAACGCCTGACTCATGGCCGATAATCTGTTGGGTGCGCAGCGCCACCCTTACTGATTTCTCGGTCGGCAGCCACAGGGCTTCGTCCATGCTGTTGGTATGCAGCGACTGCGTCCCGCCCATCACCGCTGCCAGCGCCTGAATAGCCACACGCACCACGTTATTTTCGGGCTGCTGGGCGGTCAAGGTCGAGCCGCCGGTCTGGGTATGGAAGCGCAGCATCCAGGATTTTGGGTCTTTAGCGCCAAAGCGGTTGCGCATGATTTGGGCCCACAGGCGGCGGGCTGCCCGGAATTTGGCCACTTCTTCCAGGAAGTTGTTATGCGCTGCGAAGAAAAAGGAAAGCTGCGAGGCAAAACGGTCCACTTGCAATCCGGAATCGATGGCTGCCTGGGCGTAAGCAATGGCGTCGGAAAGCGTGAATGCCACTTCCTGGACGGCGGTCGAGCCCGCTTCGCGAATGTGATAGCCGGAGATGCTGATCGTATTCCAGCGTGGGACATTTTCCTCGCAATAGTGGAATACATCCGTGATCAAACGCATGGACGGCACTGGCGGAAAAATGTAAGTGCCGCGGGCAACGTATTCTTTGAGCACATCATTTTGGATGGTGCCGCGCAGCCATTTTTCATCACCGCCTTGCCGGCGTGCAACCGCGATATACATCGCCAGCAATATCGACGCGGGTGCGTTGATGGTCATACTGGTCGAGACTTTGGTCAACGGAATGTCCTGGAAAAGCAGTTCCATGTCGCGCAGCGAAGAGATCGAGACGCCTACCTTGCCAACCTCACCCATGGACATCGGGTCATCGGCGTCATATCCGATCTGGGTTGGCAGATCAAATGCTACGGATAGCCCGGTTTGACCTTGCTGCAGCAGGTAGCGGTAACGCTGGTTCGATTCCTCGGCGCTGGCGTACCCAGCATACTGGCGCATAGTCCACAGGCGGCCGCGGTACATGGTTGGCTGTACGCCGCGAGTAAACGGGTATTCCCCCGGAAAACCAAGCTGCGCCATGTAGTCAGACGGAGCGGGAATTTCTACCCGCGGAATGGGGATTTGAGAAGGCGAAACAAATTCCGGTTGACGTTCCGGATATTTGGAAAGTAGAGGGTTGAGTACCTCGTTCTCCCAGCGTTTTCGTTCGACATCTGGATTCATTGAAAGGGCTCCGACTGTTATTCTTGGATTGAGACTCCGGCTCAGTTTGCCAGAAAGTAGCTGCAATCATCCGAAATGGTGGCCATGGAGTAAAAAAACCCATAAATTGGCGATTGGTGACGATATAATCAGTATAACCCAAGCAAAAAAGAAAATTGAGGGACAAAAATATGTTAAACTACAAACAATCTTCCCGAATATAGGAATTCAGACATTACATCCCAGGCAGTGGGGTTAGGGATCTGCGTATCTTCCATATACGCTGAAAGGAAATTTGGTGAGTTCATTTCTTCAACTGGTTTTTTTAATAGCCTTGATCCTGGTCGCCGCAAAAGCCAGCGGTTACCTGGCGACCAAACTCGGGCAGCCGTCTGTTCTAGGCGAACTTATTGTCGGTTTACTGCTTGGACCGTCATTACTCAACATTGCGCACTTGCCATTCATCACCGACACGCATATTAGCGATACGATTTATGAACTCGGCGAGCTGGGCGTGCTGCTATTGATGTTTATCGCCGGGTTGGAACTGCATCTGTCTGACCTGGCTAAAAACACCAAAGTAGCTGCCTACAGCGGTGTGCTCGGGGTTATCATCCCGGTGGGTTTCGGCTTTCTGGCGGGCGAGATGTTCGGGATGAGCCTGGAAAATTCAGTGTTCCTCGGACTGACGCTGGGCGCCACCAGCGTAAGCATCTCTGCGCAAACGTTGATGGAACTAAAAGTTTTGCGCAGCCGCGTTGGTCTGGGTCTGCTGGGTGCTGCCGTATTCGACGATATCCTGGTTATCTTGCTGCTCTCTTCCTTCGTTGCTCTGGCGGACGGCGGCTCGACGGCGCAAATTATTCTGGTTCTGGTCAAGATGATCGGGTTCCTGGGGCTTTCGGCAGCCTTTGGATTATGGGTGCTTCCGCGCCTGACGGTAGCCGTCAGCCGACTGCCGGTGAGTCAAAATATTCTCACGTTTGCCATCGTGATCATGCTGACCTACGGCCTGGCAGCCGAGCTGCTCGGCGGGATGGCAGCCATTACCGGGACGTTTGTCGCTGGACTGATGTTCAGCCGGACTCCTGAGAAAGCCCAAATCGAAGGCGGGCTGCGCGCCTTAAGCTATGCCTTTTTTGTGCCCATCTTTTTTGTCAACATCGGCCTGTCGATCGACCTGCGGCAGGTCAGTCTCTCCGCCCTGTGGTTGATGCTGGTGATCTCGCTGCTGGCGGTGATCGGCAAAATCCTTGGATCCGGCTTTGGTGCCCGGATGGGCAAATTCTCCTGGCTGGAATCGCTCCAACTGGGAATCGGGATGGTCTCCCGCGGCGAAGTCGGGCTGATCGTGGCATCCATCGGCCTGGCAGGTGGTCACCTTACCGACGAAGTCTTTTCAGCCGTAGTCGGTATGATTTTGATTACCACCCTGATCACACCCCCGCTGTTGCGGGCCTCATTTAAGGTCGCCGCGATTAAACCAGCGGAACCAGTTGCAACAGATTGAAACAAAAAAAGGAGTGCCCATCATGCATATGATTCTGCTTGTTCTCAACGATCCCAGTTTAATGGATGATGTCATTAGCGCCTGGGAAGAAGCTGGTGTAGGCGGAATCACAATTCTGCCAAGTACAGGGATGGCGCGCATTCGCGAAAAAGCCGCCTGGCGCGACGATCTGCCGCTCATCCCCCGCCTGGAAGACTTCCACGACTACGTCGAATCGCTCAACCGCACCCTGTTTACCATCGTGGCAACCGATGAGATGGTGGATAAAGTCATAGCTGCCACCCAGGCTGTCACTGGTGACCTGAACGATCCCCACACCGGCATCCTGATCACGCTGCCCGTTGACCGCTTCATTGGCATCTTCCGAAACCCCTAACCCCGAGCCGAAATTCCAGCGTTTGACGAATCCACCCTCCTTTGGTACAATCCTGCCGCTTGAGACGTTGTACCCTTCGTCTTAAGCCGCCAATGGCGAAACTTTTGAAAGCCGCAGAAAGGGCTTGACACATGAAAGTATTGTTGATTAAGGACGTTTACAAACTGGGACGCGCTGGCGAGATCAAGCGTGTTGCCGACGGCTACGGCCGCAATTTCCTGCTCCCCCAGGGGCTGGCAGTTCTGGCTACCGCCGCTGCCCTCAAAAAAGTTGAGAGCATTAAAGCCGAGGCCGCTGTGCAGCGCCAGACGCTCAACAAAGAGATGGGCGGCGTTGCAGAATTATTGGCTGGCAAAGTCTTTACCTTTGCTACCAAAGCCGGCGAAACCGGTAAATTGTATGGTTCCATCACCACCCAGATGGTTGCTGACGCCATCAAGGCGAAGCACGGAGTCGAAGTGGACCGCCACCAGATCGAGGTAGCACCGATTCGCACCCTCGGTGAGCACAAAGCCCACATCCGCCTGACCGTGGATCTGGTCCCGGAAGTCACCGTGATCGTGCATCGCGAAGGTGAAAAACGTGCAGTCGTCAGTGAACCCGCTGCTGTGGTGGTAGAAGAACCCACTGCAGTCATCGTAGAAGAAGACGCCATTCCCGTCGTTGAAGAAGCCGCTGCCGTGGTAGAAGAAGCCCCCGCCGTGGTGGAAGAAGCAGCTGCTGAAGCACCTGCTGCCGAAAGCAGCGAAGAACCCAGCGCTTAATCTAATCCACCGATTTGATATGTACAATAAAAAACCGGCCACAAGCCGGTTTTTTATTGAGACAGGTATAATTACCCCTACAATATGACTGGCATGACTAAAACGGTTGGCGAATATTTACGAAAAATCCGCGAAGAGCGCGGCATTACCCTGGAGCAGGTGGCGCAAGCCACCCGTGTCAGATTGCCGTACCTGGTGGCAATCGAAAATGATGAACCGACTGAGCTGCCGTCCATGGTCCAGGGGCGCGGTTTCCTACGGCTCTATGCCAACTACCTGAATTTACCCGCCCAACCTCTGCTGGACGGCTGGAAAAGCGGGCAATTCACACCGTTTCCTCCAATCGAAGCTGAACCGGGACTGGTATCAGCCATCCCGGTTGTCTCCGAGTCTGTACCACTTGCTCCTCGAGCCGGCGAGCCAGAACCAGTTGAAATCATCCTCCCGCTTCCGCCTGAGCTGGTCGAATACTCTGAAGAATCCACTCCCGCCGCGGATAGCCCGGCCGAACCCCTTACAGACTCACTGCCGCACTCGCAACTGATTTTTCTCGAGATTGGTAATATTCTGCGCGAGCGCCGCGAAGCATTAAGCCTTTCGGTTGCGGACATTGAACGCTTCACCCGGCTGCGCGGTTATTACATCATGGCACTTGAATCCGCCCGGATCGAGGATTTGCCGTCTCTGGTACAAGGGCGGGGAATGCTCAGTAATTACGCTGAATTCCTCGACCTCGATTCGGAAGGGCTGATGCTTAAATTCGCGGATGCGCTGCAGACCCGGCGGGTTGAATTGACCGCACCTCTCCCATCCGGAGTAGAAAAACGTCCCACCACCCCGGGGGGAAAAGGCCGGTCCAGCCGCCCCCCCTTCTGGGGACGCTTTGTGACCCTCGACCTGGTGCTCGGCGGCGGATTATTCGTCTTATTGATTGCCTTCGTCTTATGGGGGACTGGCCGAGTCATTAACCTCCAACGTGAGGAAGCACAGCCAACTTTAGCGTCCATTTCGGACATTTTGATGACTCCCAATGCCGATTTGGCGTCACCCACCCCGGATATGACCGCCTCGTCGACCCCAGCTCAGGCCGTTGCCAACACCCAGGCACAGGCAGCAGTGGTCGAAAACACAACCGAGGCTACCGGACTGGTCGTTCCAACCCTCGGAAGCGCACCCATCTCCGTGTATATTGTTGCCACCCAGCGTGCCTGGATGCGCATCACGGTTGACACGACCATCGTTTTCGACGGCCGAGTGGTGCCTGGCAATGCTTACCCCTTCACCGGACGCGAGAGTATTGATCTGGTCACCGGCAATGGGGCTGGCCTGCAGGTAATTTACAATGAAAACAACCTGGGTACACTGGGGACTACCGGCGAGGTTGTAAAAATCACCTTCACCCGAGACGGCACAGTTGTTCCGACACCGGTGTTTACGCCCACACCCACCCAGACACCCCAGCCATCCGCCACCCGGCAGCCGACCCTGCCGCAAGTGACGCCTTCTATCACGCCTTATGTTCCTTAATGGTTGAAAAGAGTTGAGATGAAAGATAAATCTTACTATCTGGTTTCACTTGGATGTGCCAAAAATACTGTCGACTCGGTCTCGATGGCGACGCTGTTGGAGGAGGCAGGCTATTCACAGGTCGATAAACCCAATCAAGCCGGGGTGATGATCGTCAACACCTGCGGGTTCATCAACAGCGCCCGCCAGGAATCACTCCTGGAACTGCGTGGTTTGGCGGCTCGCAAAAAACACGGCCAAATTTTGATCGCAGCCGGCTGCATGACCCAACGTTACCGTGAACTGGTGGTCGATCAGGTACCGGGCATCGATGGGTTGATCGGTACCCGGCGCTGGATGGACATTCTCGACCTGGTGCGCGATCTGCGCCAGCGGACGCCGGTTCAGCCCTACCATATTCCTGAAGATGCCACGGTCGGGCGTGATGAACATAACGTCCTGCGTGCTGCCATTCAAGGCAGCAGTGCCTATCTAAAAATCGCTGACGGCTGCCGCCGTCCGTGCGCTTTTTGCGCCATTCCGTTGATCAAAGGCACGCTGGTCAGCCGCCCGGCGGACACCATTGTCGAAGAAGCCCAGGCTCTGGAAGAAATGGGCATCCAGGAGCTAATTCTGATCGCCCAGGACACTACCGACTACGGCCACGACCTGGGTGTGCGCGACGGGCTGCCTGAGCTGTTGGAGCAACTGCTGGCGAACACATCCATCCCCTGGATCCGCATCATGTACGCTTTCCCGGGTTATGTCACCGACCGGCTAATCGAGGTCATGGCAGCCAATCCGCGAATTTTGCCGTACCTTGACATGCCATTGCAGCACGCCCACCCGGAGACGCTCAAACGCATGCGCCGCCCGGCCAACATGGACTGGGTGTATAAAACCGTGGCAAAAATGCGCGCTGCCATACCCAACCTGACACTGCGCAGCACCTTTATTGTTGGTTATCCGGGTGAAACCGAAGAAGAATTCAACACCCTGCTCGATTTTCTACGGGAGATCAAATTGGACCGCGCCGGCGCCTTCACTTTTTCTTTCGAGGAAGGTACCGCTTCAGAGCCGCTCGGAGACCCCATTCCTGCCGAGGTCAAAGAGGAACGCTATAAGCAGTTTATGCTGACTCAGGAGACTATCTCCCTGGGGCGCAATCAGGCATTGATCGGCAAAGTGCTGGACGTGCTGGTGGAAGGTGAAAATAACGGCGTTTCGGTTGGCCGTTCCTACCGTGACGCCCCGGAAATTGACGGCTATGTCGTCATCAACGATAAAGCGCCTATCGGACAAATCGTACCCGTGCTGATCGGCGGGGCCATGCCCCACGACTTAAACGGCACCCTGGTTCAGCCATAACCCCGAGCGGATAACTGGCTATACGCATGACCCGCAACGACCGCATCGCCCTGCTTCTTGCGTTATTTAGCCTGGCAGCGGTGTTTCTGATCACACAGCAGGTCTTCGAGGGGCTGCCTCACATCGAGGATGAGTACGCTTACATCTGGCAGGCGCAAACCATGGCGCACGGTGATCTGACGCTTGAATCACCGGTTTGCCCTAAATGTTTTCTGCAGCCATTTGTCGTCGATTACCAGGGTCTGCGTTTCGGCAAGTACCCACCGGGTTGGCCGGCTGCCCTATCGCTGGCAGTCCGGCTGGGACTGCGTGACTGGATTAACCCGTTTCTGGCGGCGTTGTGCGTCTGGTTCACCTACCGGCTGGTCAAACGGTTGCTCAATGAAAAGGCTGGACTACTGGCAGCTGTTCTCACGCTCACATCGCCTTTCTTCCTGGTCAATGGCGGCACGTTGCTTTCGCATATCTGGTCGTTTTTCCTGACGCTGACCTTCATTTTGAGCTGGCTGGATGCCACGACGGATGATAATCCGCTGCCGGGCTGGCTGTCGATCACGACCGGCGGATTGTCGCTCGGGCTGCTGGTCCTCACCCGTCCGTTAACTGCTTTGGGCGTGGCACTGCCATTTTTTATCCACGGGATCCTTTTGCTCATCCGCGGCAGCCGGACTATTCGCATCCACATTCTGGTGCTGGGAGCCATCACCGGCATCCTGGCCTTGATCATCCCGCTCTGGCAGTACGCCGTAACTGGCGACCCGATGCTCAACCCCTATACGCTTTGGTGGTCTTACGACCGGCTTGGCTTTGGACCCGGGATTGGCCGGCAAACTGGCGGCAATGACCTTCATTGGGCGTGGATCAACGGGAAGGCTTCACTGCAAGTTGGCTTCAGTGACCTGTTTGGCTGGCCGATGCTCTCCTGGCTGTTCATGCCGTTCGGTCTGGTTGCCATGCGCCGTAACCCTAAGGGGCTGCTGGTCAGTTCCGTCCTGGCGATGCTGCTTTTGGCTTATACCCTGTACTGGATCGGTTCCTGGGTGTTTGGTCCGCGCTACTATTTCGAGGGGATCATCAGTGCCGTGTTATTGACCGCAGCAGGCATACAATGGCTGGCTGGCAAGCTTAAAATATCCGCAGCCCCCAGGCGTGAACAAATTGTGGCAGCTGTCCGGTTTGGGTTGACCGCAGCATTGCTGATTATGCTGGTCAGCAGCAACCTGAGCGACTACCTGCCACAGCGCTTTCAACAAATGACCAATCTTTACGGAATCTCCCGCCAACAACTGGTACCGTTTCAACAACCCGGGGCATCGACCCTCACGCCTGCCCTGGTAATTGTGCACCAAATGCAATCCTGGCGTGAGTATGCCGTTCTGCTCGAACTTTCTGACCCTTACCTGGACACCCCGTTTATTTTCACCTACAGCCGCGGGGAAGAACAGGACCAGAGCGTGATCGATGCCTATCCACAGCGGAATGTGTACCATTATTACGCTGATGATCCGTATGCGCTTTACAAAACACCGCGCTAGACGGTTGTCAGCCTGCCCGTCACACCGTCCCGCTGTCCTTGCGGGGGGGCAACATGACCTATTACGCAGCGCGGGCGATCGCGGTCAGCAGCAGGACGACGATTGATAGGACCAGGTTGATCGTCAGCACCTGTGATTCACGTTTGCGCAGCGCCAGGTCTTTGGCTGCATCCGGAATCTGCCCGGCAGCGCGCAGCAGTGCCAGCCGCCGAAGCGACGGCATGATCCCCCAGGTCAAATACGCTCCCGCCAGAACCATGACGCCAATGACGATGTGCTTAATCAGAATAGCCACCGCCCATGGATTGGATACCGCCAAAAATCCGCCATATGCGGGATGGGCGCTCATCTGGAACATTCCAGTGGCTACCAATACCGCCAGGCTCAACCAGCCGATCCGCTGTAAGCCTTCCTGCAGCCGCCCAAGCAGTACGGCGTAATCTCCGGGTTGCAGGGCGCGCCGGGCTGCCGGAATGACCAGCACAGCCATTGCCATCAGCCCGCCGATCCAGGTGACGGTAGCGACTATGTGCAGCCAGTAGGCCAGTGCCAAACCAAAATCCGGAAGGTCCACTGTTATGCTCCTTTAGGCGTAAGGTAAAGGATCAGGGGGTTGGACTTTCGACCAAGGTTGGAGTTTCCGACGCAGTCGGAGCTCCAGGGGTTAACGTGCCAGGCGTGGGGGTAATGGTCGGGACAGGTGGTGCGTTGTTCTCAACCGGCGGAGGACCGCCAGCACACATTTCAGCTGCATAAGCTGCTTTGGTCTTCAGGTCTTCGGGGTTGGAAAACTGCAGCGCAGCCTCGTATTGAATCTGTGCATCGCAATACAGCGATTCCATCACCAGTTTGTCGCCATAGCCAATTAACGCCTGCCGGTAGCGTTCCGTAGCCGTCATGCCGGAAGAATCACGCAGGTTAGGCAGTGAAGGATATATTTCGGCAAAATAAGCGATTACCTTAGGCCAATCGATCTTCCAGAAACTGGCGGCGGCAATGTATTGCCGTGCCCAGACGCGGTAATTCTTGGCATCAACGTCCAGCGGGGCAAAGCGTTCAGCCAGCGTCAGGTGATAGATGCCAACCTCGAGTTCGCCCTGGTTGAGGATATTCTGCACGCCAAGGAAACGCAACGAGATGTAGTACATGCCGTCCAGATCAACCGCCCGGTAGGTTAGGTTCAAATCGCGCAGCGCCTCGATCGAAGCGATGGCGCCTTCCCAATCCTGGTTGGCCATGGATTGCTGAATATGGGTGAATATTTCTTCTTCCCCGCGCAGATCAGGTGTTGGCGCCAGAGTCGGCGTGGGTTCAGGAGTGGGCGTCAGCGCCAGTGACATCTCCATCATAGCGCGCGCCAGCTGGTCAGCTGCACCAGGAAAATTCGGGTCGGTACGGATGACAGACTCGAAGCGTTTTTTGGCAGTTTCGAACCGGCCCGCTTGCATGTCCATCATTCCCAGCTGATACTGGTTGGTGGCAACCATCACTTTTTGATCTTGCTGGGCTTGCAACCGCAGGTTAACCCCTGCCTGATATCCGAATAGACCGCCCAGCCCTGCGCCGATAAGCAGGATCAGGATTCCGATGAGATAGACACCGATACGGCGGCGCTTTTTCAGCGGGATTTGCTCGGTCTCGGTCTGAATTTCATCAGCCGGAGCCGGTTCGATGGGGTCTGGCAGTGTCATGCGGGCAATTATACCCCACTATAAATGCAGGATTAGACGCAGCTCAGGCCATACCAGCGGAATGGCGACCAGTGTCCCTGCCGCAAGTGCGACTCCGCTCTGCAGCAGCGGATTCTGCCCGGCTAGCACGGTCATCAACA
>CALMGN010000170.1 GCA_937863605.1 uncultured Anaerolineaceae bacterium
CCAGAAGGTGCAAATGTAACGGAATTTTCAAGCGTATGGGATATTTCATTTCGGTTCCTAATCAGCTTTAATCCCATTGGATTCGCGATTCGATTGGCGGACCTATCGTCTCCCATCCATTCACCAAAGGTAGGTATTCTGATCGATAAGCTTCGAGTGATTTTGAACTTAGTTCAACCACGCCAAGCGTAGAGACGAATTGCTCAACCGGGAAATATTCTAGCCTTTAGAGGAAGCCAAAATATTGAGTGAAAAATGGAGAAAAGATTACAATCAAGTCAGACTACATGGCTTTTTGGTTATCGACCACCAGCACCAGAGACAGATCAAACCAATCTGCTCGGAAACACAATACTGCGCAGTATCAGGCATACAGCCAAACGGCCCTACCTGGTTGGTGGGATAGCGATGATTTCGGGATACCTTTAGGCCTGGCTGCAACGAGAGGGAATTCTGGTGGATTCTTAAGTGGTGAGATTGTGCGCCAGACGCAGATGCGAAAACTATTCGGCTTATTGGCTGGAAAGCCAGTTCATGAATAAAAACCCTGGCACGACATTGGTGATAAACATTATTCTTTTTGGGAGTGTACCGATGATAGCAATTGTTTTACCAGCTTACAATGAAGAAGAATCAATTTCGTTGCTGATCGAACACATCCGCAAGATAGCCAAAAAGCATTTACCGGAACGGGTAGCAATTATCGTTGTGGATGACGGTAGTGCTGATAATACTATCGGTTGTGTTCAAGGATTAGCCGACAGTGATCTTGTCCTGCTGCGGCATCCCAAAAATAAGGGGCTAGGTGAAGCAATTAAGACAGGTATGCTGCATGCCATTTACCAATCACCCGATGTTGATGTCGTTGTCACCATGGATTCTGATAACACCCATACACCAGGCTTGTTAAAGCGAATGATCATGGCAGTAGAGGAGGGTAGTGACGTGGTAATTGCCTCACGCTACCAGCCAGGTTCCCGGGTTGTTGGTGTCAGCCGTTACCGCCAGTTGCTTAGCCTGGGAATGAGTTGGATGTTCCGGTTGATGGTGCCGGTTCCGGGTGTAAAGGACTATAGCTGCGGTTACCGCGCTTACCGTGCTGAATTGCTGCGTTCAGCCTTCCAAAAATGGGACGATCAGTTTATCAGCCAGTCCGGATTTAGCTGCATGGTGGATATATTATTAAAGTTGAATCACCTGAATGCGATTATGACAGAAGTGCCCATGATTTTACGCTACGATTATAAAAAGGGAAAATCGAAAATGAACGTTCGCAAAACCATCCTCGATACGCTGGTGCTAGCCTGGCGCGAGAGATTTCCCCGTTTTAGTCAAAAGAACTGATCTTTCTAGTCCAATAGTTGATCTCTTGTCTGCGGGTCTGGCATAGAAGGTAGTACAAAAATTGGGGGCTGGCCAACTATATCCGTCTATTATGTCTGTGGCGCGGGTTGTGAGATAACCACGTCGGGAAGCTCAAGTTCCACACGGCGAGTGTGGCGGTACATTGAAATAATGGCGGTCATCAATAAACTCAAAATACCGAGAAGAATAAACAACAACCCGATCCCCCGTCCAGGACCCACTCCCAGAAAACGACCTACACTTCCGGCAAGAGCACCGTCTGCCGCCATAAGGGGTTCAAACACCTTGTCGGCCAGTGGCCCAGCCAGGATATAAGCCAACGGTAAAGAAGACCAGGCGATCATACGCCTTACAGAAAACACACGTCCCTGGACATCGGGTGCTGTTTTTGTCTGCCAGATCGCCTGGCTGCAGCCATTGATCAATGGGCTGGTGAACATGAAAATAAAAACTGCGGCGGAGAGGATCGCCACATTGGGAGGAAAGCCAGCCGCAAACAGGACAATTGCCTGCAGCAAGGAGAACCCCAGAATGCCAAAAATGCGGCGTTTTGGACCGCCCCAGATGCTCATCAACAGGCTACCAGCCAACATGCCAACTCCTCCCATGGTCATGATCAATCCCAGCGTGGCTGGGTTTGAAAAACTAAGCACCAGGGGGGTAAACAGGACCTGGACAATGCTGACCGTGAAATTCGTTGAAGCAAAAAAGAGCAGCAGTCCGAGCAGACCAGGGCGGGCAGTAATGTACTTCCAGCCATACATCGCTTCGCGCCACAGGGAACCACGAGCGGTGAGGTTTTCTGCGGAGATTTCCGGCCGCGGCACGCGGATAATAGTCAAGGTGACCAGTGCAAAAAGGAAGGTTGCGAAGTCGATGAACATGATGCTATACACCGGCATAATGCCCATCAGCGTACCAGCCATCACCGGTGCCCCGATCCCTGCCACCGCCTCAGCGACCTGGACCATACCGCTTGCCCGCCCGAGCTGAGCCTTGGGCACCAGCAGGGTCGTCGCGGCTGAATAGGCAGGCCACTGGAAGGCGCTGAAAGAAGAACTGATCGACAATAGCAGATATAGATGCCAGATTTTCAGCACACCGGTGAACAAAAGCAGTGCAATTATTGCAGTACACAGGGCAGCGCCCGCGTCGCTGACGATCATCGCGATACGCCGATCCCAACGGTCGACCAGGGCACCTGCAAACGGGGAAAATATGATGCCTGGCAGGGTGGAGAAGAGTGCAATCAAAGCGAACTGGGTTACAGACCCTGTTTGTTGGAAGACCCACACCCCCAAGGCAAATCCCGTAAGGCCAGATCCGGTTAGGGAGATTAATTGCCCGAACCAAATGAACAAAAAGGAACGAAATTTGGACGAGCTGGGCTGCTCATTCATAAATTAGCCTGCTTTGTGGGATTTGTCATCACCAGGACACGCTTATTAATTTGTCATTTTAATAAAGATTATACGTCGTTTGGAAGCTCCTGCACGCGCAGTTTGATTCATTTGGGTAATTAACACGGCTATCGTGGGATTTGGTTTATAAACCATGAATATCTGAAACGGAATTCATACAATTGGCATTCGGATGGATCGTCGATATTGGCGAGCTTTCGCTGGATGGTAGTGTGAGGCATGTGCGCGGCGTGCTGACCATGGCAGCCGTTGCCCGCCAGGAAGGTATAAGCGGGTATTCGTACCTAAAATCTACGCCCTGGTGCAGAGAAACCAGATCCCTCACATCGCAATCAGAAGAAACGTCAGGATCAGAGAAAGCGATCTGGTCCATTGGGTGGAAAAGCACATCGCCACGGTGAGGCCGTATTTATAACTGACAACCCCGTGGAATATTTTATGCTATAGTTTATTTAAGACAGCCCACCATAGTTACAGTTTGCTCGGGGGAATGGAGAGGAGAATGATGCTGAAGAGAACCAACCTCAAGGCCTTCCTCGGCGGCATGGCGTTGTGGTTTCTCTGGTTGCTTGCCATTCTATGGGCAGAGATTTCAATTATTATCTTTATCATCGGGATGGGATTTGTGTGCCAATGTGACACGATATCCGGGTTTGCATATAGTTTCGGAGCTGGAACAAATATTTATCTGGTCGCCGCGGGTATCTTTTGTGGCTTATTAACCGGTTTTGTACAATGGCTTATTCTAAGGAAGCGAATCGAGCATGCCCGTGGCTGGCTTTGGGCGACTACAGCGGGCAGCGTGATCGGGCAGGAGATCGGCGGGATCGTGCTTCGACGGGCAAATTGCAGAGCGGGCGGGTCTCGACCCGCCCCTACCGCCGCTGCGCGGGCACAGACTGGCGCGATTGGGCAACCGGCGGGTGCTTCGACAAGCTCAGCAACCGGGCGGAGGGGGACGTGATCAAACGTTCGACCTGATTTCAGGTGACTCACCAGGGACTCGAATATCATCCCCCCTGCGGGGACCCTGAACCCAAGGGCTCGGTTTGTAGGTGACTCACCAGGGA
>CALMGN010000171.1 GCA_937863605.1 uncultured Anaerolineaceae bacterium
CTGACGGATCACCTGTCACGCGCAGGGGATATCCAGGAGCCTCTCAAACGGTTGATCGAGATTGGTGTGCGCATGAATACCCGGCGTAACACGGAAGAACTGGCTCCATTCATCCTCAATGAGGTGGTTGAGCTGACCGGAGCCGAAGGTGCCGCCCTGTTCCTGCTCGAAGGGGATCAACCTGGAGGTCAGGGCTCACCCGCTGCGCTCCACTTGCCAGCTGGGGCGACCGAACCAGATTTCCTCAAGAAAATCCGGCCAATATTAAAGGAAATAACCCGTTCCGGCCAACCGGTTCTGCGCTTTCTCCCTGAAAAAGCCTCGCCGCTCAAACAGCGTTCAATCCTGTGCGTCCCGTTGATCACGGCCGGCAGGCAGGTCGGATCGATCTATACGGAGCTTGGAGGATCCTTTGGCCGTTTTACAACCCAGGACCTCGACTTATTGAAGGTGCTGGCCAATCAGTCCGCAGTGGCTGTCGAAAACGCCGCCTGGGCGCGCACCCTCGAAGACAAGGTGGAACAGCGTACCCTGGAGCTGCAGACTTCCAAGTTGGTCACCGAGCAGCGCAACGCCGAACTGGCCCTCATCAACAGCATCCAGCAGGGGCTGGCGGCCGAACTCGACTTCCAGGCCATTGTGGACCTGGTGGGTGATAAACTGCGCCAGGTGTTGAACACGGACGATATCGGCATCCGCTGGTACGATGAAGAAGCTAATTTGCTCCATTTTCTTTACACGAACAGACACGGTGAACGGATAACCATGTCACCGAAACCGCCGCTTCCCAACGGCATGTTTGAAAGGTTGAAGAAAACGCGGCAACTCGTTATCTGGAATACGGCGGAAGAACGGGAGAAAAAAAATATCCAGCTCTTTGGATCGGATCTGAGCAAGTCAGGCATTTTCATCCCCATTATCAGCAGTAACCGCATTCGCGGGAGTATATCCTTTCTAAATTTTGAGCGTGAAAACGCCTATGGCGAATCCGAACAGCGTATGCTGACCACCATCGCTGCCACGCTAGGCGCAGCGCTCGAAAATGCCCACCTCTTTGATGAGACCCAGCGCCTGCTCAAGGAGACCGAGCAGCGCAACGCTGAACTGGCCGTCATCAACAGCGTGCAGGCAGCTCTGGCTGCGGAGCTGAACATCCAGGGTATTTACGACTCGGTTGGCGACAAGATTCGCGAGATCTTCCACAATGCCGATCTGGGCATTGTCATTTACGACCCCAAAACCAACCTGGTGTCCATGCCGTATGGTTACGAAAACGGTTTGCGGATCCCAATGGAGCCCATGCTGTTAGGTGAAAAGGGATTCGGTTCGCGCGTCCTCCGCACCCGCGAGACCCTGGTGATCAACGAGAATATGGCGCAAGAGATGGAGAAGTACGGCAGTTATATCCTGCCCGGCACACAGATGGAAAAATCGGCAGTCTGGGTGCCGCTGGTGGTGGGCGACCAGGCGCGTGGATTGATCCGCCTGGAGAACATGGAGCGTGAGCACGCCTTCAGCCACTCGGATGTGCGCTTGCTGGAAACGCTGGCCAACAGCATGAGCGTGGCGCTTGAGAATGCGCGCCTGTTCGACGAGACCCAACGCCTGCTGATAGAGACCGAACAGCGCGCGAAAGAACTCGCGGTCGTCAACAGCATCCAACAGGGTCTGGCTGCACAGTTGGACATGCAAGCCATCTACGATCTGGTGGGCGATAAGATTCGAGAAATTTTCGACGCTCAAGTGGTTGTGATCGCGACCGGTGATGTATCAACTGGCATGGGGTCCATCCATTATCTGATCGAAAGAGGTCAACGCTACTATCCAGAACCCGGTCCGTTTGGTAACATCGCCAAACATTTACTCCGGACGAATCAGCCTCTATTAATCCTCAATCCAGGACAGTTTGAGGAATGGGAGGCGGAGATTACCCCGGGAACTGAACCCTCCAAGTCTGGTTTATTTGTCCCACTGTCCATCGGTGATGAGACCAAGGGTATGATATCGCTGCAAAACCTCGACCGGGAAAACGCCTTCAGCGAGGCGGACATTCACTTGTTGACTACGCTTGCCTCATCTATGAGCGTCGCACTCGAGAATGCGCGCCTGTTTGATGAAACCCAGCGTTTGCTCAAAGAGACCGAGCAGCGTGCCGCAGAATTAGCGGTCATTAACACCGTGCAACAAGGTCTAGCTTCAAAATTGGATATGCAGTCGATCTACGATCTGGTGGGTGACAAGATTGGCAAGATATTTTCAGCAGATGTAGTCGGCTTCGCAAGATATGACCGTAGTCAAAATCTAGTGCAGTGGCCTTACCTGATGGATCATGGCGTACGTTACACCCCTGATGTCAGATCACCAAACGATTATTGGCTCCAACTAATGCAATCGGATCAAATGCCACTGCTTATTCATACAATTGACGAATATGTCCAGCATCTCGAAAAATTCGGTTCAACTTTGGAAAAGGAAAATGTTGGCGGCCCCACATTGGATAACTCTTTTGTGATTGCACCGCTGCTGATAGGCGTCGAAATAGCAGGCGTAATTACTATTGGCAAGCTACAAGCGCATGCTTTCAATGAATCCGACGTTCGCTTGCTGACCACATTAGCCTCATCCATGAGTGTCGCGCTCGAAAACGCGCGCCTGTTTGACGAGACCCAGCGCCTGCTCAAGGAGACCGAGCAGCGCAACGCCGAACTGGCGGTCATTAACAGCGTGCAGGCAGCCCTGGCTGCGGAGCTGAATATTCAGGGTATTTACGACTCGGTTGGCGACAAGATCCGCGAGATCTTCGACAATTCTGACCTGGAAATCCGCATTTACGACCCCATTTCCAACCAGGTGTTCTTCCCCTATGCCTACGAACACGGTTTGCGGATCACAACGGAGCCTATGCAGCTTTCGGAAAAAGGTGTCAGCGCCTTAGTTTTCCGCACCCGCGAAACCCTGGTGATCGCCGAGAACATGGCGCAAGAAATGGAGAAGCTAGGCAGTTTCTTACTGCCTGGCACACAAATGGAAAAATCGGCAGTCTATGTGCCGCTGGTGGTGGGCGATCAGGCGCGTGGATTGATCGGTCTGGTCAACTTGGAGCGCGAGCATGCCTTCAGCGACTCGGATGTGCGATTACTGGAAACGCTTGCCAACAGCATGAGTATCGCCCTCGAAAACGCGCGCCTGTTCGACGAGACCCAGCGTTTGCTCAAAGAGACAGAGCAGCGCGCTGCCGAACTGGCGGTCATCAACAGCGTGCAGGCGGCACTGGCTGCGGAACTAAACATCCAGGGCATCTATGACACGGTCGGTGACAAGATCCGCGAAATCTTCAACAACGCCGATCTGGGCATCCGCATTTACGACCCCAAGACCAACCTGGAGTACTACCCATATACCTACGAACACGGTTTGCGGATCACAACGGAGCCTATGCAGCTTTCGGAAAAAGGTGTCAGCGCGCACGTACGCCGCACACGTGAGACCCTGGTGATCAACGAGAACATGGCGCAAGAGGCGAAGAAGCTAGGCAGTTACGTAGTGCCCGGCACACAGATGGAAAAATCGGCTGTTTTTGTGCCGCTGGTGGTGGGCGATCAGGCGCGTGGATTGATCGGTCTGGTCAACATGGAGCGCGAGCATGCCTTCAGCGACTCGGATGTGCGCTTGCTGGAAACGCTTGCCAACAGCATGAGTGTCGCGCTTGAAAACGCGCGCCTGTTCGACGAGACCCAACGCCTGCTCAAGGAAACCGACCAGCGTGCCAAGGAACTTGCCGTCATCAATAGTATCCAACAGGGACTTGCTGCGAAGCTGGACATGCAATCCATCTACGATCTGGTTGGCGACAAGATCTGTGAGATATTTGATGCGCAGGGTGTCAATATTATGGAATTTGACCATGGGCAGCGATTAACCAGCTATGTCTATTTGATGGAAAAAGGCAAACGGTACTACCCCAAACCCAGGCCATTCACCCGCTATGTTGAGCATCTGATCAAGACAAATAAACCGATGTTGATCAATAAAAATGTTCAGCAGCGTTTCAAGGAACTGGGAGTGACAACTTTGCCAGATACGGAGCCAAGTAAGTCATATCTTGGAATGCCACTGAGCATGGGGGGAGATGTCAAATGGGCGATCGGTGTTTATAATACCGATCACGAAAATGCTTTCAGCGATTCTGATTTACGTTTGTTGAAAACCCTGGCTTCCAGCATGGGTGTGGCGCTCGAGAACGCCCGTTTGTTCGATGAGACCCAGCGCCTGCTCAAAGAGACCGAACAGCGCGCTGCAGAATTGGCGGTCATTAACACCGTACAAGCCTCCCTTGCCTCCGAGCTCAACATGCAAGGCATTTACGATGCGGTCGGCGACAAGATCCGCACGATCTTCAATCAGGCGGATGTGGGCATCCGCATCATTGACCCTCTAAAGGGTATCGTCCACTTCCCGTACACCTCCGAAAACGGGCAACGGGTCGTCATTGAGTCTGCACCGATTCGCGAGGGGGGGTTTGGGGGCCACGTAATTCGCACCCGCGAGACGCTGGTTATCAATGAGAACATGGCGCAAGAAATGATAAAGTATGGCAGTCAAATCCTGCCTGCTAAAGATGGCAGGGACGGACTGCATGACACAAAGGAGGATGCATCGTCCATCTATGTACCACTTGTGGCTGGCGACCAGGTACGCGGGCTGATCGTTGTGGGCAGTGAACACGAACATGCTTTCAGCGACTCGGATGTGCGCCTGCTGCAAACGCTTGCCAACAGCATGAGCGTCGCCCTCGAGAATGCCCGTCTTTTCACCGAGACCCAGCGCCTGCTCAAAGAAACCGAACAGCGCGCCGCAGAACTGGCTACGGTGAACACCCTCAGCCAGGCTCTGGCGTCCGCCACCGAGCTGGATGCGTTGATCGAACTGACCGGCGAGCAGATGAAGCGGACATTTGCCGCGGATATCGTTTACGTAGCCCTGCTTGACCCTCAGACCAAAATGATCCACTTCCCTTATATCCATGGCGAACAGGTTGTATCCATTCCGCTTGGTGAAGGGTTGACCAGCAGGATCATCCAAACCGGACGGCCGCTGCTGATCAACAAGGATTTAAACACCCAACGGGCTGCCCTGGGCGTAAAGTTAACCGGCAAAGAAGCCCTTTCCTATCTGGGAGTGCCGATCTTCTCTAACAAACAGGCCATCGGCGTCATCAGTGTAGAGAGTACCCAGGGGGAAGGCCGCTTTTCCGAGGATGATATGCGCTTGCTGAACACCCTGGCTTCTAATGTGGGCGTAGCCATCGAAAAAGCGCGCCTGTACGAGGAAACCCAACGGCGTGCAGGCGAGGCTGCTGCCATTGCAGAAGTCGGGCGCGAGATCTCCGCCACCCTCGACCTGCAAACTGTCCTGGAGCGCATCGCCGCCCGTGCCAAAGACCTGTTGAAGGCTGATTCCTGTGCAGTCTACCTCCCAAATGAAAAAGAAATGAGCTTCCGCGCCATCGCCGCCGTGGGGGCAAATGCTGCCCAGATCCTGCAGGATACGGTCACACTTGGCGAGGGAATCATCGGAGATATCGCCCGGCGAGGAGAGGCTGAGCTTATATCCGATACATCCCAGGATCTACGCGCCCGCCAGATCCCCGGCACACCTTTCCCCGAAGTCGCTGAACGCATGATGGTAGCTCCCCTGTTAGCCGGTGAAAAAGTTACCGGCATGATAACCATCTGGCGCGAAGGCGGCCAGGAGTTCACCCAACCCGATCTCGAATTCCTATCCGGTCTTGCCCGGCAGGCAGCCATCGCCATCCAAAATGCCCGCCTGTTTACCGAAAGCCAGAATGCCCGCCAGGAGGCTGAGACCGCCAACGCCTCCAAGAGCGCATTCCTGGCCATGATGAGTCACGAGATCCGCACACCGATGAACGCTGTTATTGGCATGAGCGGTCTCCTGCTGGACACCGGACTCACTGGTGAGCAGCATGAGTTTGCTGAAATCATCCGCAACAGTGGCGATGACCTGCTGACGATTATCAATGACATCCTCGACTTCAGTAAAATCGAAGCTGGGAAGATGGATCTCGAGCGCCAACCCTTTGACTTGCGTGATGTGGTTGAAAGTGCTGTAGACTTGATTGCGCCAAAGGTGGTTGAAAAAGGCCTGGATATTGCTTATTTCATGGAGAATGATGTTCCGCCAGCTATACTGGGGGATGTTACCCGCCTGCGCCAGATCCTGATCAATTTGCTTGCGAATGCGGTTAAATTTACAGAAAAGGGCGAGGTGGTCCTCAATGTCAAGGTGGTTCAAACCTCCCCCCGGATCAAGTTGCAATTTACCGTCAGTGATACCGGTATCGGCATTCCATCCGACCGAATGGGCCGTTTATTCCAGTCCTTCAGTCAGGCTGATTCGTCCACCACGCGTAAATATGGGGGGACGGGTCTTGGGCTGGCGATCAGTAAACGGTTGACGGGCATGATGGGAGGCGATTTGTGGGCAGAGAGCACCGGTGTCTCCGGTGCGGGATCCCAGTTCCACTTCACCATCCAGACCGAGGCGGTGGAGATGCCGGAACGGTCACGCCGCGACCTGCAAGGTATACAACCGCATCTGAATGAGAAACGCGTCCTGATCGTGGACGATAACGCCACCAACCGCCGCATCCTGTCCCTGCAATTACATAACTGGGGGATGCGGACCCGCGATAGCGAATCGCCCGATGAAGCGCTCCAATGGATCAAACGCGGTGACCCGTTCGACCTGGCGATCCTGGATATGCAAATGCCTGGTATGGACGGCGTCACACTGGCTAAAAAGATCCGAAAACTTCGTGATTCCACGGTTCTGCCGCTGGTGCTGAGCACCTCGCTGGGACGGCATGAGGTGGATGCAGAAACGGGTTTCTTTGCGGCTTATCTCAACAAGCCTATCAAACCCTCGCAATTGTTCGATACCCTGGCTGGAATCTATGCTTCCGAGCCGGTCCAGGAAAAAATGATACCACCTGCGAAAGTTGGGGCGGACCTGGAGATAGCCAGGCGTCACCCGCTGCGCATTCTTCTGGCGGAAGACATTCTTGTCAATCAGAAACTTGCCCTGCGCATGTTGCAGCAGATGGGCTACCGGGCGGATGTGGCTTCCAATGGGATCGAGGCGGTTCAATCCGTTGAGCGGCAAACCTACGATGTTGTCCTGATGGATGTCCAGATGCCTGAAATGGATGGTCTCGAGGCCTCCCGGCGCATCTGCGCCCGCTGGCCACACGGGCAGCGCCCGACAATCATCGCCATGACTGCCAATGCCATGTTAGGAGACCGTGAAATGTGCTTTGAAGCCGGCATGGATGATTATGTGAGTAAGCCTATCCGCAGGGATGAGCTGATCAAAGCCCTGATGAAAGTGACACCGTTACAACAAAGGTGAAAAATGAGTCCTCAATCCATTATTGATTTAGCTACTTTTAAAGCCCTCAAGGAGACCGTGGGAGAAGATTTTATTGATGAATTACTCCAAGCCTTTTACGATGAAACTCCCCAACTCCTCGCCAATCTTCAGCAGGCCTTCGCCAGGCAGGATAGCGAAGCTTTCCGGTTAGCTGCCCATTCAATTAAATCCACCAGCAACAGCTTTGGGGCTCTGCAATTCGGGGAGCTGGCAAAAGAACTGGAGATGGTCGGCCGGGAAGGTAAACTGGACGGAGCATCCGAGAAGGTTGAAGCTCTCGTTCTACGCTACGAGAGTGTACGGCAGGAACTCGAAGGGTTAAGCCATGGTTAACAGTCATTCAGGCTACCTGTTGGTAGTGGACGACAACAAGGTGAACCGTCTCCTCCTGGGACGCAGTCTGGAGCAGCAGGGACACCGCGTAGAAATGGCCGAGAACGGCCGTCAGGCGCTGGAAATGATGCACGCCAGGTCTTTCGACCTGGTGCTGCTGGATATTGAAATGCCCGAGATGAATGGCTACCAGGTGCTGGAAAAAGCAGCCTCCGACCTCCAACTACGGGATATCCCCATCATTATCACCTCCGCCCTGGAGGAACTGGACAGCGTAGTCAAGTGTATCGAAATGGGCGCAGAGGATTACCTGACCAAACCGGTCAACCCTGTGCTGCTCAAAGCCCGTATTGGGGCCAGTCTGGAAAAGAAGCACCTGCGTGATCAGCAGCGCGAACTTATCCGTAAATTCGCCACCTCCGAGGTGGCCACCGACCTGGAAACCTCCGGTTTTGCGTTGGGTGGCAAATTTGTTGAGGCGACCGCCATGTTTTCCGATATCCGCTCCTTCACGACCATCGCCGAATCCCAGACCCCGGAAGAGACCATTGAATTGTTGAGCACCTACTATACCCTGATGTTTGAAGCCATCAGCGACCAGGGTGGGGTCGTCAACCAGATGGTCGGTGACGGGTTGATGGCGATCTTCGGAGCGCCTCTATCCCAACCCAACCACTGTGACCATGCTGTCAAGGCAGCCTTGGATATGATCGAAATGATCCGGTTGCTTAATGCCGATCGACTGTCACAGGGGAAAGCTGAGATCCGCATCGGCATCGGAATCGCTTCAGGCCAGGTGATCGCCGGGTACACCGGCACCACGCGCCGGGCGACCTATACTTGCGTTGGCGATACCGTCAACCTGGCCGCCCGCCTGGAATCGCATACGAAAGTGGTCGGCAAACCCATCCTAATCGACGGCAATACCCAGAGCGCCCTGATCAGTGCCATCAAAACCGATGCGGAGGGGCCTTTCCAACTCAAAGGAAAGACCATGGAAGTCCAGGTTTTCTCAGTCCCATTGGACCAGAAAGTTTAGCATGCAAATCCAATCGCTTGCCAGTATTCCACTTTTTTCCTCGCTGCCTGCGGACGAAATTGACGATCTGGAGATGACGCTCCCGTCCCTCGAGTTCGCGGCCGGTAATATTCTTTTGCAGGAAGGAGATTCGGATAATAAGTTCTTTATCCTGCTGGAAGGTCAGGTGGAAATCGTCAAATCGCTGGGTAGCGATGATGAACGCATTCTGGGTGTGCGTGAGGCTGGAAACTTGCTGGGGGAGATGAGCCTCTTCAGCATGAACGGTTGCCATACAGCAAGTGTGCGTTCGCTTACACCTCTATGGCTGTTGAAAGTTACTCGCACAGAAATGGATGCCCTGCTGCTCCGCCATCCGCAGCTCTCCTATGAAATCATACGGCTATTCAGCAATCGTCTGGAAGAATCAGAGAACATTACCATTCTGGATTTGAAAGAAAAAAACCTGCGGTTGCAACTGGCATACGAAGAACTACAAGCAGCCCAGGAACAGATCATCGAAAAGGAAAGACTGGAGAAGGAACTCGAGATCTCCGGCCAGATCCAACAAAGCATCCTTCCCGAGAGTCTGCCTTCCTACCCGGGATATAAGTTTGGCGCCTTGATGATCCCGGCCCGCAGTGTCGGTGGAGATTTTTACACTTTTTTCAAAATGGGCAAGAACCGGTTGGGGATCGTAGTGGGGGATGTCTCTGATAAGGGTGTACCGGCAGCGCTCTTCATGGCACTGACCTACAGCCTGATTCGGGCAGAGGCTATACGCACCGACTCACCTGTCCAGGCCTTCCGGAAAGTGAACCACCACTTGATGCAGATGAATTCCTCGAACATGTTCGTCACATTGGTATATGGCATACTGGATTGCAGCAACGGGGATTTCCACTTTGCCCGCGCCGCCCACCCCTCCCCGTTCCTCCTGGATGGGGATGGCCGGGTTATGGAGGTGCCAGTTGCCCCCGGTCAGCCGCTTGGCCTGTTCAATGATTTGCCCATCGATGAACAACGCATCCAGGTTCCTCCCGGTGGGACACTCCTGCTCTACAGTGACGGAGTAAACGAGACAGTAGATTATCGGGGCGTTGAATTCGGAATTAACTCGCTTGCCAGGACACTCACCACCAGCCGTACGAGACCTGCGCAGGAAATCTGCGAACAATTGTGGCAGGATGTGCAGGCTTACGGTGAAGGTATTCCCCAGCAGGACGATTTTACGGCTGTTGTTGTAAAAAGATCAATGAGTTAATGAGTATGAAGGGATCTACCGATCCGACCTCTGAAGTGAGAGCTTTCTTGGAGCAAATGCCGCTCTTTTTTAACCTGAGCGCTACCTCCTTAATAACCCTTGCCTGTTCCGGCAAGTTCATACAAGTCAAAAAAGGGCAGTTCATTTTCTACCAATCTGATCCCTCCGATACGTGGAATATTGTCCGGTCGGGCCTTGTCTCCATCCTTCTTGAGAGCTCCGACGGCCGGGAAATGGTGATCAATGAGATGCGTCCGGGTGATTTCTTTGGCGAAGTGGGGGTGCTCACCAACCACACCCGTTCGACCAGCGCTGCAGCCAGGATTGATAGTGAATTATTGGTATTCCCTCGCCAGGCATTTCTGGGTATTATCGAAGCGGAACCGCTCCTGGCACGCCGGTTGCTTGAGATAACCGCCAACCGCCTGCGCAGCAGTAGCGAACGCGAAAGTGCACTGGCCTTTTTGAACGCCCAGGCCCGCCTGGCTCGCCTCCTGCTGCAGTTGGATAAACAAGAGCCAGATAAAGGATATGTTACCATTTCGCAGGAAGAACTAGCCCAGCGCACTGGACTGATCCGCCAGACGGTGGCGAAAGCCCTCGGTCGCTGGAGAAGGGCGGGTTGGCTCATTACCGGCCGCGGTCGCATCTTATTGCTCAAACATGCTGAGTTTTCCAGACTGGAAAAGGAATGGTTGGCTGAATGATATTATGTCGCCTAAGTGACAGACAACCATATATATAAATGCTATATTGTTATCAGGATAAATCAAAAATTAACCATTTGATATAAGGAGAAATTAAAATGGATAAACAAGATCAGGCTTTGAAAAGATTGCTCAAGAAGTTGTCCGCACTTCGCGCCACGCTGAAGAGTGATGAGCGCAGTTTGTTGGATGGGTTGATCATCAGTTCTGCCGATGAGGCAGTTGCCCACGTTATGAACGTAGGCGCCCGGGTCACCCCGCAGGTATCCGCCGCAGCCGACGAGGCAGTTGCCCACGCCATGAACGTAGGGGCGCGGGTCACCCCCCAGGTAACCGCCGCAGCCGACGAGGCAGTTGCCCACGCCATGAACGTAGGGGCGCGGGTCAC
>CALMGN010000172.1 GCA_937863605.1 uncultured Anaerolineaceae bacterium
AGGGTCGCCCCTGGGGGTATCCCCTTGACACATACAGGGGCGACCCTGTATAATTGCTAGCGGCGACCCTATGAAAACAAAACTTAAGCCGGCCGCCGGTGGAGATAATAATCCGATCTCCCCATCTGCGAGCGCGTATGAAAATTGTTGCTTTTGCCAATCAAAAAGGCGGCGTTGGGAAAACTACTACCGCGGTTACACTTGCTCACGGCCTGGCCAAACATAGCCGGCGTACCCTGCTGGTTGACCTCGATCCCCAGGGCCACACCGCTTTTTCCCTCGGGTTGGAGAAATCCCCTGGCCTTTACCGCCTGGTTTGCCTGGATGAACCCTTGCGGACTCTTGTGCAGTCCGCTCGCCCCAACCTGGACGTGCTGCCCGGCGATAAACGCAGCGAATCGGTGAAACGTCTGATTACCCTTTCGGACTTCCGCGAGAGCATTCTGTCGGACCGGCTGCGCGGAGCCGACTATGAATGCATTCTGATCGATATGGCGCCGTCGCTGGATGTGTTGCATGTCAACGGGCTGGTGGCCAGCGATTGGGTGGTGATTCCAACCCGATTGGACGCACTTGCGGTGGACGGCGTCAAAGAAATTCTCTTGACCATGGGCGAGGTCGGGCAGCGCGGACACGGTTTTCAGGGTTTTAGCATTTTGCCGACATTTTTTGACCGTACCACCCGCGAAACATTGGCACAGTTCAAAGAAATTGTCAAAGCATTTGGCGCGCACGTCTGGCCGCCCATCCCGCAGGACACTCGGGTGCGCGAGGCTTCTGCCTACGGCCAGACTCCCTGGGAGTACGGCCCCGACAGCCCCGCTGTGACCGGCTACCTTGACAACCGCCAGCGTATCGGCGGCTACCAGCAGGCGCTTGACCGTCTAATGGAGGTGATCGATGCCTGAACCAAAATCTGAACGCCGCACGGTCATTGACCCCGCGGTAGCGGAACTGCTTACCGGTCTGGAACGGCAGCGCTCCGACGCGGCTCTGCCGCGTAAAGAGCGTGAGAAGAAAGCCCGCGAAAGGGCCAAGATTCAAGCCCGCCGCGAAGCCCGCGCCACCTATGATCTGCCGCCTGCCCTGCGCGAAAAAATCCGGCTGCTGGCCGAGGAACAGCGCGTGCCTGCCAGTCAGATTGTGACCCTGGCGCTGGCGCGCTTTTTGGATGATCTGGGCTGCGGCAAGGTGGATCTTGGCAGCTATAAATGTCCGTCGCGCAGCCCGCGATATGACTGGAATCTGGAATTCCCGCCGGAATTAATTGAAACTCCCCGCCCGACGAAGAAAGGGCAGGGGAGATAAAACATAGTTAATGCGTATAGATTATTCGTATAGATTAACTGATTGACCGTTACGTTTCAACAAAGGAGAACACAATGAGCAACACCATCCATCCCGCAACTCGCATCGGCGCTGTGGCCCTGGCAGTCTCTGACCTGGACCGGGCAGCGCGTTTTTACACCCACAACCTCGGCTTGACCGAATTCGAAAATGGCCCCAATCCCTGGCGCACTTTTGGGGCAGGGGAGCGGGGGTTAGTCCGCCTGACCGCCGCGACTGGCGCGCCGCTCAACCCGCGGCTGCCCGGGCTATTCCACATGGCCATTATCGTGCCCGGCCGCTTCGAATTGGCCCGCACGCTTTTCCAACTGGCTGAATCGAATTACCAACTGCAAGGGGCGTCCGACCATGGGGTCAGTGAGGCCCTTTACCTGGCGGATCCATTGGGCAACGGCATCGAAATTTATTCCGATCGCGCGCAGAGCGATTGGCCGCGCGACGAACAAGGCAACATCGATATGGTCACAAAGGCGCTCAACCTGGACCGCCTGTTATTCGAACTGAAGGGCAAGGTGGAACCCTGGAAAGGAATCGACCCGCGCACGCGCATCGGGCATGTCCACCTGCAGGTCAGTGACATCCCGGCCGCCGAGCATTTTTACACCCAGGTGATCGGGCTGGAGTTGCAGCAGCGCTACGGCGATCAGGCCTCCTTCCTTTCGGCAGGAGGCTACCACCACCACGTTGGCATCAACACCTGGAACAGCCGCGGTTCGGCTCCGGCACCCAGGGACGCCGCCGGCCTGCGTTATTTTGAACTCTTGCTACCAGATGCTGCCGCGTTGGCTGAAGTGACCGCGCGCATCGAGGCGGCTGAATTACCGCTGTCCCAACAGGACGGCGGGGTGCTGGTCAGCGACCCTTCCGGCAACGGAGTAATCCTGCGGGTGGAGGGCTAAAACATGGCTTTTCCGCGCGAACTGAAGGAATCGGTTTGGGCTTATGCCCGCCAGATGATGGTGGACGGCATTGCTCACCGCGCTCAGGGCAATATCTCCCTGCGTCAGGCGTCCAGCGGTTTGATTGCGGTGACTCCATCCGCCATTCCTTACGACCGCTTACAGGTGGACGACATCGTTGTGGTTGACCTGAGTGGGGGAGTGGTGGAAGGTCAGTGGCGCCCGACCAGCGAATTGCTGCTGCACCTGGCTTTTTACCGCGCGTGGGCGGATGTTGGAGCGGTGGTGCATTCGCATGCGCCGTATGCTACGCTCTTCGGGGTGATTGGAGAGTCGCTGCCCATGCTGCTTTCCGAAGCGGCAGCCTGCCTGGACGGCCCGGTGCCGGTGGCGCCGTACTGCCGACCCGGAACGCAGCAATTGGCCGATTCTGCTGTGCGTATAGCCGACAAAGGACCGGCAGTCATTCTGGCCAATCATGGATTGGTGACGGTCGGGCCGGACCTGGGCGCCGCGTATGATTCCACGCTGGCAGTCGAGACGACCGCCCGCACCGCCTGGATGGCGCGCACTATGGGTGCGAGGGTCAACGCGTTGGATCCCGCGGAGGCAGCCGCCATGCGGGCAGCTTACTTAATGAGTTACCTTCCCGAAAAGCAAGGGAAGTAACTTCCCCCCATCAACAATTTCGATCCGATGCATTCTTAGAGGCATGTTCGATACCAATTCCGCATCCGGAGGGGAGAAAACCAATGAACAAGCTTGACCAATTCCGCAAGGACAAAGACGATTTCTTTGCTCATTACCCCGAAAGCCCGCTGACCGGCGATCAGAAAAAGGGCTTTACCGGGCTGCACTATTTTCCGGAGAATCCTGCCCTGGCCCTGGAGGTGACGGTCGAGGAGTTCCCCGAGAAGAAGACGATTACCATGCAGACCTCCACCGGTGACGAGCAAGACTACCAGCGCTTTGGGCGCTTCCACTTCACTGTGGACGGGCAGGAGGCCCAGTTGACGCTCTATTCCAGCGGGCACGATTTCTTCCTGCCGTTTACCGATTCACTGGCCGGGTGTGAAACCTACCCTGCCGGCCGCTATCTCGAACCGCAGCCGCTGGGCGAAGGCAAATTTCTGATCGACTTCAATTACGCCTACAACCCTTACTGCGCCTACAATGAACGCTGGTCTTGCCCGATTCCGCCTGCTGAAAACCGGCTCAAAGTCCCGGTACGCGCCGGCGAGAAGGTATTCGAAACCCATTAACCGGTCAGAAAACGGGCCAGATTCCTCTCGCCTCGCCGCTACCGAATATCGGGTGTTTTACTTTGCGCCAGCCGGCGCATAGAAGCGGTAGCGCCAGGCGCCAGCAGCGGTGTCAGTAGCCCACACCGCCGATGAGGTGGTGGCGATATGGAACCAGGTATGACCCGGCGCCAGCGCAAAGGGCGTGCCGTCCGCGTTCCGCAGCCGCACTGGACGCGCCAGACCCGTCGAACGTTCGTAAGTTTCATTGAGCATCGACCAGGTTAGTCCGGTATAGGCCTGTCCGTTGCGGAAAACGACCGCGCGGCCCTGCTGCCCAACGCCCATATTCAAATCGATAATGGTTGGGGTGCGCGCCACGTGTTCGACAAACATAACCACCACATTCTCAAAGGTTACCGGCTCGCCGGTCAGCCTGTCGGTGGCCTGGCGGAACTGCCCGGCTTTTTCAGCCACGCCAAAGTCCTCGTAACGCAAATAGGATTGGGTGGCGAGGTCATAGTGCCATTGCGCCTGGTTGAGCCAGGAGTAGAAAACATCGACCTGGTTGGCGTTCTGACCGCCCGCCGGAACTTGGGTGCTAAAGGCGTTGCCGGAATAATTGACCGGCCGGTTGGGATTTTGGTTAGCCTTGGCCAGGCCGGCCATTTGGTCAAAGGTCAAACCGGCTGAATTGATATTATTGGGATCCTTGCCGAACACATTGCGGCAAATATTGACCTGTACGACAGCCGATTTACTGGCCGCTACCAGGCAGCCATTCGGGAAGGCGTTGACGATCGGGACATACGCCTCGCGGCCAGAGCGCACGCCAGCCAGCCCATCGCCCGGGTTTTCGAACCCGCCAATGACGACCGGCTGAGTCGGCAGTGGAGTGGGCGAGGCTGTGCCCTGAGCCTGTCGAAGGGTTGGGAGGGGGGCTCCCGCTGAGGGTGTTATTCTAGTCGAAATGGTTTGTGCCGTGGGCAGGTCGCCGTAGAAGACCGTCAGGAAACGGGTCATGCCCTCCGTGATGTAGATTTCGTACACCTGCGGGGCGAAGGATAGACCGGTCAGCGGACGTGCCGAGGGTGGAAAGTTGGCCAGTGAGACCAGCACAGCCGGCAGTTTGAGGTTGGCCGGGTCGGTGACGGGCAAACCGGTCAATGGCGAGACGCCGGCCGGGAACTGGTCAAGGTTTGGCCCAACCGTCTGGGGTGGCGTAGCCGGGGTGACTGTGGGGGAGGGGGTGGCGCTGACCGGGGTGGTCAGCAGGGTGCTGTCACCCTTGGCAGTAACGGTCAAGCCGGAGGTGAGTGTAAGAGCAAGAGCAATGGAAAAAATCGTGGTGGCAAATTTCATCAGGATACCTCGTAAAAACGCGAATCTCAAACCAGCATGGGTAAAACACTCATGCGCATATTAACAGGTCGTCTAAACAGCTAAACAGTTACGGTTAAGGCCGTTAAATGAAAGAATGAAGTCAATCAACCCTAAAAATATGTAGGAGGTGCCTGGCCATCCATCGGTGGCAGCGAGGAGGAATCAGCTCTGTAATCTTCCAATATCCTGCCAGCCTCACCCAAATCCGTTGATTAGGTAATTTTCCGATCGATAATTTTCATAACCACAGGCCATCCATCCCCAACAATCATCCTATCCATTGCTCAATTCGCCTGCAGGGTTACAATTATTCCCAACCCGGAACATTCGAATTTTTGAAAGGTGGGGCCATCATGGCCCCACCTTTAACCCACCAGCAGCAGGATCCCCTGCGCCACGGCTGTGATAATCAGGCTCAGCACCGCGCCGGAGAACGCCCCGCGTAAAAACGCATCAAAATGGAACTTGACGTTGCGGTATCCGGTTGCCCCTTCGGTGCCTTTCAGGACCATGAACTTCGGGCGGATCACCATCCCAAGCAGCAGGTCGATCACCAGCAGATCCATCAGGCTGCCGATCAGGAAAGCGATGTACACGACCCGCAGCGTCACCATGAAGGTTGCCCGGCCGCCCGACGCTGATGGGACGGTCAGTGCGCCTGCCAGCAGCACCCCGATCATAATGAGCAGCATCCCAATGCCAAACCATTTGCGCTGACGAACCGTTTTCTCGCTCGGCGGCCCGTACATTTTGCGGACGTCAGGCGGGTAATCGTTCAACCACAGCTCCGGGTTGTAAACCATGCTGCCAACGATAAACAGGAACAGTATCCCCGAAAGGATTCCCCCGTAATTCAAGCTGTGGATTAATGTGGCCAGGCTCATTAACGCTCCTTAATTTCAGATTATTCCCGGGTCAGACTGGCGATTTGCTTGATCTGCCTCAGGTGCTGTTTTTCGTCTTGCAGCTCGGCCCGCAGCAGGCGCGAGACGGTCACCTTGTACTTGCGGAAGCGGACGCCGTAGTCGCGGTCAAGATCTTCGGGCGGGATGGTGTTGAGCAGTTCGACCAGGTGCTGCTGCGTGCCGCGCACCCGCTCGGCCAGGGCTTCAAAATCGTCCAGCCGGTACTCCGCCACCAGTTTGGCGTTGAAAGCGTGCCAACCCCGTTCGGCATACTCGTAGAATGCCGGCAGCTGACCGGCGCGCACGGCGTCGGCGGCCTGGCGGTTGGCGACATCCCAGCCGGCCAGGTGCGCCAGCAAGTCCAGCAGCGACCAGGACCCGAGGAACGACTCGGCGCGCAGGGCGGGCGGCACTTCGGCGGCGGCCTGCAGGATTTTAGCGCGGGTATCGACCATATCCGCGATCAATGCATTTTTCTTGACTTGAGCTAAGGTACCCATGGATGCCCCCCATTATAAATGAGAAGCGGCGCAGCCGCAGCGTCTATTCCATCCCAGCCCGGCAGCCGGGCCTGATCCTGCCATCCTTCACGTGTCCTCAGCCTGCCGGGAAGGTGAACCATCCGCTCATCACCGCTGCGGTCCTTTCAAAGCCCCATTTATTTCTGGGCTGAAACATGCTATAGTTAATCTGCCGGATTAACATTCACTGAGGAGGAAACCAATATGGGCGACAAGAGCAAGGGCAAGAAGGATAAGAAAGACAAGAAGGACAAGAAAGACAAGAAGGACAAGAAAGACAAGAAATAAGCGCGACTTTGCGTCACGCGAGCAGTAAAACGAGCGAAGCAATCCACCCGGGTTGACCAGTGGGACCGTGCTAAAACGGGTCACTGTGCCAGCCGGCGCGGGTTGCTTCGTGGTTTAAATGCAGCGGTGCCGGATCGGCTGCCCGACGAAAAGGAACGCCTCGAGCGCCAGATCGATGCGCTGGTGTACGAGTTGTACGGGTGGACCGCGGAGGAGATCAAGATTGTGGAAGAGAATTAATGTCTCCCCTGAAATCCGTACTTGATTTCGGGGGAGGTTGGAGGGGGTCGACAGGCTCTGTGCAGGCAGTCTCGTTCCCTGAGCTTGTCGAAGGGCAACCACCGGGCTTCGACACATCGACAGGTTCTGTGTAGGCAGTCTCGTTCCCTGAGCCTGTCGAAGGGCAGCCACCGGCTCAGCCACCGGGCTTCGTCCGTGCCCTGAGCTTGTCGAAGGGCAGCCACCGGGGCGCCACCGGGCTTCGACACATCGACAGGCTCTGTGCAGCTTCCCGGGGTACTACAAGGACCATATCCTGGCTTGCGATTTCTTCAGGCCCATCCCAATGGTGTTACACTTTTATAGGCACGCCGAGTAAAAACAGCAATGGCAGCGATCAGCATAACTGTCAACCACACGGGAAATGCCACCCATGACTGCACTCCTAGCATTGCTGCCGTCAATACACAAAACATGCATAGTGATGAGAGTTGTTTACGCCGCCCACGCAAAGCACGGATTTGTGCTGCATCATCTTCCAGAATTTTTCCATTAGCATCGCCCTTGGCGAAAAGCGCATCAATACGTGGTTGCAGGCTGAAAGTCACAACGGATAGCAATCCCGCAATTACCAGAAGTAGCAAGAATTTCAAGCCGAGGACTGGCTTCGTTACCAGTGTGTCTAAGCCCATCCCGCGCAAGAGAATAAGTGCGAGTCCTGTTACAAGCGCGGTTGCCTGGAAAACGTAACAGGGAATCACGCGGTTTTTAATCATGTTCTCCAAAATTGTGTCCGCGCGGTCACCCAAAGGTGGACCTAGCCGCACACGCTGGTTAACTGCCACCAGTGCATAATACGGCCAAGCCATCAAAACTGCTGTAATTACGTGAATCACTCTGAGGATTGAAAT
>CALMGN010000173.1 GCA_937863605.1 uncultured Anaerolineaceae bacterium
ACGTTCAGTGTAGAAGCTACAACCCAAAGCCTGGTACAAAGCATTGCCCGCTTCTACGATGAGGGCAAAATCGATTCAGCCGGCATCTACCAGGGACTGATGAGTAAACTGGTGGCTGCCATGCGGGCCAAGCGGGTCGACACGGCAATCAACATTCTGAATGCTTTCATCGACCTGGTGGAAGCCCAAATCGGCCAACATATTACCACCGAAGCGGCGAATCAATTACTGACGGATGCTTATTACGTAATCGAGCATCTCAAGTAAAATCGCGAATCTGCGAAAGTAAAGAAATAAAGAGACTACCCGTCAACAACCGGCGGGTAGTCTCTCGTGGCTGGAGATACAGAAAATCGCCCCACGCTGACTTCATTGGTTCATGATAAAAATAACGCCTGGTTAATCGCCAGGCGTATTGGTTTTATAATCCGTACTCGCTTAATTTGATTTTTTCCTGGTTGACCTGGGGCAAAATTCCGGCGATAAATTCATCCTCATCTTCCGGCAGGCTTTCGGCTGCACGGGTAAGCCGTTCCAGCCAGCGGGCTTCCATTTTCGACAAATTAAGCTCCCCGGCGGCATTTGCCTGGCGCAAGACCTCAAGCGCAGCGAAGGCCGAGCGGCGAGTGCGCCTGTACGGGGTTGACTCGGTGATGAGCTCCTCGGAGATCTTAAGCACCACATCCGGGCGCAGGACATACGCTTGCGGGTCCAGGTTGGCATCCGATTCCACCCACCAGTCGCGCAGCATGCCGGCCTCTTTTGGCCCTTTCGCTGAAGCCACATTCATCAACCGGGTCGCATAAATCAGCTGCTCCACCGAGACAGTCGGCGCCATGGCGCCTAGCAGCTTGACATTCTGAACGGATTCATTGCTCCACAGGTCGGGCACCGCTTTGGCAATATTGCCAATCGGGGAGAGATGTGCGCAGGCGGCTTCCGCCCCTTCCAGCGCAATCGGGTAACCTGTAATGGCTTTGATATACGGACCTTCATAGGCGCAGTCTTTATTCGGACCGACCGCCCCGTGCTCAAAGGCCACCAGGCTGCGCGCCACGGTCAAAACGCGGATAACCGCTGCCCAGACACGGGGGATAAAATGCTGTTCGGCCAGCACCATGGCCGTATTGGCAAAGCCGCAGGCTGAATCGCCGGATGGGACAACCCCGAACCGGTTGGAAATTTCCGTTATCCGCTCCCACAGGTAAGCCATATCCCGGCTGCCAAGCACGCCCAGGGCAAACACTGACATCGGCAAATCGCCATTCAGAATGGCTTCATCGTGGATTTCTTTGCCGCCGGTGGATTCAATCGCCAGCATATCCGCGCCGGCTTCGGCGCACAGTTCAAAGCTGCGGAACATGTCGTCCACGTAGCGACCCTGGCGCATCAGCGGCGGGCGGGCAAACTCGCGGATGTCATTGGGGGTCACCCGCAGCCCAGTTTTCAGTCCGTGTTTCGCCTCGGTTTCATCCAGGGTGGAGCGGAGAATTTTGGTTACCTCGGCGCCCCATTCAGGTACCAGGGTCAAGTCGGGGAGCAATTCAAATTCAACCACCAGCCCCGGAGCATGCAGTTCCACTGCCCGATTGCAGACCCCGGTGATCATTTGCGTGTACTGCTCATGGACTTGCGGCATGCTCTCCGCGGAAATGATCATGTTATCCAGGGTGAAATTGAGCTCGGGGTAAACCTGTCCGCCGCCAATTACCAGTCCGTTTTTCAGCGTTAAAGGTCGGGGGCATACACCAAATAAAAAATCGTCCAGGCGGGGAATCGCCAGCGAAGAATAATTCATCATAACCTCACTATGGGAAATACCGTGTACCAGTAATGTCTGGTCGTAAATTATTTTACCGGACTAACCGGCAAGCAGTTTCTTCGCTTCAGCCGCCGCCTGGTTGGCATCGGGGGCAAAACCGTCCGCGCCGATTTCGCCGGCATACTTTTTGGTCACCGGAGCGCCGCCTACCATCACCTTCACGCCTTGACGGACCCCCGCTTCATTAAGGGCTTTGATGGTTTTGTCCATATTCGGCATGGTGGTGGTCAATAACGCAGACATGCCAACAATATCCGGTTGGTGCTCGCGAATGGCTTCAATGAACTTCTCAGGGCTGACATCGGTACCCAGATCGACGATCTGAAATCCTGCGCCTTCCAGCATCATGCCAACCAGATTTTTACCAATGTCATGCAGGTCGCCTTTAACTGTACCCAGCACTATTTTCCCGGCCGATTTGACATCCTGTTCGACCAGGGCTGGCCGGAGGATAGCCAGACCACCCTGCATGGCTCGGGCAGCGATCAGCATTTCGGGTACGAAATATTCACCTTCTTCAAACAAACGGCCAACTTCCCCCATCCCGGAGATCATACCGCTTTTTAAAATTTCCTCAGCGGACACTTGTTGTTCCAACGCTAAAGCCACCAATTTCTTTACCTCAGCTGCATTGCCATCAATAACAGCCTGCTTGATATCGTCGATGATCATTCCAATATTCTCCTTAATTTGCCGCGGGGGTTTAATATTTTATGTCCAGGGGATGACAACCCGGTTTAATGTGCCATTGTATCACCCATTTATCCTTCCACCGAAAAACACTCGAAATAGAATTAGTCCGACTCAAGATGAGGCGATTTGGGCGGGGTTGATTAATTCCCGATAACGCAGGTG
>CALMGN010000174.1 GCA_937863605.1 uncultured Anaerolineaceae bacterium
CGTCTCAATCACACACCGTCCCGGCGTCCTTCCGGGAGATCGCCCTGCGGGCGGGATGACAGGGGGCACACGACTTATAACCACATGGAACATGGTAACAAGCCAATTCCATCGAATTCGATGGGATTGCAAATCGACTCTCCTGCGGAATTTCCATAGTATGATTAATCATCCATTTGTAAGTTATAAATTCCAAACGAATCACCCTAAAGCATCTTTCTTCTCAGGAAGCCGCCATGCCTAACAATAACAAATACGAAACCTTGTTCTTCAACGCCCTGCGCGACCTGTTTGTGGGGGCCAAAATTGAAGGTGAATCGGGCTATATCAACTTGATGAAAATCAAGGCGGGCTATTTCGAAAATGGCGTTTCAGGAAAGCTGCTTGGAAGAATCAATGAAGTCCTGCAGCCCTTCCCCGATTTCCGCGAGGAGACGTTCGATAAGCTGTACACCTTTTTCCAGCGTTATTTCAGCGAAAGCGGCTCGATTTATTTCCGGCACACCGCCGTGCACCAGAACGTGTACGAAAAGGTGTATACCGACGACCGCGACGTGGTGCTGTTCTGGAAAACCCACATGCTGTATTACGTCAAGACCGACCGCATTTTCAACAGCATGGGCGTTGAAATGGACGGTTTCAAGTTTTACTTTGACGCCGGCAAGATGACGCTGAAAAAGTCCAACGAAAAGCGCGAGACGATCTACGCCTTCCGCGCGGTGGATGGGCAGGGTCAGTTGGTCTTCGAGGTAACCTATTCCGAAAAAGGCCGGAAAACCAGGATGGATGACATCCTGAAGGACCTGAAGAAAGCCGACATCAAAATCAATGATGAAACCCTCACCAAGGCTTTTCGCGTCTTCGAAAAACAGTCCGAGGTGGATTATTTCATCAACAAGGACGCGCGCAGCTTTTTGCGCGAGCAGTTCGACATCTGGCTGTACCAATATTTGTTTGCCGGACAGAATATTTGGATGCAGGAGCGCCTGGCGCAGTTACAGGCGTTGAAAGAGATTGCCTTCAACATCATCGATTTCATCAGCCAGTTCGAGGACGAACTGGTGAAGGTGTGGAACAAACCCAAGTTCGTGCGCAACAGCCATTACGTACTCACGCTGGATAAGCTAATGCCCATCGCCAGGGATGGTGGTGAAAAGGATGTCATTGCGAGTCGCGCAGCGGCGAAGCAATCTGATGATCAGGCGAGGATTACCGCGCCGGGCACAGAACCCCCGTCTCGCAATGACATTTTCGAGCGGATTTTAGCCCACCCGCATTTTGAACAGCAGGTGCAGGAATGGCGCGATTTGGGTATGCTGGGAACCGACTTTCGTATGGGGATGCTGACCGAAAAAGACCTGACCGGCGCGCCGGCCTTTCCCAAATATCAGTACCTGCCGCTGGATACCCAATATTTCTCCGATCTTGAACTGGACATTCTGGCACTGTTCGACGACCTGGACGCCGCGCTGGACGGCTGGCTGGTGCATTCCGAGAATTATCAAGCGTTGAATACGCTACTGCCCAAATTTCAAACGAGAGTAAAAGCAATTTATATTGATCCACCATATAACACAGATGCTTCAGAAATAATTTATGAAAACAATTATAAAGACTCAGCATGGATAACTCTTATTGAAAATAGACTGACCTTAGCAAAAGAATTTTTGTCTCGAGATGGAATATTATGTGCGACAATCGACGACTTTGAACTGAACAATCTTAGAGCGTTATTAAACACCGTGTTTACTGAATATCACTTTATTGGTACGATTGCTATCAGAAACAATCCCGCTGGCCGTTCAACGGCTAAAGGTTTTTCTATTTCACATGAGTACGCTTTATTTGTGTCACATTCTCTAAATTCTGAGATTGGTAGATTGGAAAGAACCGAAAAGCAAATTGCTCGATACGGAGAAAAAGATGATTTCGGTCAGTTTGAGTGGGTAAATTTCCGTAAACATGGTGGGGCAAACGCAAGGAGATTAGCTAGGCCCAAACTTTATTACCCTATATTTGTTTCTGAAAAAACTTGGCGAATTCCTAGGATGACATGGAATGAAGACCATAGAACTTGGGATTTAAATGAGGTTCCTAAAAATTATGAAAAAATCCTTTATCCAGTTGCTCTGGATGGCGAGGAGAAAACTTGGAAATGGGGCCATGAGACTGTAAAGGACAATTCACATGATTTGACTGTTCGCAGGGACCAACAGGGCGAATTGGGTATTTACATGAAGTCCCGTTTAAACGACGACGGTTTACTTCCCACAACCTTTTGGGACAAAGCTAGATACTCCGCTTCAGATTATGGAACCAATTTATTAACAAATATATTTGGAAAAGGTCAAACTTTTTCCTTCCCAAAATCTGTCCATGCTGTAGAGGATTGTTTGAGAGTGGCAAATTGCTATGACCACGATCTGTGCTTAGATTTCTTCGCAGGATCTGGCACCACCGCGCACGCGGTGATGAACCTCAACCGCAGCGATGGGGGTAAACGCAAGTACATTATGGTCGAAATGGGCGAGCACTTCAATACGGTCATCCTGCCGCGGGTCAAGAAAGTGGCCTTTTCCTCCTCCTGGAAGGACGGCAAAGCCAACGGCGGGCAGGGGTTGAGCCATTTTGTCAAATATTATGACCTGGAGCAATACGAGGAAACCCTCAAACAAGCCCATTACCAGGACTCAGACCTGTTCGATAACCCGTATGAAAAGCCCTGGGAGCATTACATCTTCCTGCGTGACGAAAAAATGCTGGCGGCTTTGGACGTGGATATCGAAAACAACAGCGTGCAGGTGCACCCCGAGCGGCTCTACTCCGATATCGACCTGGCGGAAACCCTTTCGCAGCGGCGCGGCAAATGGATCAAGCGCATCACGGCTGAAACGGTCGAATTTGAGGATGGCGAAATCCTCTCGCTGACCGATCCGGACTGGTCAACGCTCAAACCGCTCATCTGGTGGTAGGAGGATGGCAATGATTATCAATGTGTATTGCGACGAAAGCGGCCATCTCGAGCATGATGAAATTCCGGTCATGGTATTGGGCGCCATTTGGTGCCCAATCGAACAGTCGCGAGCGATTGCTGAGGAAATCCGGGCAATTAAGAAACAACATGGACTGGCTGAAAATTATGAAGTTAAGTGGAATAGGGTTTCGCAAGGGAAACTTGATTTTTATAAAGAATTAGTTATGTACTTTTTTAGGAATCCTCATCTGCATTTTCGCGCTTTAATCGTACCGGATAAATCGAAATTGCGGCATGCCGATCATAACCAAAACCATGATGATTTTTACTACAAGATGTATTTTGATATGCTAAAAACGATTTTGAATCCCCAAGATAGATATCGAATTTATTTGGATATAAAGGATACGCGCGGGGGCACAAAAGTCAAAAAACTTCACGAAGTACTCTCCCACAACCTGTATGATTTTTCGCGTTCCATCATCGAAAATGTTCAACTGGTCAGTTCCAAAGAAATCGAGCAAGTTCAATTGGCCGACTTGCTTATTGGAATCATTTCTTACGCAAACCGTGGGCTTACTTCAAGCCAGGCAAAATTAGACCTGGTTGAATTGATGCGACAACAATCCGGATATAAGTTAATTTATTCAACCTTGTATAAGGAAAACAAGGTAAATATATTCCGGTGGCGAGCCAGAGAGGAGGAGGCGGAATGAGACCGATCTGGCTGCCAAGCGTGCTTTCAATGGATGGTCCCTGGGAAAAAACCTTAGAGAAACTTTACGCAATATTTACAAACGATTTTATTAATGGCGAACCAAAATTTGGGTTAATTCCGGTGTGGTGGGATAACCGCAAGCCAGATGGGAAGTATGATGAAGGATTTTGGCACATCATAACCAAAACCGATTACACAATTATGGACCGGGTCCCAGATTACGAAAGGGCTAAACGGCTTCCCTGGTGTGCACCGACCATAATAAATTATCGTGAACCTACGATCAAATGCTGGGATTTCTTGGAGGCAAGTAGAAGAATAAGAACCTATATATGGCTTGAAGATTGGGAATACGTTGTCATCCTGGAAAAACGTCAGTTGGACAATGAGGAAATAGCTATCCTCATCACTGCATTCGTTGTTTATGGATCTTCAACACGAAAGAATTTATTGGCAAAATATGAAAAACGGATTAATTCCGATTAAATGCATTCATCGCCACGGATGGCGATGAAAGATCTCCTTCTACAATGGTAGATGAGGCATATACAGTATATGGACATTTAATCAGTGTGTCAAGAAGTTTTGACAAATGTTAACAAAGTTCACATAGTTCACGAGAGACAAATGCGATGACCCGTACGCTGCTACAACGAATGGTGGAAGGGCTGGGCGTCAGCGCGCTGCCGACCAACTGGGCAGATTTTGACCTGGCGACCTTTTCGCGCAGCCGGACGCTGTGGGAATTTCAGCAAAAAGCGCTGCAAAATGGTCTGATTGCCTTGTGGAAATACTACAGCGAACCGGACCTGAGCGTGGCGGAGCGCAAAAAAGCCTTTATGGACTGGTACGCGGATTACGGCCTGGAGGATGACCTCAGCATCCGCCTCGACCGTTCCACGGTCGCCAGACGCGCCCTGTCCAGCTTGCTGGAAACCTATTACAGCGCCGACGAGCAGGATCGCCTGCCGTACGAGCAGTTCATCAACCGCATTTCCTTCTGGATGGCGACCGGTTCCGGCAAGACGCTGGTGATCGTCAAGTGGATCGAATGCCTGCGCGAACTGATGCGCCGCGGCGAAATTCCGCTAAACGATATTCTGGTGCTGACTTACCGCGAAGACCTGCTGGATCAACTGCGCGAGCACGTCGACGACTACAACCTCAACGGAAATTTACATATCCGCCTGCACGAACTGCGCGACTACCCTGAAATCAAACGGCAGCCGGCGTCCTTGTTCAACAACGATGAAATCCGGGTGTTTTACTACCGATCGGATAATTTGAGCGACGAGCAAAAAGAAAAGATCATCGATTTTCGCTCGTATGATGCCAATGGCAACTGGTATCTGCTGCTGGATGAGGCCCACAAGGGCGATAAAGAAGACGCCAAATCGCAGCAAATCTTTTCGATTCTGACGCGCAACGGATTTTTATTCAATTTCTCAGCCACCTTTACCGATATGCGCGATATTACCACCACGGCTTACAACTATAACCTGGCCGAATTCATCAGCAATGGGCACGGCAAGCATATCGTGGTGCTCAATGAACAGGTGACCTCCTTCCGGGGGCAGTCCGATTTTAGCGCGGACGAAAAGCAGAAAGAGGTGCTGAAGGCGCTGATCATGCTGGCCTATACCCGCCAGGTGGAAGCCAGGGTACGCAGCGTTCGGGCTGATCTCTACCACCGGCCGTTGATGATGACGCTGGTCAATTCGGTCAACACCGAAGACGCCG
>CALMGN010000175.1 GCA_937863605.1 uncultured Anaerolineaceae bacterium
AAGTCCCTTACTTTGGGAGAGAACGCTGCGGAATCGCCAGAACTATTCTCGCGATAGTGCAGGGCCCCCTGCCTGCCCGTGGTTGGTTGACGCTCATTTTTGAAAGTGCTATACTTTTCCTGTAGTTGTCAAACAATCTCAACCTGGGAAACAGCATCCTTACGGGGTCCAATAATTTCCTCCGATACCGATTGACGGTTGCGGCCCAAATAAATATCTACATTCTGCACCACAACCTTATCCTATCATTGACCAATTAATGATGCATGACCCGGAATTGACTAATGGCATGGAACAGATTGACTTTTCAAAGTCAATTGTTCCATTTATCACGAATTAATCAGGAGTTGTAAAATGGCAGTGATTAAGACCCAAGTACGAACTGGCGTTTACTATGATTCAGCCCGTCTCATGCAGCTTCAACGTACCCTGGCGAACTTGCCCGGCGTTGAAGATGCTGGGGTCGTCATGGGTACCGAAACCAACAAAGAACTGCTGGCACGCGTCGATCTGTTGTCGCCTGAGGCTATCAACTCGCGCGAAAACGACCTGGTTATCGTAGTCAGCTCTGACGATCCAAAAATCGCCGAAGAAGCGATCGCACAAGTAGATGAGTTGCTGGCTGCCAGAAAAGACATTTCAGAAACGGTCGCCCGGCCGCGCACACTTGAGGCAGCGGATGAAATCCTTCCTGAATCCAGCTGGGTTCTGATCTCCGTTGCCGGTCGCTTCGCAGCCCGTGTTGCTCGCCAGACAATGGCCCTGGGCAAACACGTTTTCCTGTTCAGCGATAATGTTTCTGTCGAGGAAGAAATCGCCCTTAAAGCTGAAGCGGCTGAAAAAGGCTTGCTGGTCATGGGCCCCGACTGCGGTACGGCTATCGTCAATGGAATTGGCCTCGGCTTCGCCAACAAAGTCCGCAAAGGACCGATTGGCATGGTGGCAGCGGCCGGCACCGGCTTGCAGCAGGTTTCCTCCCGCATTCACCAACTGGGCGGCGGCCTCACCTACGGTATTGGCACTGGCGGCCGCGACCTCTCTGAAAAAATCGGCGGCGTAACTTTCTTGATGGCTCTGGATGTGCTCATTCGCGATCCGGAAACCAAAGTGATTGTTTTGGTCTCCAAACCCCCTTCACCCATTGTAGCCGAGGAAGTCCTGCGCCAGGCGCGTGAGGCGGGTAAACCAGTAGTGGTCAATTTCATCGGTCGCACGCCCATTTCCCGCCATGTTGGCAACCTGTACTATGCTTCTGGCCTGGATGATGCCGCCACGATTGCGGTTGACCTGGCTAAGAATCCCCCTGCTCCTTACGTGGCGCCGGAACTCGGTTTGGATCGTTTTTCCAAAGGTCAGAAATACCTGCGTGGGTTATTCTCTGGTGGCACCCTGGCCTATGAGGCGCAGTACCTGTTGACTGAATATTTGCCCAAAGTGTATGCCAATGCGCCCATCAATAAAGCAAACAAACTCATGGACGCCCTGACGAGTGTTGAGCACACCATCGTCGATCTAGGCGAGGACGAATTCACGGTTGGCCGTCTGCACCCGATGATGGACAACGAATTGCGCATTCGCCGCCTACTGGATGAAGCGAAAGATCCTGAAGTTGCTGTGATCATGCTGGACGTGGTCATCGGCTTTGGCTCGCATGAAGATCCGGCCAGCGAAATTGCTCCGGCAATTGCAAAGGCCAAGGATATTGCCAAAAAAGCCGGCCGCTATCTGGAAGTTGCGGTAGTCGTCACTGGTACTGATGAAGACCCGCAAAAATTGAGCGCCCAGATCGAACCGCTTAAGAAAGCCGGCGCCTGGGTTAGCACCAGCAATGAAGAGGTAGTGCGCTATGTCGGCAGCCTTCTGCAGGGTTTGAATAGTGTAAAAGTTGCCGAGAAGGTTAAAGCTACCCCGGTAGACCTTGCTACCCTCAAGAAACCTCTGGAAGCTATCAACGTTGGCCTGGAATCCTTCTATGACAATTTGAAGGCACAGGGTACCCCGGCAGTTCATTTGGATTGGCGCCCGGCAGCTGGCGGTAATGAAAAACTGATTGGCATTCTGGAACGCTTGAAAAAATACGAATAGCCCGGATCGACCACGGAGAAAATAATGATCAATATTACCGAAGCAAATCAAAAAGTAGTAAATGCCTTTATGGAAGCGCGCCCGGTCGCGACCACTATGGCCAAGGCGATTGAGGTTGTTCCTGGCATGCACGAAAATATGCTCCTTCACGCCGGCCCGCCGGTGACCTATGAACGGTTGTCCGGTCCAACCCGCGGTGCGATGATGGGCGCTTTGATGTTTGAAGGCAAAGCCAAGACTCCTGAAGAAGCTGATAAATTGCTCCAGTCTGGAAAGATTGAATTTGCTCCCTGCAACGATCACATGTGCGCTGGCCCTATGGCTGGTGTGATTTCACCGTCGCAACTCGTTTATGTGATCGAGAATCAGACCCACGGCATCAAAACATTCTCGAATCTAAATGAAGGTCGCGGAAAAGTTCTACGCATGGGCGCTTATAGCCAGGATGTGCTGGATAAATTGCGCTGGATGGAAACTGTATTGGGTCCTACCGTCAAAACTGCCCTGGAAGCAATCGGCGGGGTTGATATCCGCGCAATGATTGCGAAATCACTCCATATGGGTGACGATGGCCATAATCGCGAAGATGCAGCCTCTCTCCTATGGTCCATGCAGTTGGCACCGTTTATCGCCAAGACTGCCAAAGATTCTCAGACTGCTTTTGACGTAATCAAATTCCTTGGTGAGAATGCTTTAAGCATTCTCAACCCTATTATGGCCAGTTGTAAAGCCATGACCGCCGCCGGTGAAAACGTTGAAGGCAGCACAATCGTCACCATCATGGCTCGCAATGGCACCGATTTTGGAATCAAGGTCAGCGGTTTAGGTGACCAATGGTTTACCGCTCAATCACCCATTGTAAAAGCACTCTACTTCCCCGGTTTCACCGAAGCAGATGCATGCCGCGATATCGGTGACAGCGTAATTACTGAAACTGCAGGCATTGGTGGATTTGCGATGGCAGCTGCCCCTGCTTTGGTCACCTTTATTGGTGGTGTTCCCAGAGACGCGATTAATACCACGCTCGATATGTACGAAATCACTTTTGCGGAACACAAAATGTTCACAATTCCGTACCTTGATTTCCGCGGTACGCCAACCGGGGTTGATATTCGTAAGGTCGTTGAGAAACAGATTGCCCCACGTGTGAACACGGGTGTTGCTCATAAAGATCCTGGTGTTGGCCAGGTTGGCGCTGGAGTTGTTTCGGCTCCAATGCGTATCTTCGAAGATGCCCTGGCAGCTTTTGCCGAGAAATACAATATCTAATTCATACAGTTCCTTAATCGGAGGGATCCATGGATCGTGAAAAATTTATTAAGATGATGGCGGATGCCAGGATGTACGACCTGACTCAGGGTTGCAGCATCTTCACACCGCCCTTCCCCGGCGACAAAAGCCTGGAAGTGCATTTCTTCAAGCGTGTGACCGGCGCTTATGGCGGCGGTGCAGGCGCGAACGGCCAGATTTTGAATTGGAGCAACTCGGTGGGTACCCATCTGGTAGGCGAGACCTCCTTCCATTCTGGCGGCCGCCGCATTAGTGATATTCCCCTGACCGACCTGGCTGGCCAGGGTGTGGTGGTTGACATTTCCGACCAAATGTCGGATTACTGCTTGTACACGCCTGAGATGATCATGAAGAAAGCCGAAGTTAAAAAAGGCGACGTCTTGATCATTAACACCGGTTACCACCGCTATTCCTACGACCAGCCCGACATCAAAAACCCGAAAGCCCAGGGCGGCGTTGAGAATAAAGAATTTGGTTTCCTCGTTCGCCATCCAGGCCCCTCACCCGAGTTCTTCCAGTGGGTGATCGACATGGACTTCAAATGGGTCGGTGTGGACTGCGGCTGCTTTGAGCACCCGATGAATACGCCCATCCGCCGTCTGCACGAGGTTGAGTTCAAAAAGGCAGAAGCCAAACTCATTAAGGATTACGGTAAAACCTGGGACGAGATGTTCCCTCAGGATTGGTACTATGAAATGACCCACATTACCCTGCCGAAGAAGCACAAGGTCTTCGTCGAGGCAATTGTTGGTGATATCGATAAGCTGAACGGTAAACGCGCCTGGTTGACCGTCATGCCGATCCCCTTCATGGAAGTGGAAGCGGCCTGGTCGCGGGTCGTTGGTTGGACGGCCCCGTTCGGTATGAGCGAGGCTGAATTCTTTAAACAGCTCGAAAATTCCGAGATGTTCGATATGACCGTGCCGTTCTCGGTACAATCGCCCCAGTGGGCTAACTACGAACCGCTGTCGGTCAAGTACTTCAAGCGCGGCGCAGGTTTCCACTACGGCATGGGTCGCAACGGCTCGATCTGCAACGCCTCGATCCATTTGGCTTCCCACATGGATGGCGAGAAGCACTTCTATCCGGGTGGGCGCACCATCGGTGAAGTCCCGCTCGAGGAGTGGATTGGTCCCGGCGTCATTGCCGACATCTCCGACAAGGTCAGCAACTCCAGCGTGTACACCCCCGAAATGATCGAATCGGTGGTGGAAGTCAAAAAAGGCGACATTCTGATCATCAAGACCGGCTGGTACAAATACGGCTGGATCAGTCCCGATTCAGACGAATTCCGCTATATGATCAAGCACCCGGGTCCCTCGGCTGACTTCTCAGCCTGGGCAGCTGAAAAAGAGATTAGGTGGATTGGCGTCGATTGCGTGGCTGCTGACCACCCGATGAATACCATCCAGCGCCAGTGGCACCCCAAGACTTTCCAGGAAGCCAACGAGAAACTCAAGCGAGATTTCGGCAAGGATTGGGACGAAATGTTCCCGTTGGACAAATACTACCAGGACATGCACTACAACCTGTTCCCCAAGCACATTGTTCATGCTGAAAACCTGGGCGGCCAGATCAGCAATGTTTCCAGCGGCCGTTACTACATTGGCTGCTTCCTGCAAAAGGTCATGGAAGTTGAGTCCATGTGGGCTCGCTTCGTAGCCTTCAAGGAAGCTTAATCATCGGATGATAGCAGCCCCCCCTGCGTTTGCTTTTTCGGGGGGCTGCATCGATAATAATGAGGTTCATTTGCTCTCTGAGCTCGAGAATTACCTGCAGCGCCTGGAAGACTTGCGCGGTCAGATTGAAAATCTGATCACGGGTGTAGCGCCGGACCAACTGAACTGGCGGCCAATCGAAGCGGCAATGGAGCAGCAAATCAACTCACTGGCTGTCCTGGTAGCTCATACCTGTGGAGCCGAACACTTTTGGATAGGCGAAGTCATTGGGGGTAAAACACCCACCCGCAACCGGCAAATAGAATTCAAGACCCAAACCAGCAGCCATACTGAACTTTTCCACCTTTTGCACCAAACTTCAATCGAAACCAGAGAGATTCTTCTGGCTTTACCCCCCGATGCGTTGAACTCAAACCGCGAAGTAGAAGCCAGGGAAGTGCCAGTACGCTGGGCGCTCTTGCATGTGGTTGATCACACCGCTTTGCACCTGGGTCATATGCAGATGACCTACCAGCTGCTGAGTGGCGGAACTCCTCATCCCGCACCGCTCTGGAAACAGCGTCTCCCGTAGCATTACGGACCCCCGCAATCCATTTGGGCGAGCATATCGCCCGTGTAAGGAGGTTATAAATTCATGAAGCCAGCTCCATTCGAGTACTATGCTCCAAAAACCGTCGAAGAAGCGCTCCAGAATTTGACGGATCTGGGCTACTCCGGCAAAGTTCTCGCCGGCGGCCAAAGCTTAATTCCTGCTATGAACTTTCGCATGGCGCGGCCTTCGGCTCTGGTTGACCTGAACACTGTTGCGGAATTAGCCTATATCCGGCCAACCGCTGACGGCGGGATTGCCATTGGCACCATGACGCGCGACAGTGTTGTGGAATATGACCCGATTGTCAAACAGCGCATGCCGATCGTGGCCGAGACCATCGGGTACATTGCCCATGCTCAAATTCGCGCCCGCGGCACGTTTGGCGGCGCCATTGCGCATGCCGATCCGGCTGCGCAGCTGCCTGCGTTATCCCTTGCGCTCAACGCCAAATTGCTGGTCAAGCGTAAAGGCGGCGAACGCTGGGTGACCGCTGAAGAGTTTATTGTTGGCCCGTTTATGACGGTGCTGGAACCCGAAGATTTGCTCGTGGAAGTTGTTCTGCCGCCTTTGGCGCCGCGGACAGCTGGTTCCTACAAACAGGTTTCCCGCCAGCGCGGCGGCTACGCTCAGGCTGCAACCATCAGCATGGTTGGTTTGGACGACCGCGACCGCGTGAAAGATGTGCGCTGCGTGCTCTTCAGCGTGGGTGAAACCCCCATCCTGTCGAAATATGCCGCCAAGGTGTTGGTTGGCAACGAACCCACCGAAGCCGCCATTGCCGATGTGGCAGCCTATGTAGCCAAAAATGAGTGCGATCCAGGCTCAGACCTGCACGGCACGGCCGAATACCGCCGCCAGTTGGTACAGGTTTTGGTCCGCCGCTCTCTCACCGAAGCTGTACTGCGGGCGAAGAAGTAGGAGGCTGAAATGACACAACTCGTAAAAATCAATGTGACTGTAAACGGCGTTTCCTACGAGCGGGAAGTCGAACCGCGTCTGCTTTTGAGCGATTTCATCCGCCACGACCTGAAACTGACCGGCACACACGTGGGCTGCGAGCACGGTCTGTGCGGCGCCTGCACCATCCTGTTTGACGGGGAATCCGTGCGCTCCTGCATTATGTTCGCGGTGATGGCGGATAGGCACACAATCGAAACCGTAGAATCGCTTGGCACGCCAGACCACCTGCATCCGCTGCAAGAAGCCTTCATGGAAAAACATGCTCTGCAATGCGGTTTCTGCACGCCTGGTTTCCTGATGACCCTGGTCGATTACCTGGGGGACAACAAGAATCCCACCGATGAAGAAATCCGTGAAGCGATCGATGGGAACTTCTGCCGCTGCACAGGCTATGAAAACATCGTTGAAGCAGTGAGACTTGCGGCTAAGAAAATGGCTGCCCATTCATAACGGACAGAGAAACGAGGTGTATTGTGGCAGAACGAGTATTCCATAAATCAATTCTTCGGAACGAAGACCCTCAGATCCTGGCCGGCAAGGCACAGTATCTGGATGATATCGAAATTCCCGGCATGCTCTACGCCGCTTTCAAACGCAGCGATTATGCGCATGCCCGCTTAAAAAGCATCGATGTCAGCGAAGCAAAGGCACTCCCGGGTGTCATAGGTGTTTACACTGCTGAGGACTTTGGCGACCTGGTCAAACCAGGCCCGCTGCAGGTCCCGCCGCCGACAGCGATTAAAGGCGCAACCTATGCCAGCCGCACCATCATGCCGATTGTCAAGGACAAAGTGCGCTATTCCGGCGAGCCGGTAGCGGTGGTCATTGCTGAATCCCGCTACATCGCGGAAGATGCCTGCGACTTCATCTATCCCGAGTTTGAACCGTTGGATGCCGTCATCGATCTTGAGAAGGCGCTCCAGCCTGGCGCTCCGCTGGTGCACGAGGATCTGCCCTCAAACGAAGCTGCCCACGTCATTCAGGAACGCGGTAATTATCCCGAGGCAGCCGCCAACGCGGATATCGTCATCAAGAAAAAGATTTACATGGATCGGGTTGCTGCTGTGGCGCTCGAAAACCGCGGCATTGTGGTCAATTGGGACGATAAGGCTCAGATGATGACGATCTGGTGCGGCACGCAGTCCCCCATCACACTGCGTAACGCAACCGCGACCCGCATGGGCTTGTTTGAAAACCAGGTGCGGGTGATCACGCCATTCACCGGCGGCGGGTTTGGTCCAAAAATCAACACCTCCATGCCGGACGATGTGCTGTTAACCGAGCTGGCAGTGCGCCTGAATCGGCCGATCAAATGGTACGAAGACCGCCGCGAGAATTTCCTCGCGACCACTTCTGAACGCGACCAGGTCCATTACGCAGAAATTGCCCTGACCAAAGAAGGCAAAATCCTTGGCTTCAAGGACGTCTTCTACCACAACTCGGGCGCGTATGACTCCTACATGATGACCGTGCCGCTGAATACCCAGACGCATACGGTCAGTAACTACAACATCCCCAGCTTCTATACCGAAATCTTCATGGTGTTCACCAATGAAATGGTAGTCACCCCGGTTCGCGGCGCTGGCCGTCCGCAGGGCGTGTTTGTGATGGAGCGCATGATCGATGCTGCTGCTCGGGAACTTAAAATGGATGTTGCTGAAATCCGCCGCATCAACCTGATCCAGCCGGATGCTTACCCGGTTTCAACTGGCATCATTGGCCAGGACTTTGTTGAAGGTGTGCTCGACAGCGGCGATTACCCGACTGCGCTTGCCAAAGTCATGGAAATGATCGATTACAAGAAATTCCGTGAAGAGATTCAGCCAAAAGCGCGCGCAGAAGGCCGGCATCTTGGAATCGGCATCTGCACCTTTACCGAAGGTACCGGGGTTGGCCCATACGAAGGCGCTAAAATCACCGTGGGCGGCAATGGCAAAGTAAGCGTTGCCACCGGTGTTGCTACGCAGGGCCAGGCGCATTACACCTCGTTCGCTCAGATCGCGGCCGAACAGTTGGGCGTTGAAGTTAAGGATGTCAAGGTTATCACCGGTGATACGGGAGCCTTCGCCTGGGGCGCAGGCACTTTTGCCAGTCGCGGCGCGACAGTGGCCGGTACCGCCATTCATTTGGCTGCGGTCAAGGTCAAAAACAAAGCTTTGAAATTGGCCAGCCAAATTCTGGAAACCCCTGAGTCTGAATTGGAACTCGTTGGCGGTTTCGTTCAGGTGGCAGATCTCCCGGACAAGAAGATTTCTCTAGGCGACCTGGCCAGCAAGGCTAACCCCATGCGCGGTACCTTCCCGCCCGGTGCTGAGCCTGGTTTGGAAGCGGTCGCCTATTATGGTCCCCCGTACGGCGCCACCGGCGCTGGCTGCATGGCCATGATCCTGGATGTTGACGCAGAAACCATGAAACCCAAGATCGAACGCCTGGTCATGGTACACGACTGCGGCATCCCGATCAACCCGATGGTGGTGGAGGGTCAGGTTCACGGCGGTGTGCAGATGGGCATCGGCAACGCCTTCTTTGAGAAAGTTTTCTATGATGAAACCGGCCAGTTGCTGACTGCTTCCTTCATGGATTATCTTTTCCCGCAAGCCACTGATATGCCGCCTAAGATGGAGTTAGGCCACACTGAAATTCCCTCTCCGCTAAACCCGCTCGGTATCAAGGGCGTTGGCGAAGCAGGCGCTATCCCCACGCCGGCGGTATTTACCCAGGCGTTGGAAGATGCCTTGTTCGACACGGGCGTTGAGATTATGGAATCGAATCTCTCCCCCAGCAAGGTATATACCTACGTACAGAAAGCAAAGGGTGCTTAGCACCCTTTGCTATTCTTGACCGATGTAAATTGGTCGCCAATTTTCTAATTCTTTTTTGGAGGAACATCTATAATGAAACTTGATGGCGAGCACGTATTCAATGGTCCGCGCGAGGATGTCTGGGAAATGTTCTATGATCCTGCCGTTTTAGCCAGTGCTGTCCCTGGGATGGACAAATTGGATGTCGTTGCTGAAAATGTATACGAAGGCGTCATGAACGTTCGCATTGGGCCGGTCTCTGGTAAATTCCAGGGCAAACTTTCCCTCACCGATGTTGTTGAACCTGAAAGCCTGACACTGATGGTGGACGGCAAGGGCGCTCCGGGCTACGGCAAGGGCGTTGGTAAAGTTGTTTTTACCCAGAACCCTGACGGAACCACGACCATAAAATACGATGGCGATATGAACATCGGCGGCGCATTGGCCTCGGTTGGCCAGCGCATGATCGACAGCGTAGCCAAAAGCATGATCCGCTCTGCCTTTGAAACGCTGGACAAAGCTTTGGAAGCCCGCCTCGCTGCCAAAAAGACTGGCACTGAGGTTAACTTCACCCCCCCTACTCAGACTGAATTCGCGTCTGGCGTAGCGAAAGACATGGTCGGGGGTTTTACTAAAGTACCCGAATTCCGCTTGATTCTCTATATCCTGCCAGTTGTGGCAATACTCGTCATACTGGCTCTGGTCCTGGGTAAGTAAGCCAGCCTGCAAGTTTAATCTTTTTTCCGGTCGGCGCTGCGCTGCTTTCGATTATGGACGGATATAAAGAGAAAGGAGGAACGAAATCACCAGAGGAAATCAAAAGAAGCACCCCATTCACTTCGATCTCGATTAATCAAAGCTGACAGCGGCACCCCAATCCCGCCTTCAGGCCTGAAAACGAGGAGATCGGATCGAAAGCAATCCCAAACCCCAATTCATTTTCAATTAATTTTAAAGGGAGGAAGACTTCTATGGCAACCGCAGCTCCAAAAGCTAAGGTAATGGGCTATTTGCCAAATGACACCCCACCATTTGGACAGATGGTTCTGCTAGGTTTGCAGCACGTTCTGACTATGTTCCCGGCCACCGTTCTTTGCGCCATTTTGATGAAATTCCCCGTCAGCACCGTCTTGACCGTCACCGGTCTCGGCACTGTCGTGGCCCTGGTTGGCGCCAAGTTGGCTATGGGCAAATATATTCCTCTGTACTACGGCTCAAGCTTCAGCTACATTGCTGCTGTATCGGCGATTATGGCTGCCAAAGGCGTTGAAACCGCAGTGGCTCCCCCCGAGGTAATCGCGGTAGCTACAGCTGGCTTCATTGCCACAGGCTTAATCAACATTATCATGGGCATTATCATCCGCGCATCGGGTGGTAAAGAAGCCCTCGATAAAATTCTGCCCCCCATTGTCACCGGCTCGGTAGCTGTCACCATCGGTATCGGCCTGGGTGCTGTCGCCCTGCAAATGGCAACAGGTACCTTCTCAAGCACATTCGATATCAATGCGCTGGATAACTTAAAGTGGTTGGCCGCCAGTATGGTTACACTTTTGGCCGCCTTCATCTTCTCGGTGTATCTGCAGGGCAAAGGCTTTATTGGAATGCTTCCGGTTCTTTTGGCTGCCATCGTAGGTTACGTTGTTTCCATTCCCCTTGGATTGGTAAACTTTGCTGCCTTCGGTCAGGAAGCTCTAATCCGCGCTCCGTCGATCGTCTTCCCGGTCTTCAATGATCCGCTCACTCTCACAGCCATTGTTGGTATCGGCGTCATGGCGATCGCAACTATCCCGGAATCCACTGCTCACCTGTATCAGATCAGCCTGTATGTTGATCACCTGGCCGAAGAACAGGGCAAAGAGAAATACAACCTGTCCCGCTACATTGGCCTCAACTTGATGCTCGACGGTCTGAATGACCTGGTCAACGGTCTGTTCGGCTCAACCGCTGGCACCAACTACGGTGAAAACAACTCGCTAATGGTGATCACCCGCAACTACTCCGGCCCGTCCTTGATCACAGCTGGCGTTATCTCGATCATCCTGGGCTTCATTGGCCCATTGGCTGAAGCGATTGCGTCGGTCCCGACTGCTGTTATCGGTGGTCTGGCGATCTATTTGTACGGTGTAATCGGTATGCAAGGTGTTGCGCTGATGATTGCCGAGAAGGTAAACCTGTACGATCCGAAACAGCTAGCCATTGGCGCGACCATCCTGGTCGTTGGCATCGGCGGTAATATTGGTTTCGCGAACGGCTTCCTGCCGGTTCCGATCCTAAGATCCGTCTTCCCCTATGGTTGGCCGGCCATTGCGACCGGTGCAGTTCTGGGCATCCTGATGAATCTGATCACCTTCTACTGGAAACCACCGTTCGAGCGCGCTGCCCCCACCAAGTAAGACAAGTTTTCGGTAAAATAGCTCTGGATTAAGAATCCTGAACATTGGGATTCTGCCCAGGGTAACCAGAGGCTCCCGATGCCGGTTGGTTGGCGTCGGGAGCTTTTTCAAACAGGGCACACCCCTTGTGAAAACCCTCGTTCCGATTTTATAATTTTCACCAGTGGGAACACCGTATACGAGAGTCCAGATATGATCTTAATTACTGGCGCTGCAGGTAAAACCGGCCTGGCGGTGCTTAAGTCAGTTTTACCGGCGGGCGAAGATGTGCGCGTGTTGATACGCCAGGATTTCCAGGCAGCTGAGCTGCGCGAATTAGGCGCTGCAGAGACTGTCGTGGGCGACATGAGTGATCCTGACCTGCTCCGGCGTGCTTTTGAAGGCATGCGGGCGGTTTATCATATTTGCCCGAATATGCACCCGGAAGAAGTGAAGATCGGGCAATACGCCATCGCAGCCGCGCGTTCCGCCGGGTTGGAGTACTTTGTGTATCACTCGGTGCTGCACCCCCAGGTGCGTGAAATGGCGCACCATTGGAATAAATTGCAGGTCGAGGCGCTTTTATTAAAATCTGGCCTAAACTACACTATTCTGCAACCAGCATCGTATATGCAAAATATTTCAGGATATTGGAGTAAAATGCTGACGGATGGCGAATATGCGGTTCCCTATGCCGTAGATGCCCGCTTTAGCATGGTTGATCTGGATGACGTGGCACAGGTCGCAGCCCTGGTGATCCGCGAGGGCGGAAGACATTTCGGTGCCATTTATGAGTTGTGCGGACCGCAGCAGTTGTCCAGCGCGGATATCGCTCAGATGTCCGGAGATGCCATTCACCGTATGGTACACGCAGTTGCGCTAGATCGCGCTGCCTGGGACCGCAGCGCCCGCGACCACGGGATGAAGGATTATGCCCGAATGACTTTGTTGAGTATGTTCGAATACTATGATCAATATGGATTTGTGGGAAACGCTATGGTGCTAGGTCAGCTACTCGGCCGTACTCCCACCCGGTTCGAAGAATATCTTCACCGCACCACCTATCTTACGACCTCGGATTGAGGAATTATCCACTATGATTAAAACCAGAAGCCAACATTTCAACTTCGGACATGAAGCCCTGCCCACCATTTTCCATTCTCAAACTGCAGACTTTTTTGAATACTTGGAGCGGGATGGGATAAAGTTCTTAAAGTTTTGGTGGGACCATGTCGGCGAGCGGTTGGACAATGACCAACTGACCCCATTCGCAGGCATGGGATTCGAAGTTCGAGAGGTCCTAGAGAAAAAGTCAAAAATTGTACTGGTGCGCTTTCCAACCCCGACCGATTTCGATGAGTTCCATTACGCTGCTTTGGTAAAAACCCCCGATAAACGTTCGCCCTTTGTATATGTCAAATTTCGCAGCACGCGGGTGTTGGTGCTGGCGCACGTCCCTTTAAGCCAGAGCGACACGGGCACACAGATATTTGAAATAACCCCACACGGCCGCTATTTGCCTGCCGGCCCGGGTACACCGGTCACCAAGGATGCTTTTTATAAAGCGGTTTTAAAACTCGTCTGGAAGAAGTAAGCGGAGATCAGCCATGGAATTAGAATTTGGGATGATTGTCACCATTATTGCGTTTGCACTGTTTTACGTGCGGCTGGTGTTGTTACGCTCGAAAAAACGCCGCGATTTGCGCGAGCAGGCCTTAGCGGTGAAACGCCAGGGTAAGGGAGCCAAAATGCCGGTGGACGAAGAACATCTGCCAGGCTATAAAGTAACCAGTTGGGTGCTGGTGATTATTGCGGTGGCGTTAATGTTGGCTGGCATGACAGCCCGTTATAGTACCGGCTTCCCGGTCTGGGCGCAGGAATATTGGTGGGTTGGCACCAGCCTTGGCGCAATTCTGTTTGCCTTTTGCTTTAAATAATTTTTCGGTTATAATATTTATGAATTAATTAATAAAAATATTTAGCGGTAGATCCTGAGGTGCGTCATGGATAAGACGTCCGAAATTATGGATACCATTACTGTCGAATTTACCAACCTGGCGCGGGTTGTGGCCGGGGTACCCAATATCGAGCTGTCAATCAAACCCGGTGAGACCTACGCAGACATCGTCCAGCGGTTGGGCGTGCTGTATCCTTATTTGGTTGGTGTGCTGATTGACAACGACGGCCGAACATTCCTCAGTTCCAATATGTTCATCATCAACAATGAAATGGGCGACCCGGTGATGGTGATGGATGAACACCCCCGCCCGGGCGACCGGTTGACGCTGGTTGCGGTAGCCACCGGCGGTTGAGGTAGGTGGTAGGAAACGAACAATCGATTCCCCGGAACACATAACTTGAATAAATTAAATCAAAAATGCCTGGCTTGACGCCGGGCATTTTGCTTTGCCTGGTTTTCGAGTCAGCGTGTACGCTGACCCCTCCTGTGTGGGCAAGTTTTCATGCTGGCCCGCATCCTGGATAGTATTGGCTCTCCAGGCAGGTTTAACGCAGGAAAATTGAAAGAGCAATCAAGATCACGAAGAAAGATCCAGCCAGGACGCCGATCCGTTTCAGGTCTTTGATGACATATCCATAATCGGGATTGAACTCCCCGGTACTGGTTCGTTTGGGGGCTGCGACGGTGGTTTTCACCGCAGTTTCGATTTTCGATTGTCCACCCGATATGCTTCGTTTTTGTTTCTTTGCCATATCAAACTCCTTTTTGAATAATTCCTAGCGTTCTTCTTCCAACTCTGCGGTCACCACAATGCGTTGATTATCCACCAGATAGGGATAACAAGATATTAATGTGACAACCGGTTCTTGTGTTCCTGCCATGACCTCAACCTGGGTCGGTTCAACTACCTGGGTCTGCTTCACGATATACACAAACGCACGCTGATTGGTGTACACAATGACCTCGTCCCCCTCCTGCAGCCGGTCAAGGTGCCGGAAAATCTCACCGAACACGTCATTGTGCGCCGAGAGCACAATATTGCCGTTCTGGCCGGGGTCGGGGGTGCCAAGGTGCTGGGCGACGCCTTTTTTAAGCTGCTCCCAACCGTCGCCCTGGACAATCGGGGCATCGATGTCAATGGCTGGGATCTGGATGCGCACCGCCTGCTGCGGACTTGGGGTTGGAACCGGAAGGTTTGCCATGGTTTCCACCATGGGGCGCAAATGTTCCGGAATCTCCGCTTCGTTGAAGCGCACACCCTCGGGTGAATTGGGGGGGGTATGTCCCGAAGGCAGGACCACAGCCTGAATGATGGCGGTAGGCGTCAGCGTTGGCTGAACCAGTACAGTGGTTACTTGTTTGTTAAGGTCGCGCAGCAGCGTCACACCGTTGTAAAGCACGTAGGCCAGGCCTAACACCGCAGCGATTTCAACGAACAGTAAAAGGGCATCCAGCCAGGTTTTGTGACGAGAATTCTTGCCGGAAAAGGAAGGCGTATCAGCCCGCGCTCGGAATAACCCGTCTTCATCCAGGCTGGCTTGCTCGGCATCCACGACCCGGCCGGTTTTGCGGAAACGCTCCAGGCGGATCTGACGGTCGGTGCGGCGCTTTTCAACCAGCAGCCTGCGCAGTTCATCTGCACTCAGGTCATCCATTGAGCGGCGGCGTGTCACTGATTCAGTCCATTTCCCATTTTACCGGCGGCATGCAGCCTGGATTATACCGCAATTTGCCCCCGCAAGCCGGAGACCTGTAAAACAAATCCTTATATAAGCGTTGTTGGAATAAGCCGCGAAATGGGGGATATGGCGGATTGCGATGGAGTGCAATTGTGGTAATATTGCCGTGAAATCAGGCTAAATCAAACGGGAGATCGCAATATGCGGCGTTTATTCGTTGTTCTTGTCCTTCTTGCTGGATTATTCATAACGGTACCAGCTCAAGCACAATCCACTCCGGTTATTGAAGACTTGGAAATTGGCCTGTGGCCGGAATACGACCGGACGGACGTGTTGGTCATTTACCGCATCACTTTGTCTCCCAATGCGACCTTGCCGGCTCAAATGATCATCCGCATCCCGCGAGAAGCTGGCGCTCCTTACAACCTGGCAATGAAAGATGTGGACGGTCTGTTGTATAACCTGGCCTATACCAGCGAGATTCAGGATGAATGGCTGAAGGTCACATTTACCACTCCCTCGGCTGAGCTGCAGCTGGAGTATTACGATCCAGGACTGACCAAAGAAGCGAATCAGCGCTCATATGAATATAAATGGAACGGCGATTTCACAGTCAATAACCTGGTGGTTGCCATTCAGCAGCCGGTCAACGCCACTGAAATGAAAATCCTGCCCGACTTTGGTGCAGGTGTTGTCCAGGAAGATGGGCTCACCTACTTCACCAAGCAGGTCGGCAGCGTAACTGCCGGGACCACCTTCACGGTGCGTTTTGGTTATGGCAAACCCGATGATTCCTTGAGCTTTGGCAGCCAATCGGTTCAGCCGGTCCAGGCGGCCAGTGGTGACGCAGCTGGTCGGGTGAATGCCAGTGATTTTCTACCCTGGGTGCTGGGCGGAGTCGGCTTATTGTTGGTGGTGGGCGGGTTGGTCTGGTTCGTGGTGACGCGCAACCGCAGCAGTTCTGCTAGTTCAGCCAAGAACCGCCACCGCTCAGCCAGACGGCAGCCAGATCGGGTTGGCTCCCAGGTGGACCCAGTATTCTGCTCTAAGTGCGGCCGGCGGGCCTCGTCAAGCGATGGGTTTTGTCGGGCTTGCGGCAATCGGCTGCGTAGTGAATAGCTTTATTAGCATAATGATTGTACGGCAGGTGTAAACTTACGCTCTTTACCCTGGTTTGGATCAGGCCTATAATAAACTTAATGGCTGAAAGTACCGGAGGGACTATTGAGCGTCTATCCATCGCCTGAGTCAATTGATACCAACCCGGAACAAAATCCGAAAAGGGCTAGTGCCTTTCGTGTTGTTCTCGAGGTGCTGCAGACCCTGGCAATTGCAGTTGTTTTATATTTTTTAATCGATTTTGTGATCGCGCGGGTGAGGGTAGAGAACATTAGCATGCTGCCTACTTTGCAGCCTGGCGAGTTCGTACTGGTCAACAAAATGGCTTATCAATTCGGGGATTTCGAACGCGGCGATATTGTCGTGTTCCATTATTCGCCCCAGGAAGATTACATTAAACGGGTGATTGGCGTACCGGGCGACGTGGTTGAGGTAGAAAATGGGCAGGTGAAGGTGAACGACCAGACCCTCGACGAACCGTATATCGCCGCGGCGCCGCAATATGCCGGCTTCTGGGAGGTACCGGAGGGCAGCTTGTTTGTGCTAGGTGACAATCGCAATCAGTCGTCCGATTCACACCGCTGGGGATTCGTTTACGAGGAGAGTGTGGTCGGGGAAGCATTGGTGGTATACTGGCCATTAACCGAGGTGAAGCTACTCTCGCAGCCAATGATTGTGAAAGCTAACAATTGATTGTATGAAAGATCGATTTATACCTTCTGAATATTTACTCCCGTGCTCTGAGTGCCAGGCAGGTCAAATGCACCGGCACAGCGTTGCCTATTACACCTGGATCGGCGATGACCTGATCACCGTGCCGGATTTTCCGGCCTGGGTGTGTGATTTTTGCGGTCGGCGCGAATATGATATGTCCGCCTTGAATCAGCTCTCGCTGATCCTGAGCCCGAATGCTGGCAGCGCTACCAACCGGCAGCGGCGGCTGCACCCGCGTCCAAGGCCGAAGGTAAAAACACCACGAGCCAGCCAACCTGAATGATCGACAGCGCCAGAACCGGCGCTGTTTTTCTAAAATAATGGATTCTAATCATTAACCAAATTGTTGACGCCCGCGTGAGGTGGTGATAAAATTCTACCTTCGGGCGCGTAGCTCAATGGTAGAGCAGTGGCCTTTTAAGCCATTGGTTAAGGGTTCGAGCCCCTTCGCGCTCACAAGAAGTGCTTGTCATCCTGTGGCCGTCTGGCCGAAGGATCTCTACTACTTCCAATTTCCTGGGTTTGAAGTTGGTTTAGGGTCCCCGCAAGGGGA
>CALMGN010000176.1 GCA_937863605.1 uncultured Anaerolineaceae bacterium
GAGAATGAAATCTATACCTTCAACCGCGGGATGGATTACGATGCCGATTTTGAAAATTTTAAAAATAATCTGAACCTGGCGCGCCATACTGGTGATGAGGCAGAGCGGATAAGCTTGCTTAAAGAGACCGTAAAAATCTATAAAGGCTACTTTGTCCCTGACATTTCCGACCATTGGGCGATAACCGAACGCGAGCGGTTCCACCAGCAGGCAGTGGACGCCATGGTCCAACTGGCGGAATTGCAGCTGAAACACGGCAAACTTGATGACATGCTGGTCACCGCACAAACCTTGTTGGATTTCGAACCTACCCATGAGGAGATGGTGTGTCTGGTGATGCGCGCCCACGCAGCCTCAGGAAACATCGTGGAAGTCATCCAGCAGTACGAACAATTCAGGCAGGTTTTACATGCAGAAATGGGCGCCAGGCCATCGCCCCAGACTCGGGCGTTATTCGATAATTTAACCCGCGAAAGACGAGTAGTTCGTTAGGATGAAGTTCGTAGAAATCATTGATTTATAAGGCACGATCTTGATTTATAATAAAATTATTCAACAATACGAACCAATATATAACCAATTTTCGACCAATATTTAAAAATAGGCTTATTGAAGCCACCTATGAAGCCTCCCCCTGGCTAAACTATTGCTATATCGCAACATTTATTTCCGGGAAGGGAAATCTGAAATGATCAAAATCTCGACTGCCAAAGCTCGCATGATCTTTTTTGTTCTGACAATTGTCCTTTTTGTCCTGGGGTCGGGTGCACCTGAGGCTGGCGGTGGTGTAATTAATCGTTCTCTCTCGTTAATCGGCCTTTAAACAAACCTCTGAATGATCTTACTGTTAGCTGTAATCGCAGGCCTGCTTAGCGGGTTCTTGCGGGCAAAGCTAAGAAAAAGAGTATATCAATCATTTCCATTGCGGCTGGCCTGGCTGGTCCTGGCAGCAACCGCCGCACAGTGGGTGGTATTTTCTTTGCCTGCCACCCGTGCCAGTTTGCCTGGCACAATCGTCCGATGGATTTTCGTTCTTTCACAACTTGCGCTGCTCATTTTTGCCTGGGCGAACCGAAAAACCCCTGGTTTCTGGCTGCTTGGCGCTGGACTGCTGCTCAATCTGACGGTCATCGCGCTCAACGGCGGTCTGATGCCGATCACTCCGGAGACGGTACAATGGCTGAGACCAGACGCTCCGGCCGGGTCATGGCAAATCGGTGAACGGTTAGGGTTCGGAAAGGATATCGTCCTCCCGCGGGAGGAAACGGTCCTGTGGTTCCTTTCTGACCAATTCCGGTCATTCTCGGGGTTTTCTTACCGGGTCGCCTTTAGCCTGGGGGATGTTTTCATCGCCCTGGGTGCCTTCTGGCTTTTGTGGACAATGGGTGGGCCAGCGCGTGAACAACCCTCAAAGGAGAAAACTCATGTACCAGACCAATTACCCGCGTTCAAATAACCGTCAACAGGAAGTTACCCGCGAATACGGCCGCATTTTATCCGCAGCCGTGGTTTCTGCTCAATTCCGTCAACTGCTGCTCTCGAACCCGGGATTGGCGCTTACGGCTGGTTTCGCCGGTGAGAAATTCCAGCTCAATAAAGAGGATCAAAACCGCCTTACTGAGATTCGTGCAACCACCCTGGCTGATTTCGCCTCCCAACTCAATGTAGCCATGAAGGCTCCCATGATGGGACGGTCCGCTGTCGCAGCAGACTAGAGGGTTGAAAACTCTTTTCGTCGCAGCCCGCATTGCGCCAAAGCATACATAAAGGACAGCATCATTTTAGGAATTATTATTTATGATATCTGGTAGTTCAGGCTTAATAGGCGAAACACAAAAACGCCTGCCTACAATATTCAGCCCCGCAGCTGAACGGCTAGTGGAC
>CALMGN010000177.1 GCA_937863605.1 uncultured Anaerolineaceae bacterium
TGAATTAGATGCAGGGATTGTAACCAACAGCCCCCCTTTTCGCAAGCGATTGCCAGTTTTGCGTCACCCCAGCCTTTTTCAGCACTTGAACAGTGTAACCGCTTTAATATTGCAGGTTGCATTTGCAGTCACCAAGCCCACTCTTTCCCACTGCTTTGCATTGAATAAAAGGGTAGAAATTTGTTATTCCAGTGATTTTGAGCGCTGCAGCGCTTAAAATCACTGGATATTTCTTGTTCCCCGCCCTGGGGCGGGGTTAGGGGTGGGGAAAATCCTGTTTCATGTGTAAATATATGAAGGTGCAATTGCTCTCGATAACACTTGACCGAGCCCGCAGGTCGTGTCACAATTATCATTACAAAGCTGAATCTTATGGCTATAGGGATTCTCACCCTTCATTTGCAGCTGTCAGGCTGCACTTCCCTGAAAGAAAAGCGTAGCCGGATCAAACCCGTGCTGGCGCGGCTGCACCGTGAATTTAACGTCTCAGTCGCCGAGGATGGCCTCAATGACCGCTGGCAGGAGGCAATTCTGGTATGCGCCCTGGTCAGCAATGACGCCGGCTTCACTCGAAAGGCATTGCAAACCGTGCTCAGTTTTATGGAAGCGCATTTTCCCGATCTATACATCCTGGAACACCGCATCGAAATCTTGTAATCAGGGATAATTTTATGGATCTCAAATTAAATGAAAAAATTGCGCTTGTGTCCGGGTCGAGCCGCGGGCTTGGGTACGCAGTCGCGCTGGCTTTGGCCCAGGAAGGCGCTCAGGTGGCGATTAACAGCCGCAATACCGAGGAAACCGCACAGGCTGCCCAGCGTATGCATCACGCGACTGGCACCAAAGTTTTACCATTGACCGCTGATGTCACCGCTGTTGGCTCAGCAGACTATCTGGTTGGCGAGACAGTCAATTATTTTGGAGGGCTGGACATTCTGATCACCAATGCCGGCGGACCGCCGTCCGGGTCATTCGAATCTTTTGACGATGCGACCTGGCAGCACGCAGTTGAATCTTCCTTCCTGAGCCATGTCCGCTTGATTCGGGCAGCCTTACCGCACCTGCGCAAATCTTCTGCTCCATCCGTCCTGACCTTCACCTCGTACTCGGTCAAACAGCCAATTCCCAACCTGGTGCTGTCCAACAGCATCCGGGCTGCCACCGCCGCATTAACCAAAACCCTATCCATCGAGCTGGGCTCACAGGGTATCCGCTTCAACTCCATCCTACCCGGCTGGACGGAGACCGAACGCGTCGCGGTGCTGATGAAGTACCGGGCCGATTCGAACGGCACTACTATCGAAGATGAAATTGAGCGCCAGGCGCGGGATATACCACTTGGACGCCTGGCCCAGCCTGAGGAATTTGCCCGGGCAGCAGTTTTTCTGGTATCGCCAGCGGCCAGCTACATCAACGGCGTCCTGCTGCCGGTGGATGGCGGCGCAATCCGAGGTGTCTGACCATTTCCAAGTGAAAAGCGTAAATCAGACGGAATCGGGTACAATTGGTTCGCTCATTCCGACCCGATTACACCCTTTATTTTACCGGTAACGCGGAGACCCGATGTCTTTTGACTATGATCTGCTGCAAAAGCAGCTTGAACGTATTATGCCAACCGTCCAAAAACCTGGCCGTTATGTTGGTGGTGAACTTAATCAAATCAGCAAACCTTGGGACCGGGTTGAGACGCGTGTCGCCCTCGCCTTCCCGGACATCTACGACCTTGGCCTGCCCAACCTGGGGCTGGCCATTCTGTATCAAACGCTCAATGCCCGCCAAGATGTCTTAGCCGAACGCGTGTACAGTCCCTGGACTGATATGGAATTGGCTATGCGCAATTCTAGTATTCCACTTTATGCGCTCGAGTCGCACCGCCCATTGGCGGACTTCGATATCCTTGCTCTCACTCTGCCATACGAGACGCTATACACCAACGCTCTCAACCTGCTTGACCTGGCGGGTATTCCGCTTTACGCTGCGCAGCGCAGCGTAAAGCATCCATTGGTCATTGCCGGAGGGCATGCCTGCTTTAACCCTGAGCCTATGTCAGCTTTTATCGACGCCTTTGCCATTGGCGAGGGCGAGGAAATGATCCACGACATCGTCAACGTCTTCCAGGCCTGGAAACGCAGCGGTCAACCGCGTGCCGCCCTGCTAAAAGCGCTGGCGCAAGTTCCCGGGGTGTACGTGCCGGCATTATACGAGCCGGATTGCCACCCGGACGGTACGCTGCGTGAACTGCGAACGCTTGACCCGGCAGTGCCGAAGAAAATCATCAAGCGCATCGTTGCCAAGCTGCCGCCCCCGCCCACAAATTTCATTGTGCCCTCCATCGACGTGGTGCATAACCGCGTCGCGGTCGAGATTATGAGGGGTTGCACCCGCGGTTGCCGCTTCTGCCATGCCGGATTCATCAACCGGCCGGTTCGTGAACGTCCGGTAGAAGAGATTCTTCAGGCGGTCCAAACCGCGCTCAAACACACCGGTTACGAGGAAGTTGCCCTCTTATCGCTCTCATCTTCTGACTATACGCAAATTGTGGATTTGGTGGACCAGGTCAGCAAGCATGCCAGCGAAAATCATCTAACCATCTCCCTGCCGTCGCTGCGCATCGAGACTTTTTCGATCGACTTGATGGACAAACTCAAAGGCTCACGCCAGACCGGCTTTACCCTGGCACCCGAGGCCGCCACTGACCGGATGCGCGCCACCATCAACAAACCGATTGCTGCCGAGCATTTGCTTGAAACTGCAAGGGCAATTTACTCGCGCGGCTGGTCAACCATCAAGCTCTATTTCATGATCGGACATCCCTTTGAAACCCTGGAGGATGTCCGCGCCATCGCCGACCTTTGCAAAGCGGTTATCGCTGAAGGACGCAAGATCATTGGTAAACGAGCTGTACTGCATGCTGGTGTCAGTACATTTGTGCCCAAACCGCACACGCCTTTCCAGTGGGCGCCTTGCGACACCCAGGAACAAATTCAAGCCAAACAGGATCTGCTGCGCAGTGAATTGCGCGGACCGGGCCTAAAAATGACCTGGACCAGTCCAAAGGACACCATGCTGGAAGCCTGGCTCTCCCGCGGCGACCGCCGCATGGCTCAGGTGATCTATAATGCCTGGCTCAATGGCGCTAAATTCGACGCCTGGCAGGATCAGTACCGCTACGAAATCTGGCAGGCAGCCTTTGAACAGGCTGGCGTAGACCCGGCATTCTATACGCACCGCATGCGCGCGGAAGACGAAATATTCCCGTGGGATCATATCTCCCCTGGCGTGCGCAAAGCCTTTCTGCTGAGCGAGTACCGAGCCAGTCAAATGCAAACCTACCGCGATGACTGCCGTGACAGCTGTTTCGCCTGCGGCGTTTTGCCTACCTTTGCCGAAATGCGCCGCGAGAACCCTGGAAAACACTGGATGTGCCCGGAAGTGCCCATTCGCAAGAAAAAACCGGTATTGGAGCCTGTCGCATTATGATGCGCTGCCGGATCACCTACCTTAAAACTGAACCGCTGCGCTACACTGGCAATTTGGACATTCAGAAAATCTGGGAGCGCTATCTGCGCCGCGCCGGGCTGCCCGTCGCCTACTCGCAGGGATTTCACCCCCAGCCGCGCATCCAGCAGGCCTGCCCATTGCCGTTGGGCTTCCTCTCGCAAGCTGAACTGGCGGATATTTATTTGGACGACGACACGCTGCGTCCAGATGACATAACCCGATCGCTGCAAGCCATGCCGTACCCGGGTATCGAACTGGCTGCGGTGGAGCAGGTTGATTTGACCGAATCTACCCTGGCAGGCCGCGTCACCGCCACTGAGTACCAGGCAGAATTTATCGACCCGGTAGATGCTGAACAGCTTTCGTCCAAAGTGTCCGATCTACTTAAAGCGCAGCATCTGATGCGCACCCGCCGCGACAAGGATTATGACCTGCGCCCGTTGATCGAGGCACTGGTCGTCCTGCCAGCCGATTCCACCCATAATGCCACACTGCGCATGCAGTTATCCGCACGCCAGGGCGCTACTGGACGCCCGGAAGAAGTAATTTCAGCGCTCGGATACCCTCCTTTCGATGCGCGCTACACCCGAACGCGTATATATTTCACGCCATAACACCCTGAATTAAATGCCGCCAGCCGAATCCCCAACCAAGCATGACCTTCGATTTTTCCAGTGCAGCAACCCGAACTGTGGGCTGCGTTTTCCTGCACCGGCATATCTGGCAGATTCGCTGGCTTGCCCGCGCTGCAAAACTCCCGCCCGCCTGGTGCCCACCCGCGACGAGGTAGCTAGTTTTAACCCGCGCCAGGAGTCGACCGGGCCGCAGCCGCACCTCGAAGTGCTGCTCGACAATATCCGCTCAACTTTCAATGTGGGCGCCATGCTGCGCACTGCCGATGGCGCGGGGGTTAAACACGTTCATCTGGGCGGCATCACGCCGCAGCCGGACAATCCGCGCATCGCCAAGGTCTCGTTGGGCGCCGAATTTGCTATTCCCTGGAGCTATCATGCCGACGGCCTGGCAGCCGTCCAGGAGTGCAAAGCCCGCGGGCTGCAAATCTGGGGGCTCGAGATCCTGCCGGGCGCCTGTTCGATTTTTGATATTCCATCGGAAACCGCTCTCCAACCGGCGCTACTCGTGGTTGGCAACGAAGTCACTGGCATCGACCCGGGAATTCAGGAACTTTGCGACCAAAGCTTTTGGATTCCCATGCAGGGTTATAAACGCTCGCTGAATGTGGCAATCGCATTTGGCATCGCCGTGTATACCCTGCGGCACGTGAACCAGTTCCGCGAAAATTTGCTTGACCCGCGCCGGGCAAGCGCGCTACAATAAGTCCGCTATTCTTTTCGCCGGGAGCCAATCTATGCCAATTTATGAGTATGTTTGCCAGGAGTGCGGTGCCCGCTTTGAGGCGCTGCGCCCGATGAAAGATGCCGATTTAGCCATCACTTGCAAAAAGTGCCATGGTCCAAACACCCGGCGCGCCTTATCGTTATTCAATGCCACTTCCGGCGGTCAAACGGTTGCAGCATCAGCGGGATGCGGCAGCTGCGCGGGCGGGTCATGCTCGTCCTGCGGTCACCATTAACTCCAAAATCATCCCAACCTACCCATGAAAAATTCATACGCTAACAAACACATCCTTGTCACCGGGGGTTCCTCCGGCATTGGCCTGGCAGTCGCCAAACTGGCCGCCAGTCAGGGCGCCAATCTCAGCATTCTGGGCCGGCGGATGGAAGTCCTGGAGCAGGCGCAGCAGGAAATCTTGCAAGCCCGCACCGCCGACACCTTCGTTCAAATCCTGTCTGCAGATGTCTCGCAGGAAGATGAAATCCATGCGGCACTCTCCAGTCTAATCACAGATCGGGGATTACCGGATGTGGTCGTCAATTGCGCCGGCGTCACCCATCCGGGAGAGTTCCACGAATTGTCCACGGATATTTTTCGCTGGAATATGGACATCAACTACTTCGGTACCGTTTATGTCCTCAAAACCCTGGTTCCGGGCATGATAACGCGCGGCTCTGGATTGATTATTAACATTTCATCAGGGGTAGGCCTGTTTAATATTTGGGGGTATTCCGCCTATGGAGCTTCAAAGTACGCGGTGAACGGTCTTTCGGAAGCGTTAAGGATGGAGCTAAAACCGCGCGGCATCCAGGTCTCGGTCGTTATTCCAGCTGACACTGACACTCCGCAGCTGGCGTACGAAAATCAGTTCAAACCGGAAATAACCCGCCAAATAAATCAAGTTGCCGGTTTGCTGAAACCCGAGCAGGTCGCTAAAGATATATTAACTCAGGCAGCCCGCGGCAAATACCTGATTTTACCGGGTGGCGACGTAAAATTTTTATACATCTTGCTGCGGATATTAGGACGCAGTATGTTCTACGCTTATTTTGACGGGATGGTCCGCCGGGCGTTCAAGCACCGCCCCGGAACTGAGCCAGGTTTCGGTGGCCAGGATCAAAGTGGCCCAGATTAAGTCCGACATTACCAGGTGGATCATTTGCAGCCATACTGGGGCCAGTAAAACCACATTTGTCAAACCCAGCACCAGCTGACATGCAAACAAACTGATCAACACATTCGTGATTTTCGCTTGCACGGGTGTCTGAGTGCTGCGCCTAAGCCACACCACTGCTGCCAACAGATAAACACCGACCGACACAGCAATCACCGGGTGCAACAACCGCAGCCGGATCAAGAAATGCGCGGTTGGCGAGAGGTCCTGCTGAATGCCTTCGGCCAGTGAAGCTGCCGGAAATAGGGTGTCTCCCAGCGCCGTGACCGCTCCGCTGGCGCCCAGCACTAGTAATCCCGTCAGGCCCACCAGAAGAATTGCGCCGTTTATCCCGGGCCACACCAGCCGCTCAGGCTCGCCGCGGGTTGCCCACCACGCGCTCAAGGTCAGCGCTCCGAGCAGCAGGTAGGTATTGACCAGGTGGATCATCATCGTAAAAGCGCGGGTGAGCGAGGTGTTTTCAGCGACCAGTTCGAACAATACCAGTCCAGCCCCAACCAACGCTTCAGTGATGGTAAACGCCACTGCGAATCCTGACGCTTTGCGTACCAGGCTGCCCTTCGCGAAAACGCGCCATGCCCAGATGACCAGGATGACGACCAGCACCAGCGTCAGGCCGCTCGAAACCCGGTGGCTGAATTCCACGATCGTTTCGATGCGCGCCGCGCGGGGAATGACCACGCCGTTGCACAGCGGCCAGTGGGCGCCGCAGCCGGCCCCGGAACCCGTTGCCCGCACGTAAGCGCCCCAGGCAATCACCAGCAGGTTATAGACCAGTACACTCCAGGCAAATACTGAAAATTTTCGTTGAGATCGCAAATTACATATCCTTATTCCATCGAATAAATGCCTAATAATTGCGTGACAACTTATACTTCTACTAATAATCCTATTTTTCCCGATAACCGCATTATACATACAATCTCTTTCAATCAGTACCAAACAATTGATTTTGGTCTTCTCCGTGCGCTCTGTGCCTCCGTGGTGATCATTTTTCCGCGTTAATCGTTCAGTCCGCCCTATGATATACTACTCACGGTAGTAACCTAAAACCATAATCTGGATCAGGAGAGACTATGAAAAAGGATTTTCTCGCCGTAGCCGATTACTCGCCCGCGGAGTTGCAAGGCTTGCTTGACCTGGCAGTGCGCCTCAAAAAAGAGCGGATGAGTGGCGGCAATGCTCCCGTACTGAAAGGCAAGGTGCTCGGGATGGTCTTCCAAAAACCGAGCCTGCGCACCCGGGTCAGCTTTGACATGGGCATGCGGCATCTCGGCGGAGATGCGCTCTACCTTTCGCCCAATGAAGTCGGGCTTGGCCAGCGCGAATCCATCGCGGATGTCGCCAGGGTGCTTTCAGGGTACGTGGATGCCATTATGGCGCGGGTCTTTGCCCATGATCATATTCTCCAACTGGCACAGTGGGCTTCGGTGCCCATCATCAATGGACTGAGCGACTATAACCATCCTTGCCAGGCGATGGCGGATGCGCTCACCATTATCGAGGATTTTAGTTCGCTCAAGGGTCTGAATATCACGTACGTTGGTGACGGCAATAACGTGGCTGTTTCCTTGATGCACATTGCTGCCAAATTGGGGGCGAACTTCACCATCGCCAACCCGGAAGATTACGATATCCTCCCGGCGGCAGTTGACCTGGCAAAGAATTTTGCTGCTGACAGCGGATCGAAATTGTCCTTCCTGCGCGACCCGCACCAGGCAGTCAAAGATGCCCATGTCATCTACACCGACACCTGGACCAGCATGGGCCAGGAAGCCGAATCGAAGAAGCGCGAAGTGGTCTTCCCGCCCTATCAGGTAAATGACCAGTTGGTTTCAGAGGCACGCAAAGATGTCATCATCCTGCACTGTCTGCCAGCCCACCGCGGGCAGGAAATCACCGACGCCGTTGCCGATGGGCCGCATTCCCGCTTATTCCCGCAGGCGCACAACCGGCTGCATGCCCAAAAAGCAGTTCTCGTTCATTTGATGCAATAAAAATCTTCTGGAGTCAATTGTATGAATTCCCACGAATTAATCGAGATCGAAGAGAAATACGGCGCCCATAACTACCATCCGCTGGATGTGGTGATTGAACGCGGCGAAGGCGTCTGGGTTTATGACGTAGAAGGCAACCGCTACCTGGACTGCCTCAGCGCATATTCCGCTTTAAACCAGGGTCACGTCCACCCGCGCATCCTGAATGCGCTGAAAACTCAAGCTGAGAAGGTCACCCTGACTTCGCGCGCTTTCCGCAACGACCAGCTGCCCCTGTTTTACAAAGAATTATCGGAACTCACCGGCTATGAAATGTCATTGCCAATGAACAGCGGCGCCGAAGCGGTCGAAACTGCCCTAAAAGTTGGCCGTAAGTGGGGCTACGACGTCAAGAAAATCCCGCACTACCAGGCTGAAATTATCGTTGCAGACGGCAATTTCCACGGACGCACGATCTCGATCGTTTCGTTCTCCAGTGAACCGCTCTACAAGGATGCATTCGGTCCTTTCACCCCCGGTTTTGTCACGGTTCCTTACGGCGACGCCGACGCGCTTGAAAAAGCCATCACTCCCAACACCGCTGCGGTAATGCTCGAGCCGATCCAGGGCGAGGGCGGTGTTTTGATTCCGCCGGCTGGCTACCTGAAACGGGTTAGCGAGTTGTGCAAGAAAAACAATGTACTGTTCATGGCTGACGAGATCCAAACCGGCCTTGGCCGCACCGGCAAACTGTTCGCCAGTGACCACGAAGGTGTGCGCCCGGACGTCGTGATCATTGGAAAAGCGCTGGCGGGTGGTTTTTACCCGGTGTCTGCCGTTTTGGCCGATTCAGAAATCATGAGCCTGTACCTCCCCGGCGAGCACGGCTCCACCTTTGGCGGCAACCCCCTGGCTTGCGCCGTCGCCCGCGAATCGCTTAAAGTCATTGTCGAAGAGAACCTGGTGCAAAAATCGGCAGAACTGGGTGAATACTTCATGGAACGCCTGTCTGAGATCCCCTCGAAGCATGTCAAAGAGGTTCGCGGCAAAGGCCTCCTGATTGGGGTTGAACTCAAGGCCGAGGCTCGCGGCGCGCGCCGCTTCTGCGAAGCCTTACAGCAGAAGGGTATCCTGGCCAAGGAGACCCACTCGCACATCATCCGCTTTGCGCCCCCGCTGGTCATCGAAAAAGAGACCATCGACTGGGCAATTCCGCGTATCTACGACGTTTTGATGATGGATTAACACCGATTATTAAATATTGACTGACCGCAGGCCGGGACAGTCCGTTCGCACCCAGGCTGTCCCTGACGATCGGAATCCCGGTCTGTTGTTGTAAAATAACGAAAATCACCTTGCGTTGAATCATTGCTCGCTAAAATTCACGCATCTCATTGTTCAGGCAGAATACTATGACCCCCAAACCGGCTAATCGAAAAGCGAAAATTGTTGCCACCATCGGCCCGTCCTCGCAGGAAGAGCCTGTTCTGCGCCGGCTGATCGAAGCAGGAGTAGATGTTGCCCGTCTGAATTTCTCGCACGGCACACATGCCGAACACCAGGAGAAAATCGAACGCATCCGCCGGCTTTCGGACGAGCTGAATAAACCCATCAGCATCCTGCAGGACCTGCAAGGACCCAAACTTCGGGTCGGTAAACTGCCGCCGGGCGGTATTGAACTGGTGGCCGGTCAAAACGTGGCCTTGAGCAACGTTGAGCTGGCAGCGGTACCACCCACCGCTGATGGCAAGCTGACCACCCTGATCCCCATGGACGTCCCTAACCTGGCGCGTGGGGTTAAACCCGGCAGCCGAATATTGCTGGATGACGGCAACCTGGAAATGGAAGTGACCGGCGTTGAAGGCGAGGCGGTACACGCCAGGGTGGTGCTGGGCGGCATGCTCTCCTCCAATAAAGGCGTCAATTTACCTGGCGCCGAGCTGGGAATTACCAGCTTCACCGATAAGGACCGGGTTGATCTAGAATTTGGATTGCAGCAGGGCGTGGATCTGGTCGCCATTAGCTTTGTGCGCACTGCAACGGAAATCGAAACTGTGCGCCAGGTCATGCGCGAGCTGGATCCAGACCATCAGCCGATTCCCATTATCGCCAAGCTGGAGCGGCCTGAAGCGTTGGACAACTTGCATGAAATCATCCACGCCGCAGACGGGGTTATGGTCGCGCGCGGCGATCTGGGGGTTGAGACTTCACCGGCGCAAGTGCCTATCTATCAAAAAAAGATTATCGACATGGCCAACCGGCATGCCAAAGTGGTGATCACTGCTACTCAGATGCTGGATTCCATGATTACCAACCCCCGTCCGACCCGCGCCGAGGCTTCGGATGTGGCCAACGCCATCTTCGACGGCACCGATGCGGTTATGCTTTCGGGTGAAACCGCCAGCGGCGCTTATCCGGTAGAAGCGGTGCAAATGATGGCCTCCATCGTCTGCCAGGCGGAAGCCAACGCCAGTGAGTACGGGCATACACTCTCTCAACCCGACGAACCCTACCAGGACGATGCTTATTCCATCACTCAAGCCGCCCGCGAACTGGCTCATGACCGTAACGTGGCTGGCATCACCGTGTTCACTGAATCAGGCCGTACAGCCTTGCTCATGTCAAAAAGTCGGCCAGCGGTGCCTATTTATGCCTTCACGCCCAACCCGGCTACCTTCCAACGACTCAATATCCTCTGGGGAGTCACCCCTTTCCTCGTTCCTTTTGCTTCCACGGTCGAATCGATGATTTCCAGCGTTGAAGCTGCTTTGCTGTCATCCACATCCATCGAGACCGGCTCCCAGGTCATCGTGATCTCAGGTTTTCCGGTCGGTACAGCCCGCCTGCCCAACTTCGCTCTGCTGTACACCGTAGGCGAATGGGCTTAAACCAAAAGCACCGATCCAGATGAATATCCGCCCCATCGACCCCCACAACCGCCACGACGTCAACCGTTTTATTGACTTTCCGCACCAGCTGTACCGCGACAACCCGAACTGGGTCCCGGAAATCCGTTCTTCCGCCCGGCTGGTTTTCGACCAAGAACGCCATCCTTTTTACCGCCATTCTAAGGCGCAATTTTTCCTGGCTGAAAACCGGAACGAGGTGGCCGGCCGGATCGCCGTGCTGCACAATCGAAATTATTCTGCCCATTACAGGCAGGAAGTGGGATTCTTCTACAACTTTGACATGATCAACGACCAGGAAGTCGCCAATGACCTGCTGGATGCGGCTGTGGCGTGGGCCAGACAGCAGGGGATCAAGTCGATTCTGGGTCCGCGCGGGTTTTTACGCTCTCAAGGTTTCGGTTTGTTGGTGGAAGGGTTTGATCAACTCCCCGCGGTCGGGATTCCTTACAATTTTCCGTATTATCAGACCGTGTTGGAACATTACGGTTTTGTAAAAGAAGCGGATATTTTATCGGGATACATGATCCGCTCCGATGAATTGCCTGAGAAGGTGTTTGCTGCTGCGGACCGGGTGGCGGAGCGTGGCAATTTCAAGGTGCTCCAGTTCAAGCACAAGCGCGAATTAAAACCCTGGATTCCCATGGTCGATCAGGTTTACCGCGAAGCGTTCCTGGAAAACCCGAATTATTTCCCGACCACTCCGGATGAATTTGCCGTGATGGCCCAAAACATATATCAAATTGCCGATCCACGGCTGATCAAAATCATAACGCGTGACGATAAAATCGCCGGTTTTATACTGGGATACCCCAACATCAATCGTGCTCTGCAAAAAACGCATGGTCGGTTGTGGCCTTTTGGATGGATCACGCTGCTGCGAGCGGTACGCGATACCCGTCATGTTGACTTGAACGGTCTGGGTTTACTGCCTGAGTTTCAAGGGCGCGGCGCAAATTTGATGCTCTATGCTGAAGTCGAGCGCAGCTTGCGCGCGGTTGGCGCTCAGTACGCCGAGATGATTCAAATCGATGAGCGTAATTTCAACAGCTTTTCAGATATGCAGACCATCGGCATCCATGTCCATAAACGCCACCGGCTCTACCGCTTGACCTTATAATTCGTGCCAGGAACTTAATCATGTCTTCACTATCTGGCTATACGCATATCATTTCCACTGAGAACCTCAAGGCTAATCTGGGTCAACCCGATTGGGTAATCGTTGACTGCCGCTTTGACCTCTCCAACCCCGACTGGGGCTTCGGGGATTATCTCTATTCCCACATTCCAGGCGCAGTTTACGCCCACCTGGACTACGACCTGTCCGGCCCGCGCACAGCCTTGAACGGCCGCCATCCCCTGCCAGACCCGGATACCTTTCGTGAGAAACTTGGCCGGCTTGGGATCGACCGCAGCAAACAAGTGGTCGTTTATGACACCACCGGCGGCAGCTTTGCTGCCCGGCTGTGGTGGCTGCTCAAATATTACGGCCATAACCGGGTTGCGGTATTGGACGGCGGCTACAGTCAGTGGCGCATGCTGCTCGGCTACCCGACTGAACCTGGTAACCACACCAACCCCCGAACGCAGTTTACTGGCGCACCGGATCCCCGAATGGTCGTAACCACTGGCGAAATGCAGACTTATTCAGCAGAAAATAAAATCCCGCTCATCGATGCGCGCGCTCCCGAACGCTTCCGCGGCGAAGTCGAACCGCTCGATCCGGTCGCCGGACACATCCCTGGATCCGTCAACCGCTTTCACGGGTTAAACCTTGACCGGGACAGTCG
>CALMGN010000178.1 GCA_937863605.1 uncultured Anaerolineaceae bacterium
CCCACCACGCGGTCTTCGGTAGCCGAGATGGGCAGGTTGACGAAGGATGTGGAACGGGAATGGAATGGCAGAACTTCGCCGCGGGCGGAGCGTTCGCGGCACTCGGTGCACCAGGTGATCGGTTTTTCCGGGTCGCAGCCGAAGCGGCAATCCGTCACCACGTTGACCTGAGGCAGCAGGGCTGCCAGGGCGCGCGCCGCAGTCGACTTGGCGGTGCCGCGTTCCCCGCGGATTAATACACCTCCGATGCGCGGATCAACGGCGTTGAGGACCAGGGCGCGCTTCATGCGCTCCTGTCCGACGATGGCGGTAAATGGATAAATTACGGGCATAGGATGTCGATTCCTTAAAATCCCAGGTTGGATTTTCTGGGAATAAGTGTACCACTGCCATGAAATTGAATCAAAGTAGAAATTAGAAAATATAACTCTGATCGCAATCCTGCTCCCTAAAAAGAAAATATGCAAGGGCAATGTAATATAAAATTAAGTGAACTCGATTCCTCTCCCTGTGAGGGAGAGGTTAGGTGAGGGTCTTAAAGTACTTAAGCACAAACCTGCCAATTTTCGAAAAAGACTTGCTCCATCCTTATTCTAAAGCGGGAGGGCATTAAATTTGAGTGATACCAAACTCCATCGAATCCATCCGGACCTGCGCATACGTGCAAGAGAAATGCGCCAACCTCTTACCGCTGCTGAACAGCAACTGTGGTCGAAAATTCGTAACCGTAATCTTGGGAGATTTAAATTTCGGCGACAGGTTCCGTTGGGATACTATATAGTCGACTTCTATTGCGCTGAGGCTCATCTGATTATCGAACTTGACGGCGATAGCCACACAAACCAGGAAGATTATGATCTAGACCGAAGTGCCTGGTTAATCGGACAAGGTAGAGATGTAATCCGTTTTAACAATTTTGAAATATACCAAAATCTCGACGATGTCCTAGGCAGAATCCTGTCAATTTGCCAGAAAAATATTGAAACAACGCAATAGTAGGTTATTTAAGTAGCCAGATAATAGTTGTGACCCTCATCCCAACCCTTCTCCCTGTTAGGGAGAAGGGCTTTCCAGTCCCTGCTTTTGAGCCAACACCGCTATACTAAATTGCAGGATTATGCGCTGGTTATCCCCTGAGTGCTCAGCCACTCGCAAATTTTTGCATCAATTTGGTCGCGTACCTGGCGAAAAACCAACAGGGTTTCTTGCTCGTTGCCGTGAAAAGCTGCCGGGTCATCAAAAGGCCAGTGCAGGCGCATGCCCATGCCCGGGAATATCGGACAGTTGTCTTCCGCCTTCGAACACACGGTAATCAGATAGCCAAAGTGTTGTTTACCCATAAAGGTTGACAGGGCTTTTGAACTCAATTCTGAAGTATCGACTCCAATTTCGTTCAGAACGCTGAGGGTATAAGGATTCAACCCCTTTGGTTCCAGCCCGGCGCTGTACACTTCGAAATAATCTCCGGCGCGTTTGCGCAGGATGGCCTCCGCCATCTGGCTGCGGGCCGAATTACCGCTGCACAAGAATAAAACCCTGGTTTTTTGCACTACTGCCCCTTCTTTTCTTCTATTCTAAATCGCTTGTATTAAATTACGTCAAACAACTGTTTATGGATTGGTTAACAATTTTATCCCAGGTGTAACCCAGAATTTTTTCTCCCCTAACTAATCCCTCTCGAATTATCCTATCTTTTTGCCAGTTCATCGATATAATCCATAGTTTACCTTCTACATCTTAAATCAACGAGGTTTCCAACAATGAAATATTACTGGGCAGGATTATTGCTCTTATTAACTATTGCAGGATGCTCAACCGGGGGAAAATCATCGACGAAACAGGATATTCAGGCCGTTTTTGATATCCCCACGGACCCGATTCAAGTTACGGTCAGTACCGATGCAGACCGCCAGGCGGAAAAACTGATCCCGGTGGAGGGCGGCTCTCTCAGCGCCACAGCCGGTGACGGCAGCGTCTTTACGCTCGAGGTTCCTGCCGATGCACTGGTTGTTGAAACGGTCATTCGCATGACTCCGGTCAGCGCCATCAGCGGAATGCCTTTTGGTGACGGCAGCGCGTATGCGGTTCAGCTTGAACCCGACGGACTGGAGTTGTACGCCAATGCAATCTTAACGATCACTCCGGCGGTGCAAATCCCGGTCGACCAGCAACTGTTCTTTGGCTACCAGGGACAGGGAACGGATCTGACTCTCGCGGCGCCAGTGGTAGATTCGAATGAAATCAAAATCCAGATCTCACACTTCAGCGGTTACGGCGTCACCAAAGGGATGCTGGCGGATATCGAGCCGGTGCGTCAGCGGCTGGGCGGCAGTGCAGAAGCGCGGCTTAGCAGCCGGATTGCCGAAGAGATAAGCCGGGAGCGGCAAAGACAGTTGCTTGGATCCGGTGAAGAAGGCCTGAATGTGGATTTCGAAGCATATTTCAAGGAGTACGGGGAACAGGTGGTCAAGCCGCGCATTGCCGCTGCTGGTGAAAGCTGCGCTGCCGGCCGGCTGGCGCTGGAAACGATTTTAGGGCTGGAGCGCCAAAAGCAGTTGCTCGGGGTGGCCAGCAGTGAAGGCGGCTTGCCCTTCGATGTTGGATTGATGGATACCGTTACCGACGTGTGCATGAAGGAAGAGTATGAAATGTGCCGCGACGACCACGTGGTTCAACGCATTATTCCGGTCTGGTTGGGCATGGAACGGCAGTACCAGCTTTTGGGGTTCGCCGAAGGCAGCCCGGCATTGGAAAATGCCAAAAATTATGTGCGCAAATGCCTGCGCTTTGAGCTTGAATTTCATTCTGAAGGGGTTTTTGATGACGGCGGCGGCGGCGGTTACAACTCTACGGTTGAATCGAAAACCATCCTGCAATTCAATCCCGAGGACTTTTCCCTGATAGGCAAATCCGCGCTGATAAACACCGCATATGACCTCCGGCTTGGAGATTGTTCCGTTACCAGCAACCGCGGCGGTGGCGATTTTGAGGTACTCGATCTAGAAATCGTTCCTGGCGAAACTTCAACCTCCAACCCGCTAGGCAGCGTCGAAGATTTCAATTTGCTGTACTTCCCGGGGAATACCAGTGAATCCGCATCGATTTCATGTGAAGATCAGCCCACATTTAATATGCCCCACAGCCCGGTATGGACTGGTTTTTTCTTACCGCTGCATCAAAGTGAATTAAGCTTTGAAAAAGGCGGATATGAAGCCACCGGCTGGGAAATACTTGGGGCAGAATATTTTGCCAAGAAGGAATGGATAAAAGACGAGGCTGGCCTCGGAATAACCGAGGTCGGAACTTTCAAACTCTACCACCGGCCAGAATAATTTTCGGAAGAAATAATGTCCCATAATAACTGTTATCGCCCCCAACCCCGTGCTGGTAGGTTGGGTTGAGGGCGATATAAAGCTGTATCTCTAATCTCAGAACTTGGTACCCGAAACCCAACAACGCCAGATTGGGGTTAAAAAGTTGGGTTTCGGGGCAATTCTATTGACTTAAGTCCCAGCATTCTTAGCCCCTCACCCAACCTGCGTCGTTCGTTTGGCTATTTTGTCTTGTTGCCCACAGAGTAGCATCTCATTGGCCGAGCGTTGAACCCTGCGCGTATCACATGGTGACAATTTTTGACGTTTTTACCTGAACTGGAGATATCAACTATTTCTCTCGAAAGCCAGCGGTCGCATACCGTTGAAGGTCACCAACAGGGAAACGCCCATGTCCGCCAGCACCGCCATCCACAGGGTGGCAGCGCCGCTCAAAGCCAGCACGATGAAGATCAACTTGGTGGCCAGCGAGAGCACGATGTTTTGCACCATCACGCGTTGGGTAAAACCGGCCAGACGGAAGGCGTACGGCAGCTGCCGCAAATCATCGCCCATCAGCACGACATCGGCAGTTTCCATCGCCTGCGCTGAAGAGGCTCCGCCCATGGCGATGCCAACGGTGGCGGTCGCCAGCGCCGGCGCGTCATTGATGCCGTCCCCGACCATGACCACCTCGCCCACCTGGCTGCGCAGCGCCTGCACGGCATCGACCTTGCCCGACGGTAACAGACCCGCCTCGACCCGGTCCACACTCAATGCCTGCGAAACCGCCTGCGCAGCGCGCGGGTTGTCACCGGTCAACATAGCGACCTCTTTACCAAGAGCTTTCAACTCGGCTACTACCTCCCGGCTCTCCGGGCGCAGTTGATCAGCCACCGCCAGGTAGCCGCGCACCTGATCGCCATCGCAAACCAGCATGGTCGTCTGACCTAATTCCTCGGCAGACTCAACCCAATCGCACAGGCGGTCAGCGTGCGGATGCTGCTCATCGAACAGATGGTGGTTGCCAATCGTGGCAAGGCGTCCATTAACCTTGCCTTGCAACCCGCGGCCAGCCAGAGTCACCACCGATTCAGCCGGTGGATAGCGCTCCGCCAACCCGCGCTGCTCGGCAGCCGTCACCACCGCTTGCGCGAGAGGGTGGTTGGAACGGCGCTCGATGGAAGCCGCCAGCGCCAGCAGGTCGTCACAGGCCTCACAAGAATCTTCGCATATGCACTCCAATGTCCGCGCCGCCGAAACCACCGGCTGACCGCGGGTCAGCGTGCCGGTCTTATCAAAAGCCACCACTTTGATACGCTGCAGCGCCTCCAGGTGCACGCCGCCCTTGATCAAGACGCCGCGCCGGGCGGCTGCCGTTATGGCAGAGACAATCGTAACCGGGGTGCTGATGACCAGCGCGCACGGGCAGCCAATGACCAGCAGCGCCAGCCCGCGGTAGAGCCAGCCGTAAGTCCCATCCGCCTGGTTGAGGAAAGGCCCGCCAAGCAGCAGCGGCGGTACGACTGCCACCAGCACCGCCAGCGCCATCATGGCGGGCGTATACACTTGAGCAAATTTGTCGATAAAGCGCTGGGCGGGTGCCCGCACAGACTGCGCCTGCTCCACCAATTGAATGATGCGCGCCAGGGTGTTATCCTGCACCAGGCGTGTAACTTTGATTTCGAGCGCGCCACTGCCGTTGACCGTCCCGGCAAAGACTTCGTCGCTGGTGGTCTTTTCGACCGGCAGACTTTCGCCGGTGATGGGCGCCTGGTTGATCCCGCTGGTACCGCTCAGGATCGTGCCGTCCATCGGGATGCGCTCGCCCGGTTTGACCAGTATCCGGTCGCCGATTTGCAACTGGTCGACAGGTATGGTCGTTTCGCCACCGTTAACGGTTATCAACAAGGCGCGAGCCGGAGCTAACGCCCCCAGATCGCGCAGCGACCCGCGCGCGCGCTCAGCAGTGTAGCCTTCCAGCGCTTCTGCGATTACAAACAAGAAGATGAGCGAGGCGGCTTCCGGAATTTCACCAATAATCACCGCACCAATCGCAGCCGCGGTCATTAAAAAATTGATACTGAAGCCGCGGTTTATGATCAGGTTGTTGACTGCCGACCGGGCGATTGGAAAACCCGCCAGCGCCAGTGCAATAATTTGCAGGCCATTCGACCAACCTTCAGGCACTCCTGATTGACGCAGAAAAAACCCAAGCAGAATCAACCCGCCGCCTACCAGAGCGAAGCGAGTCTCCCGCGAACCCAATAAATATTGAATAAAGCCAGGCAAAAATTTTGCCCGCTGTTCGGTTTTTGGGAGCGGTTCGGGATCTTTAAGGCCGTAGCCAAGCGCGGACACCCTTTGGTGCACGGTTTCAGGCGCGACCTGGCCTTCAACTACCATGCGGCTGGTAACCAGGTTTACTTCCACAGACTGGACGCCTTCCAGCTTGCGAACGCCGCGCTCGATGGTCAACACGCAGTCGGCGCAATCCATACCTTCGATTAAGTAAGTTTGTTTTTCAGTCAACGGCTTTTCAAGCCTCCATTCGTTCCTGGTGAATAGTGTGCGCCAAACCGCGATCGTACAATTCGCGAATATGCTCATCATCTAAAGCGTAGTAAACGATGCGGCCTTCCTTGCGGTATTTGACCAGATTTAGGTTGCGCAGCAGCCGCAACTGGTGCGAGACTGCGCTTTGGCTCATGCCAAGCACCACTGACAGGTCGCAAACGCATAATTCATGCTCTGATAGGGCTGATATGATGCGCAGCCGGGTCGGATCGGAGAGCGCGGAAAAAATCTGCGCCAGGTGCATGGCAGTCTGCCTGTCGATCAGCGTACTACGGGCGGCTACCACTTCATCCTGATGGATGATGGTCTCTTCACAGGCAGCCAGCAGTTTAGCCATCATACGTCTCCTTTGAATATATGAGCAAGTGTTCATATAATATACCCAAACCGAGATTAATGCAAGTGGCAAATATCATGGCATTAACCAGCTACAAACGCGCGGCTGTTGGGCACGGTGACCTGTACCGTGGTCCCATTCCCCGGCCGCGACTTGACCTGCAAACTGCCGCCGATCAATTCGGCGCGTTCGGCCAGCCCCAGCAGCCCAAAGTGACCCTGGCGGGCGAACTCGTCCGGCGCGTCCGGCACCACAAATCCCACCCCGTCGTCGCGTACGGTCAAACGTACCGTTTCAGGCTCAAAGTTTAGTTCCAGCCGCACCTGGTTTGAGCTGGAATGCCGCTGAGCGTTACTGAGTGCTTCCTGCGCCATGCGGTAAAGCGCCATTTCCACATCTGCAGGCAGGCGGCGCGGATCGCCCGTGGCAGTAAATTCCACCGGCGCATTGCTCCCCTGTGAACTTTCTTTTGCCAGCATCTCCAACGCAGCGGTCAGACCCAGGTCTTCAATGTACAGCGGGCGCAGTCCGCCTACCATGCGGCGCAAATTGGCGATAGTCTGTTCGGTCATTTGCTTCAACTGGTCAATGGAAACGCGATCTTCCGGCGTCGCCGCAGACGCCTGAACCAGATGGAAACGCTGGTTGAGCGCAATCAACGCTTGCAGGGTGTCGTCATGCAGCTCGCGCGCCAACCCGCGGCGTTCCTTCTCGACGCCATCGGTAATTGCGCCAATGTAGCCGCGCAGGGCAACTTGGGCAGATTCCAGCTCCCCGGCCGTGCTGCTCAAAGCATTTTGCAGGTGCCGGATTTCCGCGATACCGCCGACGGGCTGGCGGATTGCGGCAAAATCGCCGCGCGCCAGGCGGGAAGCTTTGACTTCCAATTCCTGCAGCGGCTGAATAATTTGCCGGGCGCCGAATAGCAATGCCACCAGCGCTAGCACAAGCAGCGGCACCAACAACAGCGGCGCCGACTGGGTGGTGCTCAAAAACGGGGTAGCAATTTCTTCCCAATTCTCTTCCAGCACCAGCGCCCAACCAGCTTGCGGGATGGTGCTGAAGGCGGTCACCAGATCGCCTTGGTGACTGGCAACCGTGTTGACCCCGCTCTCACCATTGAGCGCTTCAGCCACTCCTGGGAGCCCCAATGGGTCTCCCAGTGCAGTCCGGTCGCCGGAATAATACAATACCTCGCCAGCCTGGTTGACGACCAGCATCCGCGCCTGTTCGGTGGTTAATATGGATACGACCGTTTGTTGAATGGCCGCTTCGGGAGAAAATCCACCGACTAAAATACGCCCATTCGATAATTTCACGCCAACCAACTCGAGTGTGCCACCCGGGTACCGTGTATCCGCCATTAACACCGCCGCCTGCGGCTGGCTGGCCTTAACTTGCGTCCAAAAATCAGCCTGTCCGACAGGCAGCGTCTGCAAATAATCGCCACCCCCACGGGAGGATATCAGGGTATTCTGAGCATCGTAAAGCCCTAGCCCGCCGTTGAATTCCGCGCTGATCAGATCGAGTGCCGGGCTGTCCCCGTCTAGAGGCGCGCCAGCCTCGATGATGCGGGCAGCGGTGCGCAAACTGTACACTTTATGGTCCAACTGCATAGACAGGGCGTCCGCCGCAGCGCGCACCGCGCGTAAATTGCGGTCGCCCACCAGTTGCACCATCGCCTGGTGATGCAGCGACTGGCTAAGAAATACTACGCCAAAGACCAGAATGGTTAGCGGCAGGATGGTCAGGAAAAATAGCTGCAGCGTAAAACCGCGCCAGCGCAGTCCAGGCAGCGGCAGAATTGGGTTCGAACTTTTTGCCACGTTCAGAACCCTGATTCAGCATCCGCCAGGTCTGA
>CALMGN010000179.1 GCA_937863605.1 uncultured Anaerolineaceae bacterium
CTGGTGACCGAAAATGATGCCGTAGGCTACGGCCCGGCGATTGAATACCGAGTCCCGGGCGGGGTTGGCAAACTCGGTTTCATTTCACCGTTAAGTGAGCACCAGTTCTGCCAGCGCTGCAACCGCCTGCGCCTCACGGCTGACGGTTATCTCAGACCGTGTTTGATGAGCGATGTGGAAATCCCGGTCCTGCCAGCTCTGCGCAATGGAGAAGCGGTTCTACCGGTAATCCAGCAAGCGGTGGCAGCCAAACCGGAGGGGCATAAACTGGCAACGCAGGCGGCTCCAGGCGGCCGGCGCATGATTCAAATCGGCGGGTAAGGTTTCGAAATTGTTATGATGTAAAAAAAGAGGCAGGATTTCCTGCCTCTTTAATCATCAACCTGTTCCGAACTGCCGGTCGCCGGCATCCCCCAACCCTGGGACGATGTAACCCACTTCGTTCAGATGGTCATCAACCGCCGCCAGGTAGATCGGCACGTCCGGATGATGGCTTTGCATGGCTGCAATTCCTTCGGGTGAACCGATCAAACCCATAAACTTAATGCGTTTGACGCCCCAGTGCTTCAAAATATCCACTGTTGCCACCGCCGAGCCCCCGGTCGCCAGCATCGGATCCAGGATCAGGCAAACCGAAACCCTTGGTTCAGTTGGCAGTTTGTTGTAATATTGCACCGGCTTGAGCGTCTTTTCGTCGCGGTAGATACCGATGTGCCAAACTTCGGCGGACGGCATGAGTTCCCAGATGCCTTCTACCATACCCAGTCCGGCGCGCAAAATGGGGATAAGCCCGATTTTTTCTTCCAGTTCTGCAGCGGGGGCAGTGCCAAGCGGTGTTTTGACGGTTGTGGGGGAGGTTTGGATGTCCGACGTAGCTTCATAGGCTAACAAGCCGGTAATTTCCCGAACCAATTCACGGAATTTCTTCGGTTCGGTTGAAACAGAGCGCAATTTCCCAAGTTTGTGAAGGATTAGCGGGTGTTGAGAGACATGAACCTGTGACATGCATGCTCCTTACCTGAGGATTTCAAGTATTATATATCAATTTAGCCGTTTGAAAGCGTGTATAATCGTGTCCATGAGCGATTCTCCCACACGACTGATCACCCCCGACGCTCGTCCCGATGACCGCCTTGACCAGACATTACGTCCGCGGCAGCTTACCGACATCATTGGTCAAGACCAGGTGAAAGAAAATCTGACCATTTTGATAGCTGCAGCGCGAAAACGCCAGGAGCCTTTGGATCATGTGCTGTTTTACGGTCCGCCAGGGCTGGGGAAGACCACTTTTTCGCACGTACTGGCCAATGAAATGGGGGTATCGATCAAAATTACTGCCGGCCCGGCAGTTGAGCGGGCGGGCGACCTGGCAGCCATTTTGACCAATTTGCACGCTGGGGATATCCTGTTTATTGATGAAATTCACCGCCTTGGCCGTGCTGTTGAAGAAGTGCTTTACCCGGCGATGGAAGATTTTGCACTGGATATCGTGATTGGCAAGGGCCCGTCAGCGCGCTCCATCCGCTTGAAATTGCCGCGTTTTACAGTCATCGGCGCGACCACCCGTCTGGCACTGGTCAGTGCGCCGCTGCGCGGGCGCTTTGGCGCTGTGTACCGTCTGGATTATTACGATTTACCCTCCATGGGTACCATCGTTCAGCGGGCAGCAAAATTACTGGCGGTATACGCCGATCAAAGCGGTATCGAGGAGGTTGCCCGGCGAGCGCGCGGCACTCCGCGTGTAGCGCTGCGCTTGCTTAGGCGGGTGCGTGATTTCGCTCAGGTGCGGGCTGACGGCACCATCACCAGTGAGGTCGCCCGCGAAGCATTGAATCTGCTGAATGTGGATCCACTAGGTTTGGACGATGTGGACCGCCGGGTGCTGCTGACCATAATTGAAAAGTACAGCGGCGGGCCGGTTGGCCTGAACACCATCGCGGCATCGATCGGCGAGGAACCGGATACGATCATGGATGTGGTCGAGCCGTATTTGCTGCAGCTGGGGTTCCTAGACCGTACGCCGCAAGGCCGGGTAGCGACCAAACATGCCTACGACCACCTGCAGCTGCCGTATAACGCAGAAAATCAACAACCGCGCTTGATTTGATGAGAGGTTAAGCCAATGAAGGTCGGGATAATTACCATTCATCCCGGCTTAAGAGGGTTAAAACGCAACCTATAACCATGAAAACTTCCGATTTCAATTATGACCTGCCCGGTGAGCTTATTGCCCAGACCCCGGTGGAGCCGCGACATGCTTCGCGCCTACTGGTGATGAAACGGGATAGGCCAGAGCTTGCACACACTAAATTTTGGAATGTCACGGATTACCTGCAGCCAGGTGATTTGCTGGTAATCAACCAGACGCGGGTGATCCCGGCTCGAATCTTTGGCAAAAAATCGACCGGCGGCAAGGTCGAGCTGCTGCTGCTGCGCCGCGTTGACCTGACCACCTGGGAAGCGCTGGTGGGTGGCAAAAAAGTTCACAGCGGTACCCGGTTGACTTTGGATGGCGGGCCGTCGGCTGAGGTGGTGGCAGAATTGGAAGGCCCAAGGCGTTTGGTGCAGTTTGCCGAGCCGGTTGAGACATACCTGGCGGCAGCTGGTCAAATGCCGCTGCCGCCATACATCCATGAACGCCTGGCGGACCCCGAACGCTACCAGACGGTGTACGCCCGCGAGACAGGATCGGCTGCTGCGCCTACTGCCGGGCTGCATTTCACCCCGGAATTAATGACGCGCCTGGAAGCGAACGGTGTGCAGTTTGCCCGAGTAACGCTGCATGTTGGACTGGACACCTTTGCCCCGGTCACCGAAGATGACCCGCTGGAGCATAAAATCCATACTGAATGGTGCGAGCTGGATGCTGATACCGCGGCTCAAATCAACCGCACCAAAACTCAGGGCGGGCGAGTGATTGCGGTCGGCACTACCTCGGTGCGGACGCTCGAGAGTGCTGCTCGGACGGCAACAGAGGGGGATGCGGTTGGAGGATATTCTGGACCGACTGACCTCTTTATCCTGCCCGGATACAAATTTCGGGTGGTGGACGCCATGATTACCAACTTTCACCTGCCCAAATCAACCCTGCTGATGCTGGTCAGCGCCTTTGCCGGCCGCGAACGCATCCTGGAGGTGTATGCCGAGGCGGTCCGCCTGAATTACCGCTTTTTTTCTTTTGGCGATGCGATGTTAATCCTATAGTTCCGGAATTCGAGCGCAGGCAAGCCCTCATGGTGGCATGCAGCAATCGGTTTTGGTACAATTTATCCATAACTTCCAAGATTGTTCAACGAAAGGGTAAAAATGAGCAACATGCAATGGAACAAACCCCCCGCTTTTGAGCTCGACCTTAAGAAGAGCTACACTGCAACACTAACCACTGATCAGGGCGATATCGTCATTCACCTTTTCGCCGATAAAGTTCCTACTACAGTCAATAATTTTGTTTTCCTGGCACGCCAGGGTTACTATGACGGCACCATTTTTCATCGCGTGATCAAGGATTTCATGGTGCAGGGCGGCGATCCGACGGGTACCGGCCGCGGGGGTCCGGGCTATCAGTTTAAAGACGAGTTCCACAAGGATTTAAAGCACAGCAAACCGGGCATCCTCTCGATGGCAAATGCCGGGCCGCAAACCAACGGATCACAGTTCTTCATCACCCATGTGCCAACGCCGCACCTCGATAACAAGCACGCGGTTTTTGGCGAAGTGACTTCAGGTTTGGATGTGCTGATGGCCATTCCACTGCGCGACCCAATGCGGCCAAACAGCCCGGCGGGCAAACTGCTCAAGGTCACCATCGCCGAAAGCGAATGACCCCGGTTCAAAATTTAGACTCGCTTCAATCTTCTGGCGCAGGCGGGGATGGGATCGTTCCAAGCAACCAGCAAAAATGGATTGAGCTGAACGCCAGCATCACCGCCTGCCGTCTATGCCCGCGGTTGGTCAGCTACCGCGAGGATATTGCCCGTGTCAAAAAACGCGCCTTTCGCGACTGGGAGTACTGGGGCAAGCCAGTGCCTGGCTTCGGCGACCCGCATGCCCGGCTGCTGGTGGTTGGGCTGGCGCCGGGAGCGCACGGCTCAAACCGCACCGGGCGCATGTTTACGGGTGATTCATCCGGCGACTTTTTGTATGCCGCTCTCCATCGGGTTGGGATGGCCAATCAGCCGACGACCGTTCAACGGGATGACGGGCTAAGGCTGCAGGATGTGTTTATCACCGCCATTTGCCTCTGCGTCCCGCCGGATAACAAACCGAACCCCGAAGAGATCCGTACCTGTCAACCCTATCTGGAGGCTGAAATGGATTTGCTAACCGGTTTTCAAGGGATCGTGGCACTTGGCAGCCTGGCCTTCCAACAGGTGCTGGCGATATTCCGAGGGCACGGGCACACGGTCGGGCGGCTGGAATTTGCTCACAACGCGTTATATGAACTGGGCGATGGCCTACCTTGGTTACTGGCGTCCTACCATCCCAGCCGACAGAATACGCAAACTGGCCGCCTCACCATCGAAATGTTCGATGCCATCTGGCAGCGGGCGAAAAACCTTTTAGATACGGAATGAGTCCCAGGGATTTCTAAATCGGGGGTAATTGGTATGCATCCTTTGCGATTTTTTGCCTTTATTTTCATCCTGGTTCTGCTGGTTGTGCTGGTCGGACCGCTCATCATGCCGATCCCGCCGCTGCCTGAGACGATAGCGGTGGCCGACCTGGCCGACTCCGACAGCCACTTCATCGAGGTCAATTCCATTCAGGTGCATTATAAAATGGCCGGCTCCGGCAAACCAGTGATGGTTCTACTGCACGGGTTTGGCTCAAGCATCTACACCTGGCACAAGGTGATGGATTCGCTGGCTGCCGAGGGAACCGTGATTGCCTTTGACCGCCCAGCCTTTGGCCTGACGGACCGCCCCGTGCCCGGCGAGTGGACCAGCGAAAACCCGTATTCCAATGAGTTCCAGGTGCAGCTAACGGTTGGGTTAATGGATGCGCTAAACGTGGAAAAAGCGGTTCTGGTGGGGCACTCAGCTGGCGGGACGGTTGCGCTGCAAACTGCGCTAACTTACCCGGATCGTGTCAGCGGGCTGGTCCTGGTGGATGCTGCCGTTTTTGCCACCGGCGGGATGTCGGGAATCGCACGTTGGTTGGCTGATACGCCGCAGATGAAGCGGCTAGGCCCGTATCTGTCACGATCACTGGCTGGCAAGCAGGGGGACGCCTTCCTGGAGGCCTCCTGGCACGATTATTCGAAATTCACTGCCGAGGACAAGGCAGCCTATCGTAAGCCGCTGCAGATTGCCAACTGGGACGTTGCGTTGTGGGAGTACACCAAAGTCAACCGTGAAACCGATCTAGGACAGCGGTTGGGGGAAATAAGGTTTGCAGTGCTGGTCATTAGCGGGGACGATGACCGGATTATTCCGCCAGCGGAGAGCCAGCGGATCGCTGAGGCATTGCCGGATGCAAAACTGGTGACCGTGGACGCCTGCGGTCATGTGCCGCAGGAAGAATGCCCTGAGGCATTTTTAAAGCCGGTTTTGGAATATATTGTTCGATAGGGTGCGCTCAAAATGCACCACACATTGTGAAGTGAAAAACCAGGGCACGGGGATAGTGGAAAATCATAGCGAATTGTGAAAATCCCCGTGCCGCTACAAAAGAATCGACCGATGCAGATTACTCGGCATGGTGTCAGATAAAACATGCGTAAAGCGCGTTCGGAACGTACCACGCTCTACGCCATGTAAAGGTCTGGGCACGGGGATAGTGGAAAATCATAGCGAATTGTGAAAATCCCTGTGCCGCTACTGAAATGAACCAATAATATTGCGTATAGCCGATAACTATTGAGGAAAATAAAGGGCGGGACATTTTCTCCCGCCCTGTAGGTCTAGATTAATCGTTTTTTACCCGCGGCGGATAGCGTTCCAACCCGCGTAGGCAGCGGTTTCGCCCAGCTCGGCTTCGATGCGCAAAAGCTGATTGTATTTGGCGACGCGGTCTGAGCGGGCGGGTGCACCGGTTTTGATTTGACCGGTATTCAGCGCAACTGCCAGATCAGCGATGGTCGAGTCCTCGGTCTCACCGGAGCGGTGGGAGGTCACAGCCCGCCAGCCAGCGCGGTGGCAGGTTTCGACGGCTTCGATGGTCTCGGTCAAAGAGCCGATCTGATTGACCTTCACTAGCAATGCGTTGCAGGCTTTTTCCTGAATCGCGCGGCGAACGCGCGCCGGGTTCGTTACCAGTAGATCGTCGCCGACCAGCTGAATGCGGTCGCCAATTTCTGCGGTGAGGTGCTTCCAGCCGTCCCAGTCATCCTCGGCTAACCCGTCTTCAATCGAAACAATCGGATATTGGTCCACCCAGTTCTTCCAGAAGGCTACCATCTCGTCGCTGGAGAGTTTACGACCCTCTTTACGCAGGTTATACGTCCTGGTTTCGGCATCGTAGAATTCCGAGGCTGCCGGGTCGAGCGCAATGGCAACCTGTTCGCCAGCTTTATAGCCGGCTTTTTCGATGGCTTCCAGAATCACCTCTACGGCCTCCACATTGGCCTTGAGCGGGGGGGCATAGCCGCCTTCGTCACCGACCAGGGTCGGGTATCCGCGGGCCTTGAGGACGGTTTTGAGGGCATGGTAAATTTCGGCACCCCAGCGCAGTCCTTCAGCGAAGGAGGGAGCGCCAAGCGGCATGACCATGAATTCCTGGGCGTCCGTGGACTGCCAGGCGGTGTGCGCGCCGCCGTTAAGGATGTTCATCATCGGAACGGGCAGGACGTGCGCATAAACGCCGCCGATATAGCGGTAAAGCGGCAAACCAAGAGCGTTCGCGGCAGCTTTAGCGACTGCCAGACTGGTACCCAGGATGGCATTGGCGCCCAGTTTGGACTTGTTCTGTGTGCCGTCCAACTGCAGCAAGGCCATGTCGAGGGCTTTCTGCTCAACAGCATCCCATCCGACCAGGGCATCGGCGATTTCATTGTTTACGTTCTCCACTGCTTTGAGAACGCCTTTTCCGTTATAGCGGGATTTATCCCCGTCACGCATTTCCAACGCTTCGTGCGTGCCTGTAGAAGCGCCTGAGGGCACTGCAGCGCGTCCCCAGCTGCCGTCACCCAAAATGACCTCGACCTCAACCGTCGGGTTTCCGCGTGAATCTAATACTTCTTGGGCAAAGATTGATTCAATTGTAGTATCCATTGTTCTCCCTCGTCATGAGATTTTCAGGCAATACTGCCTGTAGCTTGTTAAAACGATTGCCCTCAAGTATAACCGGTTTCCGGTCAACTTGAGGGCTGACTTGTGAACGAAAGCACAATTATTTCTTGTTTGCTTTTTCTTTCACAACGGTGACAACAAACGGGTGCGTCTTGATTCCCGCCCGGTCGCAGGCAGCCTGGACAAAGGCTTTGAAAAGAGGATGCGGACGGTTGGGGCGTGAGAGGAACTCGGGGTGGAACTGGGTGCCGACCATAAAGGGGTGATCGGCCAACTCGACGATTTCCACCAGGCGTCCGTCGGGTGACAGACCTGAAATACGCAGCCCGGCGGCGGTCAATGATTCACGATAGGCATTGTTAAACTCAAAGCGATGGCGGTGGCGTTCCTGCACCTGATCTTGTTTGTAGGCTGCATAGGTCAGCGTCCCCGGCTGCAGGTCGCACGGATAAAGGCCTAACCGCATTGTGCCGCCCATGTCGGTGACCTCGTGCTGGTCGGGCATCAGGTCAATGACCGGATGCTGTGTTGAGCGGTCAAATTCGGTTGAATTTGCCGTTTCATCTCCCAGTATGTGACGCCCGAATTCAACCACCATCAACTGCATTCCAAGACACAACCCCAGGTAAGGGATCTTCTCGGTGCGGGCGGTGCGGGCTGCCAGAATTTTTCCTTCGATGCCGCGGCTGCCGAAACCACCAGGAACCAGGATTCCATCCGCCTTGTGGACGACATCCAGATTCTTCCCGCGTTCCAGGTCAGTGGAATGAATCCAGTCAATTTCGACGGTGACCCCCAGGTGCAGGGCAGCGTGGTAGAGCGACTCGCGCACGCTCATATAGGCATCGTGCAGCTCGACATACTTTCCGACCAGCGCGACCCGCACGCTCGGACGAGGCTTATCCACCTGAGCTACCAGGCGTTTCCAATCCGTCCAATCCGGTTTTTTACGGGCTTGCAGCCCGAATTTTTCCAGAATGTAATCAGCAATTCCGTTCTCCTCGAGCATTAATGGAACGGCGTAAAGGTTCTTGCTGGTGACCATTGGCACGACGGCGCGTCTGTCAACGTCGCAGAACAAGGCCAGCTTGTCGATGATGGCGCGGTCAACCGGATAATCCGAGCGGGCGACCACCATGTCCGGGTTGATACCGATCGAGCGCAGCTCAGCCACAGAGTGCTGGGTCGGTTTGGTTTTTAATTCGCCGGTAGCACCGATGTAGGGCAGCCAGGTAACGTGGATGAAGAAGGTATTTTCACGCCCAAGGTCACCGCGCAGCTGGCGCAACGATTCTAAAAATGGCAGGCTTTCAATGTCACCGACTGTCCCGCCTACTTCGACCAGAACGATTTCAGCGCCGGTAGATTTAGCCACTTGAGTGATGCGGCGCTTGATTTCATTGGTGATGTGGGGGATGACCTGGATAGTCCCGCCCAGGAAGTCACCGCGCCGTTCTTTGCCGATGACCTCGGCGTACACCTGACCGGTGGTCATATTACAGACTTTGCTCAGGCGGACGTCGATGAATCGTTCATAATGGCCAAGATCAAGGTCGGTTTCAGCGCCGTCATCCAGCACAAAGACTTCACCATGTTGATAAGGACTCATAGTGCCCGGGTCAACATTGATGTATGGATCCAACTTTTGCACGACTACGTTGAACCCGCGCTCTTTAAGGAGTCGCCCCGTTGCAGCTGCGGTTACGCCTTTTCCAACCGAACTGACCACGCCGCCGGTGTAGAAAATGTATTTTGTGGGCATTAATCCTCCAGAAGAGAAAATAAGGTTATTAAGCGGCGGAGGGAGGGCCGATGAACCGACGCCTCCCTCCGGGAAATGCGAATAAACTTGCAATTAGGTGAAACGCCTGGTGCCGTAAGCTGCCCTTTCAAATAAAACACCGGGAGGAATTAACCTAAAACCACTTCCACCCGGTCGTGCCGGAAAAAACCCGTTTAATAAAAATAGTTTACCACAATCCGGCTCAAAATCTGTCAAATATTTGGTAAAAATTGATCCTGCAAAGAAACCTGCCTGGCGTTTTTGCCAGGCAGGTAAAGTTTTCTGTTTTGGGGTGCTGAAACCGCCGGTTCAGACCCGAAGGGGGTGAAAACCGGAGGAACTTTGAAAATCCCTGGCAGTCATCATGGCTGATGGCGCAGCGATGTTTTGAAAGTGCGGGTCAACCAATTGTTATTATTGGAACCGGCTAACTTTCCCGTGAAGAATCGATCTTTTTCTCAAGGGTGCGAGCCAGCAGATCTTCTTGCTCGGTCTGCAGACTGGAAGCTTTCACCTTTTTGGCTTTTGGCTCAGCTTTGCGGGATTTGGCTTTTTCCATGGCTTCGCGGATGGCGATCTCCATAAAGGTCGGCTCGGCTTCCTTGGCGGCAGTATTACCGCTCAGAGTAGCAATTTCTTCAGCCGACATATAGCCTTCATCACCCTTTTTGCGTTTGGTGTCTTTCTTGCGGCGTTTGTCTTTGCCCTTTTCCGGCGCCTGATATTCAACTTCTTCTTTAACTGGTTCAGGCTGCAGTGCCTTCAAGCTGAGTTTGATCTGCTTCTTTTTCTTGTTGACGTCGATCACCTGGGCCTCGAGCTCGTCGCCTTCTTTGACAACGTCACCCGGGGTGCGGACGTACCCATGGGCTAACTCGCTGATGTGGATCAGCCCTGGGCGTTCGGCGCCAATCTCGAGGAATGCGCCAAAGGTCTCAACTCGAACCACGTTGCCTTTGACGACCATGTCCTTCTTGATTTCGTGCCAATCGAGGTCAAGGGGTTTGATCATGGTCAATTCGATGCGGTCTTCTTTGACCTTGCGAACCCAGACTTCGACTTCCTGACCTTCCTGCAAGACTTCTTTTACACTTTTAATCGTCTGGCCGGTCGGAGAAACAAGCTGCGATACATGAATCACTGCCGGTTTGCCGACACCGATATCTATTACGGCGCCAGCCAGAGAGGTTCTTTGCACTTTCCCGGTGAATTTAGCTTTTGCTTTTAATTCCTGGGTGGTGCTATCGGATACGACGGGATTTTCCATTTACTTTTCTCCCAAAGTTCAAATTTCAGCAAGGGTTGATTATACCCGTGTGTCCCAGAACTGTCAATTAAGGGGTTGAGTTGTCTAAGATCGTAACAAAGATGCAACTTACACCTGGTGCAGAGAGCGGAAAGAAATCATTCCCAGCAGCAAAGGGAACCAGAAAGTAACCGACCGGTAGGCCAGAGTCACCACCATGGCGGCTTCCAGGGGAATACCGAGTGACTTCAAGGCCAGGGTCATTACACCTTCGACGATGCCAACGCCGGCGGGAGTGGGGGAAATAATGACGAACAAGTAGGCGATACTGAAACCGGCCACCACCACGGCAATCGTGGTTGGTACTTTAAACGCTAAAAAGATGATGCCTAAAATACTAACCAGCAGCAACTTATTCAACAACGTCAGGATTAGCGGGCGCAGCCAACCGCGCCGAACATGCTGCAACGCCTGGACGCCTTCCACGACTTCGCAGGCAAAAATTCTAGCATTTTCCTCACTTAGAACCTCATGTTTGCGGAACGGTTTGACGATTTTGTTGACTGTGCGGGCGATAAAGGATACCACCTGAATTAATCGCGTTTCTGAACGCGAGGCCAGGTAGAGCAATCCCCCCAGGGTTAGCGCCAGGACCAGGAAGAGCAGGAAGGCGATAACATCCGCCGCATTTAAGGTATTGCGTAAGAAGAGGATTATGAGACCGACGAAGATGATGCTCAGCAGGCCGAAATAGTCAAATAAAAGGAAAAGCATGCTGCCAACGGTCACGCGGGCGGAGGAATGTCCATTTTTCATGGCGTCTGAGTAGATGACTGCCATCCCGCTAACGCCGGCGCTTGGGGCGACGATGTTGATGAAATTCACCGCTGCAACCAGACGGGCCAGCGGGATCAATTCTTTACGGATGCCAACGATGCGGAAGAGCGTTTGAAAGGATTTGCCTAATACAAGAATCCATCCGATTTCGATGAGCACCGCCAGGCCGATAATAAATATATTGCCTTCTTGCAGCACCAGCCCGATTTGGCGTAGTTCGCTGAAGCTAGTGATCAGGAAAATGATTGCTAGCAAAACGATGAGGGCGACGACGAATTTTTTCAATGTGGAGCAACCAACGTTTTAACGGGATTCGGTCAGTACGAGGGAGACGCTTTGCGAACGGTTATTGCGATTAAATTGAATTTCCAGTTCCTGACCAGGTGCGAAACTATACAGCGTATTCAGGTAAGGGTGGCTTTCGTCAATTGGCGTGCCGCCTATTTGTGTAATGATATCACCAACTCGAAGGCCGGCTTCCGCGGCTGGGCTGCCTGCTATTATATCTGAAATGTAGACTCCCCACGCTACCGCGAATTGCAAATAGCAACACAATTGCGATGGTCGCGGTATTCTGCTTCATAACAATAATCTCCTGATATCCAGTGCCGTATAGCCACAGGTCAAGTTAATTTGGCGCAGCCAAGATAATTTCAATTGCTTTATCCAGTTGCGGGTCGAGGTTGGCTTTAACATCCTCTTCGGTCAGTTGAACCTCGACATCGGGGGTCAGCCCAACCCCGTGGATTTGGCGCTCATTTGGGGTCAGCCAGTGGGCGATGGTCACTTTGATGGCACCCTGGTCATCTACCAAGGTTGACCAGGACTGGACGGTGCCTTTGCCAAAAGTAGTGGTTCCAACCAATGTCCCGCGTCCGCGATCTTGAATAGCGCCGGCGGTGATTTCAGATGCGGAAGCTGACCCCTCGTTGACCAACACTACCAGCGGAATTTCGGTGGCCAAACCACCTGGCCGGGCGGTAAAGGTGACTCTCTCACCGTTTCCATGGTCTTCGTACATCACAACTCCGTCCGGGATGAATTGCGAAACAACAGCGATGGCGGTGTCCAGATAGCCGCCCGGGTCATTGCGCAAGTCAAGGATCAAACCCTGGGGTTTATTCTTCATCAGTTCTTTCAGCGCATCCCGGACATTGTTTTCCGTCTTGTCGCCAAATTGGATGATTTGCAAATAGGCAATGTTGTTGTCTAGCATTTTGCTGGTGACCAGTGGTATCACGATTTTCTCGCGCACAATGCTGACATCGAAGGGGTTTTCTTCACCTTCACGCTGGATGGTAAGGACTACGGTTGATCCGGCCGGGCCAAGCACCTGACGCAGCACCAGGGTCGGGTCGATGCCGACAACACTGGACCCATCCACAGCGGTGATCATGTCACCACTTTTTAATCCAGCGCCTTCTGCCGGCGACCCTTCCATCGGGCTGATGATGGTCAAAAATTCACCAGTGGGATCCACCCAGGCACCAATGCCTTCATAGGAACCTTCCAGCGGCGCATTGGCTTGCTGGTATTGGATCGGGTCCATATAGGCAGTGTTGGGATCGCCAAGCGAACTCAGCATTCCACTGATCGCGCCACGCATCAGGGTTGTATCGTCAACCGGCTGTTCTACGTACTGCTTGTGAACCAGATCCCAGGCTTGCCAGAAGGGCCTGAACAAGGTTTCTCGATCGACCGGGGTACTAGCCACTTCGGGGGTGGGCTGACTCTGGGATGTCGCCTGCAGCGAGAGGCCGGATGGCAGGTTGAGGTTTGACGGGAGGTTAATACCGGTAAATATCCCGCCCGCGAAGCTCACAAGCATGAGAAAAATTGCGATGATAAGGGCAACGATTATTCGTAAAGGTTTTGATTCCATTCTAATCTCCAGTGAAAATTACCATTGAGGTGGGCAGTGAAAGTTGACTGACGGGAGGTAAAAACCGCGGAAGCTTTGGTCAGGCTTGCGGTGGGTTTTGCGCCTCATCCGATGCGTCGCGTTGTCCAAGATTGGCTACCTCTTTGGAAAGTTTATCCATTTCGCGGTTTTCAGATTCCCAGGGATTGGTCATCATGCGCCATGATTTCGACCATGAAGGCGTGTCTGGATTTTTATTTTTTTTACGCAGCATCGACAGCAAACTCCAGTAGCTGGAGAAAACAATGATGGTCACGATGCCGATTAATGCCCAACCGATGGGCGAGATTTCATTCAATCCGGCCTCCAGATCCCTTCTAGAAAGGGTAGATCGGCGACCAGCGGCAGATCCTCCAGGGTATCGACCCTGACGCTGGCTGCACTGGCGTTCCCGTTATGATTTCCGACCAGGATGGTGTGGAAGCCGAGTTCGCAGGCGGTGTTGATGTTTCGCAGCGAATCATCAATCAATATACAGCGGGCTGGATCGAGGTTCCCGAGCAGGTTGAGCGCTTTTTGAAACGCTTCCGGCTGCGGTTTGCAGTGCGGGGACACATCCAGCACATCGATGATGCGTTCGAAGATGCCGTCCAATCCCAACTGTGCGATAACACGCAGCGCATGGTTTTGATCGGAATTGGTGAAAATCACCTTGCGGGTGGAAATTTGCTTCAAAATCCGTCTTAGCGCCGGGTTGGGCTGCAGGTAGCTCTCCAAAGGGATATTATGCACGTAATTCAGGTACTTATAAGGATCGATTCCATAGACGATTTGCAACCCGCGCAGAGTGGTCCCATAGGTGTGGAATAGTTCATCACGTACCTGAACCACTTCATTCGGTTTGAGCTTGAGGTTATCCCGTAAGAACTGGTTAATCCGGTCCCCGATAGCATCCCAAACGCCGGTGGAGGGGGGATAAAGCGTGTCATCCAGATCAAAAATCAGGGTATCGAGCGCCATGCCTTGAGTATACTCGAAACCTCCTGCGCTTGGAACGAGTTCCAGGAGCTGCTGCGGATTTCTAAGCAAGCTCTTATTCTTTCGACATTGGAGAAAGCAAATTTCCACGCTCAGGTATAATCACACGCAGAGGAAACTTATGGCGATCCGAATTTTAGCCGACGATGTAGCATCCCAGATTGCAGCCGGCGAGGTGGTAGAACGCCCCGCCTCGGTGGTAAAAGAACTGGTTGAAAATGCGCTGGATGCTGACGCCACGACGATTGCAATTCGTGTCGAACAGGCTGGGCGGAAAATCATTGAAATTGCGGACGACGGAACGGGAATTCCCCCGGTCGAACTACCGCTGGCGGTCACCCGGCATGCCACCAGTAAATTACGCACCGCCGAAGATTTGTTCCATATCCGGTCTTTAGGTTTCCGCGGAGAGGCCCTGGCATCCATCGGTTCCGTCGCCCGGATGACCGTGATCTCACGCGAGCAAAACGCTGAATTAGGAGCCCGTATGTCAATCGAAGGCGGGCAAGGCGGGCAGGTGACATCGGCTGGAATCCCGATCGGGACAGTCATACGGGTCGAGGATTTGTTTTACAACGTCCCGGCGCGCCTAAAATTTCTTAAATCAGACATGACCGAGCGGAATCAGGTGAATAACCTGGTAATGCGCTATGCTCTGGCGTATCCGCGGGTGCGCTTCGAACTCCAGCAGGATGGAAAAACTGTACTGCGGACCGCCGGAAACAATAACCGGCGCGAAATTCTGGCGCAGTTTTACGGGGTAGATGTTGCCCGCCAGATGCTGGAAGTAACCCTGGAAGAAGACATCCAGGTGAGCGGTTTTATCAGCCCGGTGGCGCTGACCCGATCGAACCGGCGGGAAATTACGTTTTTTATCAACGGGCGCTGGGTGCAGGATGCCGCGCTGATTTCTGCTTTGATGCAGGCTTATCACACGCTGCTCATGGTCGGGCGCTACCCGCTGGCAGTGCTCTTCATCCAGCTTGAACCGGAAGAAGTGGACGTCAATGTCCATCCAGCCAAGGCAGAAGTGCGCTTCCGTTCGCCTGACCAGGTCTTTTCGGCAGTACAGCGGGCAGTCAAACGCGCCTTGCTGGCCTATTCGCCCGTGCCGAATGTAAGCACTCCATATTGGAATGCGCCAGTCTATCAACAAAGGGCGGTTGACCCCGCCTGGGACATGGCTGCCGATCTCCTAGCCAAACCCGCGCAAGAATCCGGCACCGAAGGCGTTCCCCCTGTCCCCCAACCTGCGTTGCCCAGCGGTCAGGTGCCGCTGCTGCGGCTGGTCGGGCAGGTTGGTGCAGCATATCTGGTTGCTGAAGGTCCTGGCGGGTTGTACCTGATCGACCAGCATGCTGCGCACGAGCGGGTATTGTTCGAAAAAATGATCCGGCAGCATCAACAAAAAATCCCATCCCAGACGCTGCTTGAGCCGGCATTGATCGTGCTGCCGCCGCAGAGCGCCCAGTTGCTTGAGCAGCAGGCGGATATCCTGACGGATTACGGCTTTGATATTGAACCCTTTGGTCCGAATACTTTCAGGGTGCGGGCGGTACCGGCCATCCTGGCAGGCACTGACCCGGCAGCAGCAGTGCGGGTGGTGGTTGAAGATTTCGAAGAGGATGAAACCCCGCTGGCCAACGAGATCGAGGCGCGCATTATTGCCCGCGTGTGCAAACGAGCTGCGGTTAAGGCCGGGCAAGTTCTAACAACCGACGAGCAGCAGGCTTTGCTGCAGGATCTGGAAAGCTGCCAATCGCCGCGTACCTGTCCGCACGGCCGCCCGACGATGATCCACCTGTCGGTAGATTTGCTGGAGAGGCAGTTTGGCCGGCGCGGCAGCCGCTAGTTTACTGGTTTTGCCCCCTGCAGCACCAATTCGACGATCAGCGGCAATGTTCTGGCCACGTCGGCGCGGATCACCACCTGCGCTTTACGGTCGAGGTAGGTAGTGGAGAGGGTGTTAATGATGATTTTTGCGCCGTTTTGGTAAGCAAGGCGCGGCAGTCCGTTGGCGGGTGAAACTTCGAGTGAACTGCCAATTACCATATAACAATCCGCTGCCTGACTGTGTTCCATTGCATTTTCCCAGGCCTGCGCGGGCAGCATCTCTTCGAACAGCGTGATATCCGGCTTGAGTAGTGCCTGGCAATTCGCGCAGCGCGGTAAAACGTTGTCCGTCACAAACGGTTGATAATAGGGATCAGCCGAATAAGTTGCCTGGCAGCGCGGGCAAGCCAGGGTGGACATGGAACCGTGCACCTCAATCACCGCTTGCGAGCCAGCGCGCTGGTGCAGCCCGTCGATATTCTGAGTAATCAGCGCTTTCAACCGTCCAGCCTGTTCCAGCTTTGCCAGTGCCAAATGCGCCGGATTGGGGCGGGCGGACCCTATTTGTTGAGCCAACGGCCGCAACCAGTTGAAAAATTTTTCGGGGTGGTTACGGAAAGCTGTAAGGGAAGCAACTTCCATCGGGTTGGACTGCGTCCAGAGTCCGCTACCGGCGGAGCGGAAGTCAGGTATCCCCGAAGGCGTCGAAATCCCTGCTCCGGTAAATGCTACAAAATATTGAGCACCCAGGATCAGGTCAGCTGCTTGTTGTAGGGAATCCTGGGCTGCGGAATTGATCATTTCTCAGTCGAGCCGCGTACTGAGCAGCCAGTTCGTTCACCTGCTGCATATAAATACCGTCTGGTTGCAAAAAGCCGAGTGGAATATTGCGCACCGCTGCCTGATAGGATTGTTCCGTCACCCCGGGAATAAAGGGAGTCTTGGTCCGGTTCAGCATTTCCTGGACCTGGATGGCGGAGAGTTGCATATCCGCACGGACGCGGTTGTTGATGATCACCGAAAGCGTCTTGGTGGCGGCAAACCCCAGATTTGGTAATTCTTCAATCAACTGGCCAGTGCGTTTTACCGAATGTGGCTGCGGTTCGGTCACCAGGATTAACTCATCAATCATACTCAATATTTTTTCCAACCCCGGCGTGTATGGCGACCCGATATCCAGGATGATGAATGAGCCCAGGGTGAACAAGTGAAACAACAGGACCTCAAGTTGTGGAACGGCATTAATCAATTTGGTGCTGTCAGCAGCTTTGTGCGTGCTAAGCAGCAGGCGAATGCCGTAAGTTGTGCTGGTTAGATGGCGTTCTACATCCTCCAGAGTGATGTCACCGGCGCGCATGGCCAGCAGGCTGGTAAGACCTTCATCCTGGTTGAAGCCTAATTCCCCGGCCCAGGTCCCTTGCCCTGGACGCATCTCGGCGGCTATCACCTCTGCGCGGGTTTTCTGGTAGTAACCCAATCCCAGGTTGAGAGCCAGGGTGGATACTCCCATCCCGCCTTTGGCAGCCATGATACCCACTACATAACCGCGCCGGGTGAGCAGAGGTCCGGTCCCGCGCGATTTCGCCCGGGTGAACAATGCGCGAATGCGTGCAATCAATTCGGCTGGGTGGACGGGTTTGGTTAGATAGTCGTCTGCGCCTGCCTCATAGCCAGCAACCTTCTGGTCAAGCTGGGATTTGGCCGTGAAAATGAGAATGGGGATGGTGGCAGTCTGAGGTTCAGAGCGTAGATGCTTGGCGACCTGATATCCATCTGGATCCGGCATCATAATGTCCAGGACGATCATGTCCGGATGTTCGTTTAAAGCCATGGATATTGCTTCTGTGCCATCTTTGGCTGATACGACCTGATATCCCTGTTTCTGGAGCATCATACCGATCAGGCGTAATGTCTCCAGATCATCATCCACGATCAAGATTTTTTCAGCCATTGAAGCTTCCCTCCGTGATGGAACCAAACAATTCGAATCCTTTATGAAGGGCAGGAGAAACTAATTTAGACACCCCTTCTAATTTCGTCCTGTTTAGGGAAAATTGTACCAGTATATTGGTAATAATAGGAATCAACGTCAGTCTAGCATAAACGGGAACGGCTAGCTAGCTGATAGCATCATTATACGCATAAAATTTCAAATTGCGGGCCTGGTTGATAGGCCGCTCCCAAAGATGGCTGGCCTCCCACCGCCCAGATGCTATAATCATGGCGTGTTGGCTGACCGAATCGAAACTTTCTTAAGTAAAATGCCTGGGCTGGATAAACGATATCCGCTGGTGGTTGGTGTATCCGGCGGGGTGGATAGTCTGGCGCTGCTCCACTTGCTGCACAATTCAGGGTTCAAAGTTACCGCAGCCCATTTCAACCACCATTTACGCCCGGAAGCTGAGGGGGACGCTCAGTTTGTAGCTCGGACCGCCAAGGACCTGGGTTGTGCATTCATTCGCGGTGATGGCGACGTTGCGCAATTGGCTGCAACTGAAAAATTATCCATCGAAGCGGCTGCCCGCAAGGCGCGCTACCAGTTTCTATTTTTGGAGGCAGAACGGCTTGGTGCCCAGGCGGTGGTCACAGCGCATACCGCTGATGACCAGGTTGAAACGGTGTTGCTGCACCTTATTCGCGGCGCCGGGCTTAAAGGTTTGCGCGGAATGCAGCCGCGAACGTTTCTGCACAATTATTCAAGCACAATCCCACTGATACGGCCTCTACTTGAGACTTGGCGGGAGGAGTTGGCAGTTTACTGCCGGGAAAATGACCTTCGCCCACGAACGGATGCCACGAATGCCGACCCGACTTACTTACGCAACCGCATCCGTCTGGAATTGATCCCTCAGCTTGCGAGTTACAATCCACGCATCAAAGAACGGCTGGCGGGGTTGGCAGCCAATGTCCACGGCTCGCTGGAGGTCCTGGAGGGAGACGTTTATGAGAAGTACCAGCTAATTCTCCGGGGGTCAGGGAATGGTTTTCGCAGTTTTGACCGCTCGCAACTGGCAGCCATGCCGTCTGGCACGCAATTGGAAATTATCCGTCTGGCGGTCTGGGAACTTCTCCCGATAAGCGAAGACATCGACCGGGCGGCGCTCACACGGGCAGCCGCATTGCTCTCAGGTTCGAAAAGTAGGTTACAGGCTAACCTGGCTGACGGACTGGACGCCTGGGTAAGCGGTGACCGTTTTATCCTTGCCCTGGCAGGGGTTCTGGTCATTGAACCCGAATGGCCAGTATCGCCGGCGGATCGCAGGCTGGAATTGGCTGTTCCCGCGATCGTGGAGCTTGAAAACGGCTGGGAAATTCAGGCACATTGGCTGGATGTTGAAGGTGATTTGGTATTTGATAACAGCAGCAGCCCAAATACAGCGGTCCTGGATGCGAGCAGCTTGACCCTGCCGCTGACCATCCGGCGGCGGGCACCCGGTGACCGTTTCCAACCTTTAGGTGTGGGATCGGGCAGCCTGACGGTGGGGGATTTCTTCACGAATATAAAAATGCCGCGCGATGCACGGGTTGGTTGGCCGCTGGTGTTCTCGGGCAGCCAATTGGTCTGGGTGCCCGGGTATCGTCCGGCGGAAACCGTAAAAGTACAAAAAAACAGCCGCAAATTGGTTCAGTTGCGGCTGTTGAAAAAATCTTAAGGGAGTGAATGGTCAGCTTTGCAGCGCAGACAGCTGGCGCAGTTTCATGCCGATTTCACGCCACTGGATTTTGGATATTCCCAATTTCTGGCGAATTTGTTCGTGCTCCATATCGGATTGCCAGTCCCGCAAGACACTGGTCCAGCGGCACATGTCGAAGGAGAGGTGTTTTTCGATACCAGCGTCTTCGCCCAGGTCCTCCAACAGGTATTCAAGCCGGCGCGGTGACCAGGGGAATATCACATCCTTGGGTTGGTATTGAGTCAGGTATTCCTGATAGCTCTCCACCCATTCGGCGGGCAGTTCAATCTTGCGTTCTTTGTAGCGGTTGCTCGGACTGGCGTAGCGCACGAAGAGAATGGGTCCGCCTGGAGCCTCCAAGTCGATGTGGTTAATGTTTACCGCCAGGCATTCCCCTTTTTTGATCCCGGTCGATAGGAGTAAGGTTAGCAGCGTGTAAGGGCGGGCATCCGGTTTTTTGGCTTTGCGGTACTTCTCAGCTGCAAGAATTACTTTTTCCTGCTCGTCACGGGTCAACACCGTTGGCAGCGGGCTGATGACGGACTGCTGAATCACTTTTTCGGCAGGGTCCACCATGATTCGCCCGCTTTTATGCAGCCAGCGGAAAAAGGCTTTGATGGATGTAATGCGGCGCGCCAGACTTTTGGGACTGCAAGGGACGCCGCGCCCGCTTTGCATCCAGGTGAGAAAATTGTTGAGATCCTTGGTGGAAACCGTTCCGACGGTTTTATCCGGGGGAAGGAAACTTGCCAGCAACTGCAGGTCGCCAAGGAACGCCTTAACCGTGTAAGGTGACTTTCCCTGGTCTAGCAGGAACAACTCCCATGACCCGATGGTCGGCAAGAGCGGCGTTTGAGATGTGATGTGAAGGTCGGGAGTAATTTCCTTTGGCATGGCAGCTCCGCGAAGGTCAATTTGCGTATAGCTTTATTATTTTATCAGTTTACAACACATTTCCACGAAAGTCAAACTTTTCGTGGAAATTGTGGGCATATTTTGGTAATTCTAAGAATTACTATTCCACATTCAATGCTTCAAAGAGCAAAGGTTGAATCAGATCGGGGTTGGGGAGCAGTACCTGAGCGCCTTCAGGCGTTTTCCAAGCCCAGACTTCTCTCGGACCGATGGCGTATTGATGGATTTTTTCAGTATTCGCGAGCAGGTCAGGTGCGAACCGAACCAGGCTGATGGCAACATCCAATGGCAGATTGGTCTCTACATTGTTGCGCAGAGAGTTGAACAGTTCCGGAGCGCGGGCGACGGCGTTCAGATTCATCAGCCGGAAGAATGTAGCTTTCATCACTTCCTGGGCGCGGCGGGTGCGGTCAAAGTCACTGGTGCTGTAACGTGAGCGGACATACCACAGGGCGGTAGCGCCGTCCATTTCCAATCGCCCAGGGCCCATAGTGCAATTTCCATCTTCATCAGCTATAGGGAGCGAACATGTGTCCGATAACTGGCTTCCGGCATATACATTGATTCCGCCCAGGCTGTCGATGATATTCACAAAACCTTGAAAATTGGTCATCAGATAATAATCGGGCGTAAAACCGAAATTATATTGGAACATCTCCTGGGTGAGTTTAAAGCCGCCAAAGGCCATGGCGGTGTTGATGCGTTCTTGTTGGACCCCCGGGAGAGTGACGAACAGGTCGCGCGGGAAAGAGACCACGCTGGTGGCGCCGGTCTTTTTATTAATCGCAACCACCATCATTACATCCGTACGGTAACCAGAATTTGGCCGCCAGTCCGAGCCGAGCAGCAGGATTTTGACCACATCTTTCGACATTGCCAGGGTTGGCTGGATGGTAGCCGTCGGCGTAGGAGTGATCGTTGGTTCTTTGGTGGGTTGGTCAACACCCGGTTGAACCGTAGATTCAACCGGCATAAAAGGCGTGGGGGTTGCGGTAGCGTTAGGGTCAGGGGTTACCAACAACTGTGCAATGGCTTGCGGAAATTGCTGCGCACCTAAACTGGTCCCTGGCAAATTGCATGCCAGGGCGGTGAAGACAAAAATTGCGGCAATTGCGAAAAGTTTTTTCATTAGGCTGACAAAGTTTCGATTCTACGAATTTTCCTGGGCTCCGGGGGAGATTATTCCGGGGTGGAAGTCGGTATACCTGATGTCGGGAAAGGCGTTAAGGTAAACACAGGTGTCGTCGTTGTGGCTGCTGGGGCGGTGGGGATGTTCGTATACGCCGGGTTGGGAGGTATGGTGGGTATAGTTGTTGATGTGAAGGTGAAGGCAGCCGTAGCGATGTGAGTTGCGGTCAGTGTGGCATTCACTGTGAATGTTGAAGATGGTCCAATAGTGTTCGGCGGCTGTTGTGTGGCGGTCGGTGTGGTGGTGAAGGTTGAGGTTGGAACGTTCGGCACCCACAATTTCCATCCCGGGCGGATGGTATTTTCCACCAGGCAATTTACCTGTTTCAAATAAGAAATCGAAATGCGGTAGGTTACAGCGATTCGCGTCAGGTTATCACCGGGTTTGACTGTGTATGTAATCCAGCCAGCGGGCTGGACGCAGGTTAATTCAGTGGTAACCGGTGATAAATCCACTGCTGAGATGGTTGAACTGGCCGCGTAAGTGAGCGGAGCAAAGGGTGGCAAATAGATAACCGCATCCGATAGGATCATATCCGAGATAAGACAGTTTCCAGCCTTAATTTGTTCCAGCGAACTGCCGCGAGTTTCTGCCAATTTGCGTAAATCATCCCCGGAACTGACGATATACGTCTCCCACCCTATTGGTGGCGGGCAGGCAGTCGGGCTGGCAGGAAGAACCACCTGGGAAACCGGCCGGGGAATGCCGCCGGTAGTCGCAACCAACTCTGAACCGGGAAGCGGGGTCAGGTTGGGGGCGGGCAATGTGGCGCGCAGAGTGGGGGTAGTCAATAGCATCGGCATGGTCTCCAGTAAACCTAGCGCCAAAGCGCCAAGGACGAGCGCTCCGGTAGTCAAAGCGCCTACCATACCAAGCAACCCATTCCGCAGCGGATTCATCATCTATGCATAAAACCCGAAACGGGTTGATTTTCAATCGGCAGGAGGACACTAATGGTCGAAGTGCCTGGTTGGACGGATTCCGCCCAAATGCGGCCGCGATGAGCCTCCACTAAGGTGCGGGTGATTGCCAGTTCGACACCGCGGTCACCGATGGCGGAGACTGACGGGTGGAGCAGGCGATAATCCCGATCGAAGACCTTTCCCAGTTCAGCCGCCGGGATACCGCCGCCTTCGTCGGTGACCTGGATGACCAGATATGGACTGCCATCTTCCCCTTCGGTTATTTGGGCATCCAGGGAGATGGTTCCATGGGCTGGCGTCACCGCGGCGGCATTTTGCAGCAGATATGTCACGATTTGTTGCAGCGCGTCCCGGTCTGCAAACACTTTGGGCAGGGAACTCGGGACTGCGAGGTGTATATCGATGTACTTTTGGTCCAGGGTGGGCGAAATGTCGATAACAGCCTGATCGATCACCGGGTTTACTGCCACCTGTCCGGTAGCCAATTCAACCGGACTGATGGTTTGCTCGCTTGTGTGGATCAATTCATCTGTCAAGGATTTGATCTGGTTCGCTGAATCATGTATGCGGGTCACGAAATTCTGCTGCAGCGGGTCCAGACCGGCAATCACCTCGCCGGATAACAAGTCGGAGTATGCCAGGATGGAAGAAACCGGGCTATTGAGTTTTTGCAATGTGGTTTGAAACCTCTGGCCTGCATCCTGCGAAAGTTGACCGGGATGCGCACCGCGCTGCTGCAGGTTCATGATGGTGATGTTGGCTTCCGCCAATGCATTCTGCAGCCGGGCTAATTCTTCCAGTGACGAGCGTAATTCTTGTTCCAGGTACTCGCTTTCCGGTTGGGGTGCATCGAGTAATTGTTCCTGGGCAGCCATGCGCAGTGAAGCATTTTCGGCTTCCAATGCGGTGATCATCCTTTGGGACTCCTGCTGCACCGCCAGGATCGATTCAAGGGTGAAATCCGAGCTGGCAGTTTCTTGTTCTGATCGCAGCGCATCCATTTCTTCGAGTAATAGCCGCAGTTCCTCACGCGTAGTTGACAATTCCTCCTGGTTTTTGGCCAATAAGGAATATAGTCCTTCCAGATCATCCATTTTGGATGTTATCGGTTCGGTGTTTGTCTGGATCGGCATCAGCGGCGTTTGGGCAGAGGTGTCACTCAGGGGAACCCGATTGTGGATTTCACGACCTGGAGCGTCATTTTCAGCAATTGTGGAGCTTGGTGTACGGGGTATACCAGGCGTTTTCTCCCGACCGGGTTTTAGCACCCAGGCTAAACCAGGCAACAGGGGGAATACACAAATCAATGCCAACCGGACAGCAGCGGGGTAATCACCTTGGGTGTCTGGCAGAATCACATGTACCAAGCCGCCAGCAAAAAGGATGGCAAAAAATCCAAAGCCCGTACCCCAGTTCTCCGGGCGGAAATAAGCCAATAGAATCGCACTGGCAACCGAGAGCAGCAGCAGGATCACTACCCAGGAGAGATCAAGGGGTGACCCGTTGAAGTTAGCACGCCCAGACAGGGGTGCCCAGGCAATCAGGGCGAAACCGAATACAAGGAAAGCGATCAGGGTCAACAAACCCACAGCGTAATCGGCAGCACGCGTTGCGTGAGCACCTAAAACCATCCAACCAATCCAAATCAGCGAAATGGCAATGATTGTCCGGTCAAGCAGCGGGAGAACGAGATGCGGATCGATGATATTTTGCCAGCCCAGGATACTGACTACGAACAGAATTATCTGGCCGACTATAATAACCAAAAAGCCAATCTTCATCCGCAAAGCGGTTGGTCGATTCCCCGGTAATTCCATCAGAAATACTGTTTGCAATCCAGCCATGGCTGCAAAAACAATGACCAGGTGGTAAATCAAATTCCCCGGCGGCTCGAGCAACACTTTGAAAATTTGCGAAAGGATGGATTCCATGCTCAAAATTTACCCACAATGGATTATAGCATGCAGACTGGAGGCGCGATGGACCTGCGGGTAGTCAAACCTGCCAGGCGCGAATGGGGACAGTTTAACTTTGGATACGGTTGTTGGTCCAAAAGGTTGACAAATTGCCAATATCCGATAAAATACTGATCGTTGTTGAACGCCGAAGTGGCGGAATTGGCAGACGCGCTACGTTCAGGGCGTAGTGGGCAATACGCTCGTGAGGGTTCAAATCCCTCCTTCGGCACTACTATCCCGCGATAAGCGGGATTTTGGTTTAAGCTCATGTTTTTCCTTGTCCGGCAGGGAAATTTGCTGTAAGATTGGAGCATGAAAAATTTCCATATCAACTGGAAACAGCTGGCTGTGATGGGTGCGTTTGTAGTGTTGTTTTTCCTCCTTATGGATTTCAACGGCCGGATTAACGAATTAAACCGCCTCAACACTGAACTTTCGAAAATGGAAACCCAGGTTTCAGCCAATAAGGCTACCGAAAGCAAGCTGCAGGAGCAAATCCTGTACGTCACCTCGGATGCGGCTGTCAATGAATATGCCCGTAATAACGGCCTGGTCCGGGAAGGCGAAAAATTGATCGTTCCGCTCGGCAACAGTACACCCGTACCGCATCAAATCCTTCAAACCACGCCTACCCCAGTGAAAATCTCAAGTCGTCAAATCTGGTGGGCCCTGTTCTTTGGTGATTAAGGACTGGACAACCGCAGGTTAACTCTCCCGCACTCAGTGGGATTATGTTTTTACTTGCAGGTTTCGTACCAGTAGTGACATTTTTAACTTAAGGGATTGACCGGGGGACGCTTTCGCGGTTCGGTAGGTGAACCAGGTGTCAAACCGCAAAAATCGGGCGGTATTCACCCTGATTTTTCTTGTCAGCACCTGTTAACCTCAAGTATTGGGGAGCAGCCGGTTGATCACCACCAGGGTCAAGTCATCGCTGGCAGGCGCTCCCTGCCGGAAATCCCGGATGACCTGGTTGAGGTGCTGGATCGTATCCTGGGCGGAACCTTGAGGGGCGTTGGCGAGAGCCTGTGTGAGTCGTTTTTCACCAAATATCTCCCCAGTTGCGGAATAACTCTCACTCACTCCATCGGTATATAAAATCAACTGGTCGCCGGGACAAATTTCGTAGGTGTGCTCCAGGATTTTACTATTCGCCATCACGCCCAATGCCATGCCGCCCTTTGGCAAGGGTTCGATCCGACGCGTATCTTTGTGAACAATCAATGGCAGGTTGTGACCGGCATTCGCATACGTCAGTGTGCCTTCCCGCAGGTTGAGTACGGCATACACTGCAGTAACGAACAGCCCATCCTGTGAGTCGACCACCAACAAACGGTTGACTCGCTCTAAAACCTTTGCCGGCGAAGCGATTTGACGCACGAATGCCCGGATTAGCGTGCGGGCGACGGTCATATACAATGCGGCCGGCATGCCTTTGTCTGAGACGTCCGCAATAACAATCCCCAATTTATCCGAGCCAAGTTTGAAGATGTCGTAGAAATCACCGCCGACCTCGCGGGCGGTCTGCCAGACAATGTCCAGATCCCAGCCGTCCAGAACGGGCAGATGAGAGGGTAAAAAGGTGCGTTGAATCTGGCGAGCCAGCTGGATCTCTTTCTCCAGGCGTTCACGCTCGACCATCTCCAGGTTGAGCCGGTCATTCTGGATCGTCAGGGAAACCTGCTGGGCGATCCCGCTGATAATCTCCTGGCGCCGCTCGTGGAAGGAGGGGGGCACATCGGCTTCAGCTGCCAGCATCACGCCGAGCACTTCCCCTTTGACGGATAGGGGCACGGCTAGCACCCAGTTGGATCCTGGGGAATACTGGTCGTTCAACTCGTCGCCGGGGATTAGATGGGTCAATTTGGCCCAATCCTCAATTGACATGTCCGGGTCATCGACCTTGCTTGCCAGCAATTCATCTTTTTCCCGCACCGCGTCAAGCAAAGGGAATTGACCGTGAGCATACAGCTTGCCTTCCAGGTAGCGGTCTTCATGACCGTTGTTGTTGAAGGTCTTGGCAACCTGAAAACCCTGGGTATCAGGCCGCCACAGGTAAATTGCGCAGGAATCAATGCCAACCAAAATGGGCATCAAATGGACGATCGTGTCCAGGATGTCTTCCAGTGTATTCTGGCTGACGACCGCCTGAGCGACTTGCAGGAGCACAGCTGTGACGTAGGCTTCTTCCTGGCGGGCTTCCAACAAATCCAGATTTTCAATGGCTACGGCAGTTTGCTGAGCAATTCCGAGGAGCAGCGAGAGCGTTTGCTGGTCAAAAGATGCGCTGCCGCTGCCCAGGTTTTCATTTTGATGGCCCACCAGGAACGCCCCCAGCAGTTTGCCACGCGACAGCAGAGGCAAAATCACCAGGGTGCTTTCGGCCTTTGGCAGCACCAGACTTTCCAGGTTGAGCTCCTGGATGGGGTCTTCGATGTACACCGGCATGCGGGTCGAAATCAGCCGCTGTATAACTGGCACATCCGGCCCTAAAACCAAATTATCGAGACCGGGAGTCTCCAATCCGTAATGCGATTTCATGAAAAACGAAAGTAAATTTTCGTCCCAGGTAAAAAAGGCGCATTTCTTGATGCCAATCAGCAACGGCGTTAGACGCGCCATGGTTTGCAGCAGTTCGTCGGTGGTCAGGCTGTTCTGCGCTGCTTCCGCAACTTTGAATAATATGGTCGATATCCAGGCTTGTTCCTGAGCTGAGGTAAACAGGCGGGTATTTTGAATGGCGACCGCTGCATTATTGGCAAAAGTCATTGAAATCAGGCCGGCTTCCTCTCCATAACAGCCTGCATCCGGGTGCGCCAGGATAAGCACGCCTAGCAGTTCATCACCTGCCCGTAACGGCGCGGAGATGGATGAGTAATCCCTATCGTACCCCATCGCCCGGCCCAATGGTCCGATAGGCTCGTGCGGGCTGCGAATGAAGGGGGATTCCAAATCTATAATTTCCGAAAGCAGGTTGCTAACTGCGCTTTCCTCTTCCATCAAGGTCAGCAGACGCTCGGGCTCGACACCGCGGGTAGCCGCCAGGCGCAAGTTGTGCTGCCCGCTGTTGCCATTGGAGTAATCTTCTGTCAGGAGCCAGATTGCAGCCGCTTTGCCGGGCAGATTGCGGTCCAGTTGGGTGAGGATGCGCTCGAGAAGGTCGTCAAGAGCCACATTTGCCGAGACCAAACCAGCAATCTCCCGGAATGAATCCGCAACCTGCCGCCGCCAGATCTCGGAATTATAGAGACGCGCATTGCGTATAGCAATAGCAATCGAGGCGCTCATGGCTTCAAGCAATGGAATGTCTTGCTCTTCGAAGCCGTTCAGCCGCTCGGATTGCAGATCAAGCACACCCAGCACCTGGCCTGCGTACTCCAACGGGATGGCCAGCTCGGCGCGGGTGGCTTCAGGCCGGAGAAAGGTAGGGCGGTAGAGTGGTTCGGAGGAAACATCGTTTGCCAGACGAGTTTTTCCCTCACGGGCTACCCAGGGAATTATGCCGTTTGGATCATCCAGGTTGAAGGTCACCTGAAGATCCTCGAAAGACTGGCTGCGATCGCCGCTGCCAGCCTCGTACATGATCTTGCGGCGGCCGGGATTGATCGAATAAATATGGATATATTCGTAATCGAAGTGCTTACGGATGGAATTGACCACCACATCCAGCAGCACGTCAAACTCAAGGGTAGATGTCACCGCGTGGCTGATGTCGAGGACGGCTGAAATTTGTAACGCCCGCTTACCGAGGTGGGTGTACAGGTGGGCACCCTCAATCGCCAGGGCAATATTGTCCGCAAGGGTGCGTAAAACGCTGAGGTCAAATTCGTGGATGGCACGGGCTTCGTCATTTTGCACATCCAGCACGCCCAGTACCCGGTTCTCCACCTTTAACGGAATGGAAACTTCGGCGCGCGTTTCAGGCAGCGCATCACTGAATCGAAATAAAGGTTCGGCGCTGACATCCGGCGTCAGAATTTCCTGCCCGGTGGCTGCGACTGTCCCTACAATCCCTTCCCCCAGCTTAATCGAGAAGTTATCCCGCTCATGTAAATTCAGCCCGGATGGACCGGAACTGGCCTGGAAATGGAGCGCTGCCGCATTGTTGTCAAGGGTGAAAATACTGACGAAATAGAAATCGAAAGTTTCCTGGATTAGACCAGTCACCTGACGGCATAGCTCTTCCAGATTACGCTGGTTGGCAATCCGGGCGCTTACCGTACGCACCAGGGCTAACTGGTCGAAGCGCCAATTTTTCAGGCTGATCTGCCGCATGGTCTGCATGGCGACAGCAGCATGGTTGGCAACACCCGTCAGAAAGGTTAAATCCTCAGACCTAAACGGATCGTCGGAGGACCGCTCGACCAACAGCACGCCCAGCAAGACACCCTGAGTGACCAACGGCAGGGCAGCCTGGGTATTTTTGCCTGGTCCGGACTTCCGGATCTGAACTGTCTGATCTTCGTGGGCTTTACGCACGACGGCAGCCGCCCTGGCATTCGGCAGCAGGGGCACGTCCGGTTCGTATGGAAGCGGGTAGGCTGGTCGCGCACACCAGAATTCCGCTCGAGCCTGAAGGTGCGTCGAAATAAACTGGTTAATCAGGCTGCTCTGGCTAGCGACAGTATCCTGGGAGAGCAGTGACTCGCCCAGCTCAAGAAATAGCTTCCAATCCGGTTTGGAATGCGGACTGGCGGCATCCATGATATGAATTAACCTTTTCGCTTTATTAATGTCAAGACATTCGTCTTGCCAGTGGTTTCGTAGTTAATCTCATCCATCCACTGATGCATGAAATACAAACCAAGACCGTTTTCCTGGCGTTGTTTAAGCGGAACGTTGATTTTTGGTTTTGGAACTTTTCTAGGGTTAAAACCTTTACCGGTGTCCTGCAGCTTAATAATCAGGGATTCGCCTTCTATGCGGTAATTAAATTCAATCTCGCCCTTCCCCTCGCCACCATAAGCATGCTCGATGATGTTCGAGCAGGCTTCATCCACGGCAGTTTCCACGCCGTATGCGGCTAACGGGTCCAGACCAAATTCCTGGGAAGCCTTTTGAACCAGTTCGGCTATTTTTGCCAGGCTGTCATACCGTCCGGGAAATATCACCGTTTGCATCCAAACGAATTCACCCTTAAAAATTGCCAACTGCGGCGACGGCATCATTAAAAATTTTAAACAAGGGCGTAAAGCCTGCCAGTTCGAGTGAGGCCATGATGGTTGCGGGAACATTGGCAAGGACAACTTCACCTCTGTTGTAGCGTTTGCAGATTTTCTGTGTACCAATCAAAACCCGCAGACCGGCGCTGGAAATGAAATCTACGCCATCCATATCGAAAACGATCCGAAAACGGCCTGCCTCAACGATATCATTTGCCACCTCGGCGAATTTTGGGGCAGTGGCACTATCGATACGCCCTTTAATATTAATAACGTCGCAGCGTTTCAGTTGGTTGTGCTGGATTTCCATTTTCTTTTCTCCAATTCTTGATATGGAAGCCGATTTATATGGAAAATTATAACATAATGAAAGTTTAGTTCATGCCAAAGTAATTCGCAATTCCTTTGAATTCAGACCAGCAGCCACGAGAATTCCTTAATTTCGACATATTTTCCTTGCAATGTTTGGGGATATTGTGTTATCTAATAAACAATCGTGTTGAAATTCCCCTTTTTATCCAGTTTCTTTGGTAGATGAAACACCTGGACGTCGATTGAGAGGACAAAATCTGGATGGGGATTCGTCCCATTTACGATTTTCGGGTAGAATCTTTTCAGAAAATCTCATTTGTTGAATTCCATTGACTTTTCACAAACACCGGAATTATTAAGGACCGGCACAAAGGATAGGAAAATAAACCATGAGTGGAAAAAGCTCACCACAAAGTATCATTGATTCTTACAAGAAACGCCAACGGATGATGCCATATATGGTGTGGGGAATCGCCATCCTGTTAGTCATCATCGGGATCATCCTGCTTGTTGTGTGGTTCACCGGACCGAATGCACCCAAATTGGGGCTATTCTCTTCGGCGACCCCAACTGCCAGCGCCACACCCACTGCCACCCCGCTAACCCCCACGGCTACCGCTTCGCTGACCCCAACCATCACCGAGACGCTGGCCCCAACCATGACTCTCACTCCTTCAGGCCCGTTCGAGTACACGGTCAAGGAAGGCGATACCTGTTTTGACCTGTCACTGACCTATGATGTGGATCTGCTGGTGCTGTTAGCCATCAATAATTTTGCCCCCGACCAGTGCCCGATCCGCCCTGGGGACATCATTTTGATCCCGGCGCCAGGTCAGTCGCTGCCGACTTCGACGCCCATACCCAATGATATGCCGCGTGGAACCAAAATCAATTACGTCGTCCAATCCGGTGATTCTCTGGACAGCATTGCAAATCAATTCAATTCGACTGTGGACGACATCATGATTCAGAATAAGCTCACCGATAAAAACAAGATCAACGTTGGTCAGACGTTGATTGTGCGGGTGAACCTGGTCACTCCCACACCGACGCGCCAACCGTCGCTTACCCCGACCCCCGGTGGCGCAACCGCAACCGTACAGCCGACGAACGGCTAAAGCCTCACACCGAAGTAAGAACCGCCCTTCGACTCTTTGGAGATGGGCGGTTCTTTGTATTTAGAGAGAACCGCGGTGCAGGGAAAGGGGGGTGAAGCCAGTGGTGGTTGGAAAGATGGTATAAACGGAGCGTGAACTCTTATTCATCGTCATCAAAAACCTTTAAATCTTCAAGGATAACGGACAACACACTACCTTTGATAGCAATTGCGGCTGTGGTGCTGACCGGCAGCCTGGCGCGTATCCTTGAAACCTCGAGCGGGAAGGCAGCCTGGATGACGGTGTTTCTGGATATTGCGCACCGTTTTTCGGTCGGATTTGAACGCATTTTTCTTGAGACCGTGCCGTTTTTATTGCTGGGTGCGTTTGCCTCAGCCATTGTTGCCCACATTTTCACCAACGCCGACATTCAGGCTTTATTCACTGGTAGGACGCTGCGAAGTGTACTGATGGGGATACTGGCAGCAGTGATCCTGCCGGTCGGTGACGGAGGTTCAGTGCTGTTGGCAAGGCAGCTTTTACGTAAAGGCGCAGGGGTGCCGGCTGCCGCGGGGTTGATGCTGGCGGGTCCGGGGGTGAATTTAATCGCGGTTGGCGCTGGCCTGGCTACGGACGGGATGGCAGGGCTTACCGGGATGCGTTTTGCTGCTGCGGTCTTATTTGCTCTCGTGTTTGGTCTGATCCTCTCGCAAGAGAACGAACCTGAACGCTTAATCTGTACAAAATTGCAGCCGGTGGCAGCGGGAAATTCAGCCAGCTTGCCAGGGCTAGAAGGTACGGGTCGAGGTGGCACGGCCAAAACCGTAGCACTGACGGCCGCTCGCGAATTTCTTGAATTTATGCCGCTTTTGGTCATGGCAGCGTTTATCGGGGCATTGTTGCAAGCACTGATCCCTGACGGGTGGATTCCGCCAATCCCGGGGAGTGTGCCCGGTCAATTTGCCGGAGCCGGGTTGTGGGCGGTGCTGACTGCCCAAAGCGCCGTCGGTGACCTGTATACTATTCAGGCTGGCTCGTCCAGCTGGACAGCAGGCGCACAGTGGATGTATTTACTGGTAGGGATGGCGGTCGATATCAAGTTGATCTTGTTTTACGGGCGCATTTTCCGCCGCAAAGCGCTGCTGTACTGGATCCTGCTGGTGCTGAGTATGAGTATGTTGGCCAGCCTGGCGATCGGGATGGTGGGTGGTGTGAATTGAGACGCATTGCGCAGATGAAGTTTTCAGCACTAGCGTTGGCAGTATTGGGGCTGTTCCTGCTCAGTCTGATCTGGGACGGCCGGTTGGCAGAGTATATCGACTTGCGGCAGGGTATGCTGGTTTTTCTGACCGGGCTTGGCTGCGTCATTCTGGCGCAGGTGGTGCTATCGGGGACGAGCAGACGGGACATGGAACCAGTTGAAATCAGCGAGGATAATCCGCTAGAAGGAAAATTAGTCTGGCAGTCATCCAGTCTGATGTGGCTGGCTCTCCCGTTACTGGTGAGCCTGTTGTTCCGGTAAAAACCTGATGAAACTGATGCGCCGCATCGACCGTGTTCTTATACTGGTACTCATCGGCATTGGGATTGCCGCACTGACGATGTATGCTATTTTCGGCAAAACAATCCGTACCAAGCAACCTCCAATGATCGCCTACCTTGGCAATCCGCTGGACGCCCCGGAAATCTGGATGGTGCGGAACGACGGCCGTTCTCTCCGCCGATTGACCGCAACCGGTGGTACAGTAAGAGACTTTTCGGTTGCGCCGGACGGTGACAAAATTGTTTATTCTGTCCATGAAATGGACGGGAGCAGCTCGCTGTATTTGATTGGCACCAGCGGAGGGGATGCGGAAATGCTAATCGATTGTGGAAATGCTCGCTGCGAAAAACCTGTCTGGTCCAATGACGGTAGAATAATTGCTTATAGCCAAGTTGTACGGATTGATAAAATCGCGACTCGAATTGTCGCGATTTATCCAATCAAAGGCACACCAGCACCAGCCGTGAGCGATATTTTCCTGAGGGGCACAAATCCTGTTTTTTCACCGGACAGCCAGAAATTGGCAGTGAATAGCCCTGAGCAAGGTTTCATTCGGATTCTGGATTTATCCACAGGGATCGAGCAGCAAGTTCCAACCAGCACTCCGGATCCCGTCACATGGGCATTGGATTCGAAGTATTTATATTTTAATGAAAACTTAGTGATCGGCGTCTTGCTGCAATCCAGACTGCATCGAGTAGAACTCGCCACGATGCAAATTGACCTCTACTTTCCAGATCTGCTTTCCGGCTATGATGCAGCCGGATTGGTTTTTTCACCAGACGGAGAATGGGCAGCACTAGGGCTGCGGGTCTTGGATTATCAAGCTGGTCGACAGATTTTTATCTCAAAGGTCGACGGCAGCCAGTTCCAGGCGGTCAGCGATGACCCGGGGAGCTGGCATACAGCAGTGCAGTGGTCACCGAATGGAAGCCAGCTGGTATTTCAGCGTTACACTCCCGGGAGTTCAAACGCAGTTCCGCAGGTGGTCGTCTGGGAGCGGACCAGCAACCAATTTACGGTTATCGCGGAAAACGCAGCATTGCCTGCCTGGGTGCCTTAAGCCGAACTAAACACACCCCTGGCAGGCTATCCGTGCAGCAGTAATTTCTCTCATGACCTCAGCGTCCGACTCACTATCGGAACACTGTTCGAGTACCTGCCTGGCTGCTTCCCCGCCAATTTGGCCGAGCGCCCAGGCGGCATGCGCTCGCACCAACGGTTCGCTTTCAGACTGGAGGGTTATGGCCAAAGCAGGGACGGCCTTCGCATCACGCAAATTCCCTAAAGCTACGGCGGTATTGCGCAAGTAACCGCGCCGGCGAGCACGCAGGATTGGGCTTCCCTTGAACTGACGGTTAAATGCTTGCGGGGTCAGGCTCAGTGCCGCGAGCAAATCCGGTCGGGCGATTTGCGGCTGCGGGTTCAGTCCGGGGTCAAATTCAGATGATGCAAAACGCTCATTCCAGGGGCAGACCTGTTGGCAAATATCGCAACCAAAGACCCAGGCTCCCAATTGCGGGCGCAGTTCGGCAGGAATGGGACCCTTATTTTCGATGGTGTGGTATGAAATGCAGCGCCGGGCGTCCAGGGTGCGGTCGGGGAGGATGCACCCGGTTGGGCAGGCGTCAATGCAGCGCCGGCACGAACCGCAATGATCGGTCGTAAAAGGCAGGTCGGGTTCCAGTTCGAGATTAATGAACAATTCTGCGAGTAGAAAAAAAGAACCGGCTTGCGGGTTAATCAGGCAGGTATTTTTACCCATCCATCCCAGCCCGGCGCGGGACGCCAGGTCGCGCTCCAGGATCGGTCCGGTATCGGTGTAGGATTTATGGGCAACCGGGTGCCCCACCTGTTTTTGGAGAAATTCAGTCAATTGCTCCAGGCGCGGCGGAATCTGGTCATGATAGTCGGTCCCCCAGGCATAGGCGGCCACTCGTCCGTGCAGCCCTGCGGCAGAATCAGCGGGGAGGTCGGTTGGGCGAGGGTAGCGCAGCCCCAGGACGACGACACTGCGCACGTCAGGCAAGATCAGGTGCAGGTCCGTACGCCGCGCGACTGCCCGGTCCGCTGCCAGGTAGGCCATGCTGCCGTGACGCCCATGTTCCAGCCATGTGAGATAAACCGGCAATGTGGCGGGCGGTTCTGGCGTAGTCACACCGAAAAGCGTAAAACCGAGGCGGTAAGCCTCGGTTTTTAAGGCATATTTTAGACCCACAGGCGATTCGCTGGAATTCGGCGCAGTGTCCATGGATCAACTGATCATCCTACGGAGTGGCTGTCGCTCCTGCGGTTGGTGCGGTGGTTGCCGTCGCACCAGCACCTGCGACCTTAAAGCTGAAGGTTAGGGGATAAAAATTGACGCCTTCTTTGTTGGTCAGTACCCAAATGGTCGTAAATTCGCCGCTGTTAGCGGGAGCCTTCATCGATAGTGTGAGGTCGATGGTTTCATTCGGCTTGACTTCCTTGGGCAATTTCAGATCGCCAGCGCCCATACGCAATGACTGGTCAACCAGGTAGTAGCGCAACTGATAGTCGGTGGTCCAGGTGGTGGTGCCGGTGTTTTTTACTGTCCAGATAAGGGTGAAATCCTGGCTGGTATTCAAGATGGTGCCGTCGCCTGGATTCTGCGCCACCCACTCGGCTTTGTCGGGACCGGTTGACCTGGTTGCGGTTTTTTGCACCAGCGGGGTGACCGAGACGCTCAAAGTTGATGTTGCAGCCAGGGTAGGTGCCTGGGTGTTGGTGGGCTGAAGGGTGGGGGTACTGGTAGCGGTTGGCATCAACACAGCGGTCTGGGTGAGCCCGGCAGCTACGGTTTGGGCAGCCTGGGTATAGACCATTTCCGGGCTGGTAGTGGGGGTGGCCTTTGAGCAAGCTGCCAGTGTTGCCAGCAGCATAACCGCCATTAAGATGCCCCCAAAAAATTTTCGATTTCCTAACATCAAAACTAACCTCCGAATTGCAGTTAAATGCAAAATAAATAAACCTTGATGAGTCCAAACATTGACTCACCTGATGGCCGGATGACCGGCGTCAGGAATTTTCAGGGTTGTTGACCAAATTGTCAAGGGTTGACAATCGGCTCGAGCACCGCTGGCTCGAATACGCTCCCGCTTCCAGGCGCGGGCAATGTGTCTGAAAAGGTCCCTGGACGTTCGAGGAAGGTGAAATAATTCACCATACCGGGTTTAATCGTGATTTTATGGCGGTAATCCTTCCAGCGCACTCGGAACTCAATCCAGTAATCGCCAGCCGGTAAATCGCTCAACACCAGGTTCTCCTGGTAAAAATCATCTTTATTGACACTGGTCGGACCGTAGGTGCGCACCACCCAGGTCTTATCCATATCATCAGAGATAACTTTAACTTTGATTTTGTTCAATGGAAAGCCGTAACGGTCGATCATTTTACCGACCAGTACACCCCAGCCTTGCGGCGGCGCCAGCCATAATTCCGGGTTGCGCGTATAAAAAAAGTTATTGCTTTCGATGCGCACTTCAAAGTGCAGGTGCGGACCGGTCGTTTTGCCGGTGCTGCCGACGATTCCTAACTGCTCACCGGCTTCCACAACCTGACCGACTTTAACGTCCACCCGGTCCATATGGGCGTAAATGGTGTAAATATTCTGCTGGTCATAGCTAAAATTATGCCGGATTGCCACCGCCAGCCCGTAGGGGTCCCCTTCTATGACCCCACCCTTATACAGTCCTTCGCCTGCCCAGGTTACTTTACCGGAAGCAGCGGCGATCACCGGAACACCGCGGTCGGCGGCGATGTCAACCCCGGTGTGGACAATATCGGAGTCAGGGAAGAAATCGCCGTACCGGTAATCCGCTGACGGCCAGTTGACCGCGTCTGTGGCGATCGGACGGCTGAAGTAAAAATGGTCGTATGGGGTCATTGCCCAGGGGACTGGCACCAACGGCGGACGCCAGGCGGATACCGCCTCGGCTACGGGCGTTGGGAACGTGAATCGCAGTGGTTCTTCTTCCATTGACGGGGCTGGTTCGGCTTCTACAGGACTGGTTGCCGGTGGTTCGGCCGCCGGTAGTGGTACGACCTCGATAAGCGCCATTGGAATTGGAGTAGGCACTTGCTGCAACTCGACAGCCTGGGCGGAGCGAGGAGTGCAGCCAGCCAGGAGCAATAAACAACTCATACTGGCGAGCAAGCCGGAAACCTTCTCCGATAGCCGGCGTCTCATGGGAAATCCTCCCCCGGTACAGGAGTCCAGGTTGGGCGCGGCTCGGGGTTTAAGGGAAGTCCCTGCCAGGGTGTCGCCTGAGCGGTGGCGGTGCGCGCATTAAGGGGCACAGGAGTGGAGGTTGGGATGCTCGTTAAGGTTGGAATTTGTGTCGGGCGGTGAACCAATTCGACCGGGTAAAGGTGCTGCATGGCTTCATCCCAGCCCTGGCCTGTGGAATAGGCAAACTGATTGAAACGGGCAGCCGCATAGTAGGTACGCCAGTTGGCATAAGCGGGCAGGCGCTGCCAGCCAAAACGGGCAGCCACCTCGGTGAAGTCAACCCAATAGCCTTCCGGAACATCACCAGGCGCGCCACCCTGTTCATAGGTGCCCGGGTCGCCACTGGATCGCGCATCCAGGTTCCAGACTGGATCCGAAACCGGAGCACCTTGTGAGCCGTCCTGGTAACGGGCACGGATGTACAATCGCCAGTACACTTCGCCGCCGATATCTTCACGTTGGACTACCATCCAGTCCGCCTGATACGGCAGGGGATTAATTGCGATTCCAAGCCCGGTCACCAGCCAGTCATCGCCAACCCCCGGAAGCGAGGGTTCGGTCACCGGCAGGTAGGCATTTTGCAGGTTTGCCAGCACATCCCAGCCGGAAATGCGGGCAATTTCCTGGCGCAACGCGTAGAAGGACTCGTCGGCGCGGTCGCTCAGATAAGGAAAAGGCGCGGTGACGCCGTTCAATGCAACCAACCCAACCCGCCCGGTGGAGGTATTGGTTGGCGCGCTGGTCTGGATAGCCGTTATCAGGGATAGCGGACCGCCTGAATTGACCTTCAGGTAGGGCTGCAGAAGGTCTGCGAAGTCCCCGGACTGCCAATCAGCACCGTGCGCTTCGGCCGGCTGCGGTAACGGCGGCAGAGTCAACTGGCCGTTAGTTGGGTTATAACCGGCGATGGAAGTACTTTCGGCTGAACCAAGCCAAACCAAAATTTGCCCGCCAGCCGGGTCCCACAGCGGACGGCTGCCGGCTCCAAGCGTCTGTGGAGCTGCCCCATTTTCGGTCGCCGCAGCAACCACGACGTTTTGAAGCCCATAATTGCTGGTGGTCCAGGCCAACTGCTGCCCGTCCGGTGACCAGGCTGGATCAGTATCCGCTGATGCAGGGTTTAGGCTACGATTTTGGAAGCGGTTAACCGTTCGGTCGAGGGCTGCGGTCCAAATTTCAGGATCGCCACTGCGCAGGGAGGTAAAAGCTAGCAAGTTTCCAGTTGGCGACCACTCCGGATCGCTATCCGCACCGGGATCGGTGGTCAGTTGAAGCGCGGGCTGAGACAGGTCTGCCAGTGATTGAATAAATATATCGAGATTGCCGGTCTGGTATGTCTCGTAAGCCAGCCACTGCCCGTCCGGCGCCCAGGCCGGGTTGCCGTCATAAGCGGGGGTGTCGGTCACCCGGGTGGACTGACCGGTAGCTAAATCAAAGATGTAGAGGTCCCAGTACCCGTTGCGGCTTGACGCATAAGCCAGCCGGCTGCCGTCCGGGCTGATGGCCGGGTGAATGTCGTCCCAGGGATGGTCGGTCAGGCGGGTGAATTGCAGGTCGGATGGGTGATAGGCGAAGAGGTGGCGATAGTAGCCGTCGGAGAGTGAAAGGACAATCAACCCGTGGGGATACTGAATCTTATTCGTGCTGGTTGATACATCAACCGGCGCCGCCACAGTCAAGGATTGGACGGGCGTGGCGGTTGAGGTGGGCGGAGAGGCCGTTTCAGTTGGGACAGCTGAGGGAGTTGGGGTGGGTGTGGCTTGAACGGCGGCAATTTCCTTTTTCATCCCCGACCATAAAATCCAGACGCCCAGGACCAGCACGGCAACTGCCAGGACGAGAACAAACCGGGGGACCATCCCTGGCTTATTTTCATCCGGACCTGCTGAGTTAGGCGCAACGCGTGGATTTGATATGAGAGCCGTCCTTGCGTAAGGATTAATTCCTGAATTCATACCATTCTAGCATTGTAGAAAGCGTTCCAAACAGGCAATTTGAGCAAAATGGTCACAGATTACAGGATTGTAAAGACCATATGCGTTGGAGAGATTCAAATAAATTCGTGCAAGGACTTTACCCCGCTTGATTTGCACGTGGTTCATTATAGTACCCGGATAAAAATAGCACAATCGTCAGGGAAGTTCATCAACCCTGACTTTTGGATCTTTTAATCGAGTTCAGAGTTATCCGTCCGGCAGCTTGAAGCGGATAGATTTATGATCGACCGCTCCCAGATCCTCGTATTCAATTTTGGCAGTCAGTTGAAACGGCCCGGGTGCATCCGGCGGCCGGATATGGAGGGTAAACACCAGGTCGAAATCGATATTCTCGATGATCATCACGCTAGCCACGTCCAGGCTGTCTGAGTCAGTCAGGGTTGCGATCAGGTTGGGCGGCTTTAAGAAGGGGGTCAGGCGCATGTGCACCCGAACTTTGCTGTTGTCACCCCAGGGTTCGACGTGCAAATCGACAAACCGCACCTGTTCGGGCGGGACAGCTTCTTCGGCCGGGTGAAGGGGGTTAAATCGCGGCATGTGCAGGTCTCAGGCGATCCGGCGGGCTTCCATATAAAAGCGCTTTTCCAACGCTTCACCCATCGAAAAGGTCTTCCGCGGCAGCGCTCCGTCCAGGATTACCGTTTTAAACAGGCTGTTTTTGGGCATGGTGGGCAGGTAAAAGCCGCAGTTGCCGGGTTGGCTGCCCAACGAGAGGACCACCTCGGCTCCGTGAACATAGTCTATTTTTCCCGCATTTCCCTGCTTAAGCCAATTGTCAAGGAAAGCTTGCAGCGCACCTACCGGCAGGTTGGCAGACGAATTGCTGATGAATGCCAGTTCCGGACCATTGGCACTCACCAGACCGATGATGTGATCGTCCCCGCGGTAAGTCTCGACCTTTTCGACCATTTCCTCAGGCGACTGGCAGGTTGAAAACTGCAGGGCATCGCCAAAGTAGGCTTTCATAGAAATTTTCGGGTCGGTCTGGCAGCCAAACATAACCCGATGAATCGGTTCAAAATGCAGCCCTTCATCGTGGACGTTTTCAATTTCAACCAGCGCATAGCGGGCCGGGTGGTTCATGCCAACAACTGGTTTAATTTTCTCCCAGATTGCCTTAGCGGTTGCCAGTGAATGGTTGCCGTCGCCAACTGCAAACAGCAATATACCGTGCTCGTCGGTTACATCGTATTTCGGGTAAAAAACCTCGGGGGATGCCAGTTCCTCTAGCGCTGCCACCGCTTGATGTTCCAGAGCGGGATTGTTTACTAACCGCCCGGTCAAGTGACCGCTGCCTTGCATCAGGTCAAAGTCGTACAGCAGCGGCAGGGAGGCTGCTTCGGCCGTTATCGGATCGATCACCGAGCAGCCGGGGTCGTCGATGAGTACCAGAATGTGCGGGATCTCCAGGATGGCGCCCTCACGGATACGCATGCGCGGCGGCAAACGGTCGAGGATGGTGCCTTCGGTAGCGCGGATCAGCGTTCGCGACCCTTTGTTGTAATTATAATTTTCCAGGTCGAGCGCTATCATCAAACCACGGCGCAACTTGCCGAGCGAGGTGCGTTCAACATAGACCAACCCGGTGTGCGTATCCAATAACTCCTGGTGAACGTATTCACGCATTTTTTGTTGCGAAAGCTGGACGCGTTCGTTCTCATCCGGCGTCCCCAGGAAAACTTCAGGAAGGACCAAGTTATAGGTGGAGGGAGCAGTGCCGACGATATCCGCGACTTTCTGCCAGTATTCCGGCTGGGAGGTAAACTGGTCGCAGGCGATGGTAGCCCACTTTTGAGGCTCCAAGCCTTGTTTGGGAAGTAAGATATCAGCAACTTGAACGCCAACATTCGGGTAATTACGCATGGGTTCACGCTCCAGGGGAATGAAAATTGGATGGGCAGGATTGGCCAAGACTATTGTAGCAAAATCTCGTTCAGCCTGCGACCCCTAATGGATAGACAGAAATAGTATCCGTAAAGATCAGGAAGGCTTGCAGCATTAAAAAGATAAAAAACCCTGCTCGATTATATAGAGCAGGGTTTTGATTTAGATGGGTTGCCCGGGCTACATTCCAGCCAGGTAAGCGAACCCGACGGTGCCGGGGCCGGTGTGGGTTCCGATAACCGGGCTGACCGGGGTCAGGAAGGATTCCTTGAGGACTCCGTCTGGCAAGCGGTCTTTCGCTTTCTGCAATAACTCTTCTGCCTCGAGCGGAGCATTGGCATGCAGCACCGAGAGGTGCAGCGGAGTCTGGCTGCCAACGTTCTCCACCAGGATATCGGTGACCCGGTCCAGCGCTTTGCTCATGGTGCGTATTTTTTCTTTCGCTTCCACCCGTCCGTCCTGCACCATGAGAATCGGTTTGAGCCCGAGGGCGGTGCCAAGGAAGGTGGCCGCGCCGCCAATGCGCCCGCCGCGGTGCAGGAATTCCAGCGTGCTGACGACAAAGAACACGCCGGTATGATCTACCGCTTTTTCAGCCAGCTGACGGCATTCGGCAAAAGATGCGCCGTCTGCAGCAGCCCGCGCGGCGAGCAATACCAAAAAACCAAGGCCCATGGAAGTGCTTTTTGAATCAACCAGTGCAATCCGGTCAGACCCAACCGTGTTTTTCGCCTGAATAGCGGAATCCAGCGTACCGGAGAGCTTGGCTGAAATATGAATACTGAGGATGTCATACCCCTGGTCAAGCAGGTCGGTATAAACGCGCTGGAAGGCTGCCGGAGATGGTTGAGAGCTGGTAGGCATGACCGTAGCGGACTTTAGCCGGGTGTAGAACTCTAAGGGTGAAATATCGAGGCCGTCGCGGTAAGTATCTTCGCCCCAGATTAATTGCAGGGGGATGGACGTTATCCCATAACTGGTGACTAAATCATCCGGGAGATTGGAAGTGCTGTCTGTAACAATGGCAACTTTTGACATGAAATCCTCCTGAGGGCGAATGCGAAGAAATTACAGGATGATGCGCACGCCTGTAAAACACGGATACCAGTAAAAAGTTACGTTTCGACCCCCTCCAACCTCCCCCGAAAACTGGCGTTTTCAGGGGAGACGTCAAGGCCGCAACCTGCCACATCATTAAATTTCCCTTCTCCCTTGACCGTAGGGTTAATCCCGACTAAAATTTGGCCTGGCTACGCCCCGGAAAGGGGTGTCCGTTTCTTATGCATTAAGGTGACGTGTGTTTGAATCGCTGACCCAAAGACTAGAGCAAGTATTCCAGCAGCTGCGACGGCGCGGTAAGCTTTCTGAACAGGATGTAGATTTAGCTATGCGCGAAGTGCGCCTGGCCCTGTTGGAAGCCGACGTGCATTACAGTGTGGTCAAGGATTTCGTCGCACGCGTGCGAGAGCGGGCTGTAGGTCATGAAGTATCGCGCGCGCTCAACCCTGCCCAGCAGGTGATCAAGATTGTCCACGAGGAATTGATCCAAACACTGGGTGAACCCTCCCGCTTAAACCTGAGCGGGGCTAAACCGCGGGTCATCATGATGGTCGGTCTGCAAGGTTCCGGTAAAACCACCGCTGCTGCCAAGATTGCAGCCCGGCTGCGATCCCAGGGTGAGCGGGTGGAATTGGTGGCTGGCGACCCGTACCGGCCAGCTGCCATTAAACAACTGCAAACATTGGGTGAGCGCATCGGTGTTCCAGTTTTTACCGAGGATGGGGTTAAACCACCGGAACTGGCCGCCAAAGCTTTCGACCTGGCGCAAAAGGGCGGCGTGACCGCCTTGATTATCGATACCGCCGGGCGGTCGCAGCTGGACGACGGATTGATGGAAGAATTGCGTTCCATCACCCGCAAAGTGCCAGCCAACGAAATCCTGTTGGTGGTCGATTCGATGATCGGTCAGGAAGCGCTGCACATTGCGGAAGGTTTTCGCGATTCGGTTTCGTTGACCGGCCTGGTGTTGACCAAGATGGACGGCGACTCGCGCGGTGGCGCGGCCATCTCCATTCGCAGCGTGACCGGAGTGCCGATCAAATTCCTTGGAACCGGTGAGGGCATTGATGCCATCGAGGCATACGATCCCGGACGCATGGCTTCACGCATCCTTGGCATGGGCGATATGCTGGGGTTGATCGAAAAGGCTGAAGCAGCGCTGGATGAAAACGAAGCCCGCGCGCAAGCCGCAAAGATGATGTCCGGCCAATTCAGCCTGGAGGACTTTGCCAGTCAATTGAAACAGCTGCGCAAGATGGGACCATTTGCCAAAGTATTGGAAATGCTGCCTGGCGGCATGGGACAAATGGCGCGCAACGTCTCGCCCGATGAGGCTGAAAAGTCACTTAAAGTTACCGAGGCAATATTATCCTCTATGACGATGAAAGAACGCCGAAATCCTGATATACTCAATGCCAGTCGGCGCCGCCGCATAGCGCGCGGTTCCGGCACGGAAGTTCAGGATGTAAACCGGGTGCTCAAGCAATTCCGCGATGCGCAACGGTTGTTTAAAACTCTGCAGAAAACGGGCGGGCGTGGAATGCCACGCCTGTTTGGGTAGTCCTCTGGTGGAAAATAAGCACGCCCCTTCAGCGTCCCTCAAACCATTTTCCGCCGGTGCGGCAACCCTATGGTAAGATTCATACAGTTCACATTTGCAACAGGAGATAGGTCTTAAAATGGTTCGAATTCGTTTACGCCGCGTTGGATTAAAAGGTCAACCCAGCTACCGCATTATTGCGGCAGATAAAGAAAGCCCTCGGGATGGGCGCTTCCTCGAAATCCTGGGTTCTTACAACCCGCGCACTGAACCCTTCACCTTCCAGGTGAACGAAGAACGGGTGTACCACTGGCTGAACAATGGCGCCCAGCCGTCCGAGTCAGTTGCCATGCTTTTCAACAGCGTTGGTCTGACCAAACGGTACGAGCGGGTCAAAGGTGGCGAAGCTGCGGAAGCAGTTCTTAAAGAAGCCCAAGAGTATTATGTTAACCGAAAGGTCAACACCAAGACGAACTAAGTCCTCAGTAAACCTGCTGGATTTAGGCCGGTCTGTGTACCGGCCAGGTTGAAAGGAGAAATCGTGAAGGAGTTGATCGAATATATTGCCCGATCTTTGGTTGAAGATCCCCACCAGGTAAACGTCCAACAGGAACGCCTGGGCGGTAAAGTTCGACTTGAGCTGTCGGTCGCAAAAGAAGATATGGGCCGGGTTATTGGCAAGAGCGGCCGGGTAGCCAATGCAATGCGCATCTTATTGCGTGTAGCTGCTGCCCGCGAAGGGAAGCAGGCCAACCTGGACGTGCTGGAGCCTCGCTAGGCATGGGTTTGCCAGCCTCTTCAAACCCAGAAAATAACCAGACAGGCTCGCCAAGTGGCGGCGAGCCTGTCTTCTTGGTTATTGGTAAGCTGCGCCGGTCGCATGGTTTAACCGGCGATGTCCTGATGGACGTATACACCGATTTCCCGGAGCGGCTCGCCACGGGAAAGACGCTCCTGATCGGTGAAAGCCACCGGCCGCTAGTAATCCGCAGCCTGCGGCCAAAAAACAAAGAACTGATCATTGGCTTCGAGGGGTACACCAACCCCGAATCTACGGCCGATTTGCGCAATCAACTGGTTTATGTATCTTCGGCAGAAATTCCAACCTTGCCAGTGGGGGAATACTATCATCACCAGGTGATTGGATTGCGCGTAGTCAACCAAGATGGATCTGAAATCGGCATTTTGGACGATATTCTCGAATCCCGCGCCAATGATGTGTATATGGTCAAAGCAGCGGACGGTACTGAAATCTTGATCCCGGCAGTAGATGAATTTATTCTGGAGATTAATTTAGAGCAGCGGGTGATCACAGTTGCTCCGCCAGAATGGGAGTAGCGGGGTCGCCAGGATGGATCCAAAAGCCTACTGGGTCGGATTTAATTATGTCAAGGGGATTGGCGCCGTCCGGATGCGGGCGCTGTTGGATGCGTTCGATGGTGATTTAAAAGCTGCCTGGGAAGCTCCAATCAGCCGCTACCAGGGTCTTGGTCTAAGCGGGCGGGTTGTCGAAAATATTCTACGGGTACGCAGCCAAATTAACCTGGAACAAATCTGGGACCGGATGCAGGCTGGAGGTATTCAGGCACTCACATGGGACGATGATGTGTACCCACGGATGCTCAAGGAAATCGACCAGCCGCCACCTGTGCTTTACCAACGCGGCGAAGTCATACCCGAAGATGAAACGGCAGTTGCGATCGTCGGAACGCGGCGCGTAACCGCTTACGGACGCGTGGTCACCGAAGAATTAGCAGCATTTTTAGCGCGCAACCGCATCACGGTAGTGAGTGGACTGGCGCGCGGGGTGGATGCGCTTGCTCACCGCTCGGCCTTGCAGGCTGGCGGACGCACCCTGGCGGTCCTTGGCAGCGGGATTGACAGAATTTATCCGCCGGAAAATCAGCAATTAGCCATGGATATCGCCGACTCAGGCGCATTGCTTAGTGATTACCCACCGGGTACCGCCCCGGAAAGCACCAATTTTCCACCGCGCAACCGCATTATCTCCGGCTTGTCGCTGGCAGTGGTGGTGATCGAAGCGGGAGCCACCAGCGGTGCGCTTATCACGGCATCATTTGCTGCGGACCAGAACCGGGATGTGCTGGCGGTTCCGGGCAATATCAACTCGCCGAACAGTAAAGGCACCAACATGTTGATACAGAATGGGGCGCGGCCTTACCTCAAGCCCGAAGATCTGTTGGAGGTACTCAACCTCGAACAGGTAAATACGCGTAAAATGGCGCGAAGGGTTCTCCCGGCGGATGCAACCGAGACACAAATTATCAAGGTCATCGCCGAGGGGACGCTGTCGGTTGACGAGATCAGCTTTTTGTCCGGCTTGCCGGTTGAAGTGGTCTCGGCTACCCTGGCGATGATGGAGCTTAAAGGTCTGGTGCGCAATGCTGGCAGCATGTCCTACATGGCCATTCGAGATGAAGCGGCAGAATATTATGCAGGGGATTATGAACAATAATTTTTATGCAGTCATTATGGCTGGCGGCGGCGGGACGCGCCTATGGCCGCTTTCCCGGGTTAACCGACCCAAACAGATGATCAGGCTTGGTTCAGACCGGTCGCTTTATCAAATTACTTGCGACCGTCTGGCGGGTTTGTTTACCCCAGACCGCATTCTGGTCGTGACGGTGGCGGAGCAAGCAGTCGAACTGCAAAAACAGGTGCCGGAAATCCCGGTGGAAAATTATCTGTTGGAACCAATGCCGCGCGGTACCGCCTCGGTGGTCGGGTTGGCTGCGGCTGTGCTCCACAAACGTGACCCGCAGGCGGTGATGGCGGTGCTAACTGCCGACCATTTCATCGAAAACATACCGTACTTTCAGAAACTACTGCGGGTAGCGGCGGAAGTAGCGCGGAAGAACATGCTGGTCACCCTTGGAATCACTCCAACTCATCCTTCGACGGCTTACGGCTATATTCAACGCGGTGTGATTCTGGAAACTATCGATGGCCAGGCGGTATATTCAGTGCGGCGCTTTAAAGAGAAACCAACGGCTGCGGCTGCTCAAAAAATGATGGCGGATGAAGACCACGACTGGAATTCAGGGATGTTCATCTGGCAGGTTTCCGATATTCTGGCTGAGTTTGACCATTTGATGCCGGAGTTAGCCCAATCCCTCCGTGAAATCGGTTTGGCCTGGGACACACCGGAGCAAAACCAGGTGGTCGGCGCGCTGTGGCCAAGCATAAAACCACAAACGATTGATTATGGTATTATGGAGCGCGCCCAACGGGTGGCGGTTCTGCCAGCTGCCGGGTTGGGCTGGAACGATGTTGGCAGCTGGGATTCGCTTTTCGAGGTACTGCCCCTTGACAGCAGTGGTAATATTCAGCTCAATGACCTCAACGTCATCATTGATACGCAAAATTCGTTAATTCTCTCGGATGGGACCAACCGATTGGTCGCAACGATTGGTGTAGATGACCTGGTGATTATCGACACAAAGGATGTGCTGCTGGTTTGCCGGCGGTCGGACAGCCAAAAGGTAAAAGATGCAGTGCAGCGTCTGAAGGAAACAGGTCAAACTCGTTATTTGTAAGGTGGTTCATTTGGAAGCTTATTGTGTAAAGTGCAAAACGAAAAGAGAAATATCCAACGCCAAGGCAGATTTTAATGCAGCCGGCGCCCCAGTTACCCATGGAATCTGCCCGGTCTGCGGTACCAAAATGTACCGGATGGGGCGTACACCCGCCCACGACCAATTGACGCCCCCGGAAAAGATCAAACGAGAACCCAAAAAAAACGGCAAACTGGTAATTGTTGAATCACCGGCCAAAGCGCGCACGGTTGGGCGCTTCCTTGGCAAGGGCTACACGGTTAAGGCGTCGGTTGGGCATGTACGCGACTTGCTGCGGTCGGAATTATCAGTGGATGTGGAGAATAATTTTCAACCGAAGTACCGCGTCCCCAACGAAAAACGCCCGGTGGTCAAGGAGTTGAAGGCGCTGGTCAAAACGGCCGAGGAAGTCTTCCTGGCGACCGACCCCGATCGCGAAGGAGAAGCCATTGCCTGGCACCTGCTCGAAGCAGCGGAGATCAACCCGGCTGTGACCAAGCGGGTGGTTTTTCACGAGATCACGCAGCCGGCAATCGAAGAGGCTTTTTCACACCCGCGAGATATCGACATGGACCTGGTCAATGCCCAGCAAGGGCGGCGTGTCCTTGACCGGCTGGTGGGTTACAGCTTGAGCCCGCTGCTGTGGGAAAAGGTACGCAGCCGGCTGTCTGCCGGACGAGTCCAGTCGGTTGCACTGCGGCTGATTGTCGAACGCGAACGTGAAATCGAAGATTTCAATCCAGTCGAGTACTGGACCATCGGGGCAGAGTTCAAACCCGATCATGTCCGCCAGACCTTTGTCACTAAACTGGTCAAGATCGGTGACCAGGATCCGGCGCTGGCACAAAAAGGGGATGCGGAAGCTATTTTGCCCGATCTGGAAAAAGCAGCGTACAAAATTGTGCGTATCAAACGCGGCGAGCGCAAACGCAAACCGTCTGCGCCATTCATTACTTCAACGCTGCAGCAGGAAGCTTCACGCCGCCTGGGTTTCACCACCCGTAAGACAATGGCGGTAGCACAACAACTTTATGAGGGTTTGGATGTTGGCGAAGGCGGCTCAACAGGTTTGATTACCTACATGCGGACCGACTCGACCAACGTGTCGGAAACGGCACAAAAAGAAGCGCGCGCGTTTGTGCAAAAAACTTATGGGGCTGATTTCGTCCCACATACCTCGCCGCAATACCGCACTCGGGCGGTCGGGGCGCAGGAAGCGCATGAAGCCATTCGCCCGACCTCTGTACTGCGCTTGCCGGATAAGGTCAAATCTTATCTAAGCGGGGAGCAGTTCAAACTGTACCAGCTAATCTGGCAGCGTTTTGTCGCGTCGCAGATGGAATCAGCGCTGCTTGATACGGTCACGGTTGAGGTGGAAGGTCAGGGTAATCAAAGTTATCTGTTCCGAGCCTCTGGATCCACAATACGCTTTCCGGGCTTTCTGGTGGTCTTCGAAGATTCGCGGGACGAAGATTTGAAAGCAGATGAAGAAGAAAATGTCCGTATCCCGGCCGGGCTGGAAGAAAATCAGAAACAGCACCTGGTGCGGTTGATTCCTGAGCAACACTTTACCCAACCGCCCCCGCGCTTTACCGAGGCGACACTGATTGCTGCGCTCGAAGAAAATGGAATCGGGAGGCCGAGCACCTACGCGCCGATTATTTCGACCATCCAGGAGCGCGGTTATGTGGTGCGGGAGAGCAAGCGGCTTTCCCCGACCGAGACCGGTTTCACGGTCAACGACCTGCTGGTTCGCCACTTCTCCGATATCGTCAATTTGAACTTCACAGCCCAAATGGAGAAAGCACTCGACGATGTGTCAACTGGCGGGCGCAAATGGGAAGACGTGGTCGGAAAGTTTTATAAGACTTTTGAACCACAGGTGAAAAAAGCCCAGGTCGAGATCCCGGTCAACAAACCTGAACTCGAAAAGGTGGGAAGAGTCTGTCCGTTATGCGGCAATGAACTCGTTTACCGCTACGGGCGTTTCGGCAAATTTATCAGCTGCAGCACCTTCCCAACTTGCCGGCATACCGAACCTTATCTGCAAAAGATCGGCGTGACCTGCCCGGAAGACGGTGGAGCGTTAGTGGAACGTAAAACCCGCAAAGGGCGCGTATTTTACGGTTGTGCTAATTACCCCACCTGCGGCTTTACATCCTGGAAGAAACCGATTGCCCAACCCTGTCCGAAGTGCGGCGGGACGCTGGTCATTCTCAATAAACGCGAAACGCAGTGTCTTAAATGCGAATCCACGTTTTTATTGGAACAAATCCTTGACTCTCCAACTGAACAGGCATAAACCTTGCAACAATACTGACATCTGACCGTCCATAGTCGTTGCCTTTATCTGATATTTGTTCTACAATACGTATAGATAAATTGGTTAATTTGGCGGGACAGACATAAACCTGTAGGAGCAGAGACATGGATAAGATCCGAGAACAACTGCGAAATCCAATTATTACAGCTGCGGTCGGCTTCGTTGTCGGCCTGATCATCGGCTTGCCCATTTTGGGGTGGGCGGTATGGCCAGTGAAATGGGTTGACGCTGAACCTAAATTCTTGCGTGACGATCTAAAGCAGGATTACCTCTGCATGACGATCGATTCATTTTTGGTGAGGCAGGATCCCGCAGCAGCCGTAACCCGCTTCAATTTGCTGGGTGAAGATGCCTCGGCGCAGTTAGACGCATTCAAACCGGGTACATGCAACCTGAACGAAGCTGAAATCAATGCTTTCCGAGCGGTTGTCCTGGGACCCAGCGTACCTTTACCGGTCACGACGGTGACCCCGGTCGCAACCGAAAAACCAGCTGCCTCCAAAAACACAGGACTGGTCGTTGGGCTATGTCTGGTCACCCTGCTGGTTGGCGCGGGGCTGGTGTATCTACTGGTGTTCCGCAAACGCGGCGGTTCGACTCCCGAATCTCCTGCCGCGGTGGCGCATGACTTTAGCCAACAAGCAACCCGCACCGACTATTCTGCACAGGGGCAGGAAGCCCCCATCTCGCAGTTCATGACCACCTATATGATCGGCGATGATCTTTATGATGACTCCTTCAGTATCGACTCACCGACCGGCGAGTTCCTGGGTGAATGCGGCGTAGGCATTTCCGACACCATCGGGGTGGGCGACCCCAAGAAAGTAACGGCGTTCGAAGTCTGGCTGTTCGATAAGAACGACATTCAGACCATCACCAAGGTAGTAATGAGCCCGCACGCTATGAGAGATGGCGCCATTCGCGCCCGCCTTGAATCCAAGGGCGAACCGATTGAAGTTGAAGCAGACAAACGCATTGTGCTCGAAACCGCAACCCTGGTGCTCGAAGCACGCGTGGTTGATCTAAACCTGGGTGGCGGTGCGCTGCCCGAGAACAGCTACTTTGACCGCTTGACGCTCGAACTGGCTGTTTGGCCAAAGACCAATGCTTAATCCTTAATTCGCGTAATCTGAGAATAATAAAGGCAGAGGATTTTTCCTCTGCCTTTTATTTTGTCCGGGTAAAGCTTCAGGTTTATTCGATCTTCAGGATTTTGAAGCGGATACTGCCACCTGGCGTATCGACCATGACTTCTTCGCCAACTTTCCGTCCCATCAGGGCTTTGCCGATCGGGGATTCCAGTGAAATCCGCCCATTCCCGGGATCCGCTTCCTTCGGACCTACCAGATGATACTTTTCCGGGGTGTCGGCCCCTTCTTGAATGGTGATGTGATCGCCAATTCCTACCTCTTCCAGGTTTTTGGAGACGTCCTCGATAACCACTACATTCGAGAGCAGGAGTTCTGTTTCCTGGATGCGGCCCTCCAGGAACGACTGATCTTCCTTTGCCGAAGTGTAATCGGCGTTTTCAGAAAGGTCGCCCTGGTCAATCGCCGCGCGTAATCGCCTTGCGATTTCCTCCCGTTCAGGGCCCTTCATACTAGCCAACTCATTTTTCAAACGGTTTAAACCCTCAAGCGTTAAATAGGATACATCAGCCATTATTCTTGCCAACTCCAAAGTTAGTGATGAGTCAATAGTGTAAGAATCAGATTTATTCAACCCGAACAGGGTTAACGAATAAGTTAATACTTACCGTATGGGTGGAATGTCCCAATAATAACATCAAACCCTAATTATTGGGGATGGATGGCGTTCTGAGCAGGCCTATGGCAGTGTTGCCGGGTCAAATAATTTTTGCGATTCTTCGATCGCATATCGGTCGGTCATGCCAGCGATGTAGTCGCAGATGGTGCGTTCCAGGCCAATCTCCTGAATGCGCGGCTGGATATGTCCGGGCAGCACTGTGGGTTCCTTGCGGTAAGCTTCGAAGAGCTGACCGATGAGCGTCTCCGCTTTGACTGCCATGCGGACCACCCGGTAATGGCGGTACAACCGGGTGTATAAGAAATCCTTCAACTGCCGGTTACTGCGGTGCATCTTCTCCGAGAAGGTTACCACATTGTAGGGCAGGCGCTGCAGATCCTCGACAGATGACGGATTGCTCTCGCGCAGGCGTTGTTCGCTGGTTTCAACCAGGTCATCCACTTCGGTGCCAATTAATCGCCGGATGATTCGATGGCGGGTGAGGTCATCCAGGCTGCCGGTGCGCCAGCCAATACTCTCGCGCATTACCTGCCAGAGTTCGATGCTTTCCAGCATTTCTTCATTGATCATCCCGGAGCGCAGCCCATCGTCCAGGTCGTGGGCGGTGTATGCCAGTTCATCCGCTACGTTGGCAATTTGGGCTTCCATATGACCGCGCAGATCGGGGTTAAAGTCGCGGGCATCAGCCCGGTCATACTCCGTCTCATGCTTGACAATGCCTTCCAGTACCTCCCAACTCAGGTTCAAGCCTGGGAAGTCGGGGTAGCGCCGTTCCAGCTCGGTGACAATACGGAAGGATTGTTTGTTATGCTCGAAACCGCCATACTCTTTCATCAGGCGTGCCATCGCGGTCTCGCCAGAGTGCCCAAACGGCGGGTGACCCAGATCGTGTGCCAGGCAAATCGTCTCAGTCAAGTCCTCGCTGGCGCCCAACACGCGCGCCAGAGTCCGGCCAATTTGCGCCACTTCCAGTGTATGAGTAAGTCGGGTGCGGTAGTAATCCCCTTCATAATTGATAAAAACCTGAGTTTTGTATTCCAACCGGCGAAAGGCGGTCGTATGCAGGATACGGTCCCGGTCGCGCTGATAAATCGTCCGATATGGCGGTTCATCCTCACGGTGGAGCCGCCCGCGTGAATATTTGCTGTGCGAGCCATAAGGTGCCAGGAATTTATCTTCGATTGCTTCGAGTTGTTCGCGGGAGAAAATCATGATTCAATCTCCTTCATTGTTCGTAATAACCGTCCCATGCATTCGGCCCAGCAGGACGTCATGTAAAACGCCAGGTTGGTTGCCTGAAAAAATGACGGCTCGAGTTTGCGGGGTACGGCGCACCAGGTTAAGCAATTGTTCCACTTTGGTGCGCATCCCACCGGTGACGTCAATGCCAGCCGATCCACCAAGAGTCGATGGCAACTGTTCGTAGGTTGCCGGGGTTATTTTGGAGATCAAGCGGGTGTTGGCCGGGTAGTCTTCCCAAACGCCGGCTTCTTTGCCGCATACCAGAACCTGGTCAGGCGGAATAGCTGTCGCAAGCGCCGTAAAGACATCTTCGGTGGAAAAAATTGTCCCGCCGCGGGTTGAGTCGAAAATGACATCTCCGGCGACCAGCGGCGTCAAACCAGCCTGCAATGCTGAAAGCAGCGGCCCAGCCTGGAG
>CALMGN010000180.1 GCA_937863605.1 uncultured Anaerolineaceae bacterium
CACTGGCATGTTGGAACACCCAGCGCTTGAAGGATGTTTTTGAGTCGGGCTGGTAGCCGATCTGCTGTTCCAGAAAAGTTCGGCCTTTTCCTAGCAGAACCTCTCCTACATGTTTGCCGGGAAGCGCCTGATTGGGATTGTCCTGGATGCTCGCAAGTTCAACGGTTGCGGGAAGCGTGTCTGTATCGGCTGGTGGATCGGCTGCGATAACCTCCTGCGAGAAATCGGAATGGTGCGGCACGCTGGAATTAGCCAGATCCAATAGGATCTCAGCCAGCTCGTTCTCATCCTGGCCAGTGGACAGGGAAAGCCTTTCGATCTCTTTACGGTACAGGTCGCGGGTCTTGAAGTCCATCCGGGAATAGATCCCGGCCGGGTCTTTTCGCAGCGTTCGTTCCAGACGGCTTACGGATTCAAAGAAGTCACTCCAGTCCTGTTCTGAGATCGTTCTCAGGCTGAGGATGATATTGGCGACACCGTCAGTGTTTGCTGTACCGCCTGTGGCACCCTCACTGGAATAAAATGGGTCGTCGATCTCTGGCAGCTGCAGAATAGCTGTAGGCAAATTGGGCGGTTTGAGTGGATGAATCGTCAAAACAAGTTCGTGTGCCAGAAACTCAATCAAGCCAAAGCGCAGGAAAATGGGCAAAGCCCACAACTCACCCATCGTTAGCGGGACACGCTCCTGATATTGGACGAGAATGGTCTGCAAGTCAACCGGGTCTAACAATAGACGTTGATCCGCGAGGACAGCCCGTGCGATGGCGTAAATGCGCGGGTAACCTTTCAGCGGACCACCTGTCAGTCTGGGCAGCTGGTTGTAAAAAGAGACTGGCATATCCTCTTCGATTTGCTGAAGTGCCTGCCGGATGATGTAATAGTTATCCAAAACCCACTCAGAGGCATAGGTAAGAGGCACCGTTTGTTGAGAGGCCTCTCGGAAGTAGCGATGAGCCTCTGCCAGCCAGGATTCATACAACTCCAGGTCGTGCCCAGTCAGGTCGCGTTCTGGCAAGACGGATTTCGATCTTCGGCCTGGTTTTTCCCTGCCAACCTGCTGGTAACTTTTTACCAGGGTATTCACCAGTTCCCGGATCTGCTCTGTTTTGGTGTCAGAGGGATTCAAAGTGGAAACATCGTCCTGTTCCCATCCCTGATTAATGCGATCCTCCAGCATGTTTACCGTCCCCCGGTTTTTTCAGCAGCAATCTCAGCAGCAGTTGGCTGAACCAGGGAACGCGGCACATCCTGGATGACCAGAACCGGTTTGGTGCCATGTTCTATGTAATTGCGAGCAATGCTACCATAAGGCCAGGCGAACTGCCCGGTATACCCGTGGGCGCACAGTACCACCAGGTCGATATCCTCCTCCTGGCTGGCCAGTTCCTGAATGGCTGTAGATACACTAATGTTCTCAAGGACACAGCTTTCGCATTCAACCGGTAAACGCTCTTTCATTTCATTCAGGTAATTGGCAACCGCCTGGCGGCTGACATCCATCAACTGTTGAGAGAGTTGTTCGATCTCAATCGGGTAAGGTTCGGGGATGGGAAGTTCTGGCGGCTTGATTACCGCAGTGAGGATGAGTTTTGTTGGGGGTTGTGATTTAATTTGCGCGGTACGACGGACCGAACGATTATTTCCCTCAGATAAAAATCCACTGGATATTTCTCCGCCGGCCAGCGCAATTCCCGCAGAAAGTGAACACTCTGCGCGGCGCGAACTATCGATCGGAACGAGAATTCGGCGGTAGTGAACTCTGGCGTCCGGTGGTGTGGGCTGACAATAAGCACGGACGATGAGCACAGGCAAATAAATCAAGTTGATCACTTTCTGGGTAACACTGCTGATGTTCCAGCGGCTTAAACCACCCGAGCCGTGCGTGCTGATCACAAGCAAGTCAATAGCTTCGCTGTGGGCAAAATTAACGATGTTTTCGGCCGTCTTCCCTTCACGAATTGAGTATTCGACTCTCGTATTGATTGCATCTTTGCCTTGGTTATGTGTACCTTTAGTGTCATTTGGGCTTTCCTGAAGATCCTTACGAATCCGGGCTGCAATCCCCTGCATATACATGTCAGCCTCAGCTTTGCGGATCTGCCAGCTCAATGGATCTACGGGACTGGGGTTTTCGTGAAAGGAAGTCGGGTCGAGGATCTGCAAGAGCATAATACTTGATCCGAAGATGCGGGCAAATTCCTCAGCGTGAGGAATTGCTCTCTCTGCAAGCGTCGATCCATCCAGCGGGACAAGGATTCGATTAAACATAAAAACTCCTTCTGCTTACTAGAGGGCACGAAAAAAGGCGATCCAGAATCGTTTTGTCTTTTTACCGCGCCAGATAGCCTCCATCCACTGAATAATAAGCACCGGTAATAAAAGAGGCTCGACTGGAACTTAGCCAGATCACCAGTTCGGCCACTTCCTCAGGCTTTCCAAGGCGGCCCATCGGGTGAAGGGCGAGTAAACCGTTATTCGCCTCCTCGTTTCCTTCAATTGCTGCAATCAGGGGAGTGCTGATGAAGGCAGGCCCGATCGAATTAACCCGAATCCCTCTGGCTGCGTATTCGATGGCTGTGTCTCTGGTTAACCCAACCACTCCGTGTTTTGCCGCAACGTAGGCCGGGGCGCCTGCAAAGCCGACTTTCCCCAGAATGGAAGCCATATTCACGATGGCGCCACCCCCGGCTTTGAGCATTTCCGGGATTTCAAATTTCATGCAGTAGAAAACTCCGGATAGATTGACGGCTATCACCTTTTGCCAGCCCTCAATGCTGTATTCGGCAGTCAAATTCTGCTCACCGCCAATGCCGGCATTATTACAGGCATAATCAAGCCTGCCATATTTTTCAACCGTCCGATTGACCAGGTTTTCGCAATCCGCGGGGATCGCTACATCCGTTTTGACGAAAAAGGCTTCGCCGCCTGCCTCTTGAATCAGCCGGACAGTTTCCTGGCCGCCATCCTTATTAATATCAGAAACGACCACCTTTGCCCCTTCACGAGCGTAAAACACGGCGCTCGTACGTCCTATTCCAGAGGATGCGCCGGTCACAATGGCTACTCTACCTTTAAATTCAAGCACAGCATTCCTCCTTACGATAAATATCGTTAAATCATTCTACGAGAGGGGAGCTATCAATGTCCCTGCTACAACCTATAAAACATCTATTAAATGTTTATCTACTGATTCCAACAGCCAAATTGCGAGGATTGGCTGTTGGAAAATAGAAAATTTTCGAGTTTATCCTGTTACTACCCTGGTAGAACGAGCCAATGCCCGCTCCATCTGTTCGATCTCCTCCAACGAATTGATACTATTAAATTCACGGGTGTGGTTTTCCCGCACATGATCCAAAGCCTGCTTGGTCACTTCTTCCAAAGTCTCGCCCTTAACCACAAAGGAGCATTTCAATCCCATATCCTTGCACGAATATCTGATAAGCATTGTTTCCTCATTTGGTATTTCCATAATCCAAACCTCGCATCCTGGAAATACTCAAATGGATCCAAGCGAGTGTTCATGGTCCGTTGTCTAGATGATAATTCCATCTTACTCCGGATTGAGGATAATTACAAATTCCACTGGTTTGCTATCCTTGACTAGTCCGCAACAAATTTTTACTGATTCGCTCAAAATAACGGTATATAATTATTCGTGTTGTTCAGAGACCATACACACGTCGAGTAAGAACAAAACATCTCTACCAGCTGCCACAAATAATTTCCCTAGGGAGGTAGAGATAACCAGGTCCTCTCTTTTTAATTACTCAATACGCTCGCAAAGATTAGGCAGATATCCCCTCAGCCGTTACAGATCTGACCTCATGGAAAAAATGAGATGGTAGAAAATGAAAAATCTCAATTAGATCTGAAGCTGGTGTTTGAGGGTTATCCGTCCCTCAAGCAAATTTTACATAACATAGACCAGGTGGTCTGGGTGTTTGATCTCAGCACCCAGGATATTCTTTATGTCAGCCCGGCATTTGAGACGGTTTGGGGCCGTACCTGCGAAAGCTTGCTTGCCGACCCCCAGATCCTGATCGAAAGCGTTCACCCGGAAGATCGATTACAGGTAATGGTTGCCAGGCAGCAAAATGGTCATCAACCATTTACCCACGCCTACCGGATTCTGCGTCCGGACGGCAGCTTACGCTGGATTTTTGCGCGTAGTTTCCCGATCTGGGATGAAAACGGAGAGCCGGACTATTTGTTTAATATTGCCCAGGATATAACCGACCAAAAGCAAGTCGACCTGGCATTGCGCAAAACCCTGGATCGCACTCGCGAACAGTTTGACCTTAGCCGCAAGATGAGCCTGGCACGTAAACCTGAAGCAGTGCTGAAAACCTTAATGTCCGCCCATGAGTTGCGTTCTGCCCAACGGGCTGCCCTGCTTTTTTTTGATGATCCCA
>CALMGN010000181.1 GCA_937863605.1 uncultured Anaerolineaceae bacterium
CGGGTACAGTATCACGTGTCAGGGTCTTTTCGGCGCTGAACGGCGTGACCATTACCCGGTGGTCGATCCAGGAGGAGGCGCTGTCGATGATCGGCAGCAGCATGAAGACCCCCGGGCCACGCAGTCCTTTGAACTTGCCCAGGCGCAATACAACCGCCTTTTCCCACTGCCGGGCTACCTGCACACCCAACAGGAGCGCAACGCCAACCAAAATCAGGACGGTCACATACGCCGCAATCCAGCCGTCGACGATTCGTCCGTCCATCAATGCCACCCCGATAACGATGATCACCATGACCAGGGCAAAAAGCGCCGCCCCCAGCGCGCTCACCCGAACATTGCTGTTGATCTGGTTTAAACGCGCCGTCATTACGCTAAAATTTTCTCGTGCTTTTGTCTGCTTGTCCATGATTTCCTCTTCTCTTAGAATGTCTTATTAAACCTACTGATTAATCCAGTTGGCAATATCATCGATGACCAGCGCGTCCACGTGGCCCATGACTTCGTATTCAGCCGGCAAAGACGGACCCAGCCCAGCAATAAAAAGGTGATTTAAAGCCGGGTATGACTTCAAAGTGACATTCGTTCGGCTGCTGAAGATCTTTTCCCAGGCCGCAAAGTCGGTCATAGTGACCTGGTAATCGCGCTCGCCCTGCAAAATGAGCATGGGCAGCGTGAGTCCTTCAGCCGTAGCGACCGGGTTGTATGCCAATAAATCCAGCCAATAAGCCGGAGCAGCTCCTAAAATCAGCCCATCGGGGTCGATGTCAGCCTGGTCAGGCAGCGCCTTCACCTGCTCGACCAACCCCTGTAGCCCGGCGAGCTGGTCCGCCTCATTTTTGTCGATTTCACCGTCAGCATGCGCCAGGTAAGTGGATTGCTCCAGCATCAAATCCTCGATCGGCCGGGTGGCGCCAGCCAGCAGCACCAGACCGGCAACTTGATCGTCCTGCTCGGCAATTTTCGGCGCCAGGGTTGCGCCCAGGCTGTGCCCGACGATATAGATGCGTTCTGGGTTAATTTCAGGTCGGGTTTGCAGCAAACTTACGGCTGCCAGAGCATCATCAATCACCTCGCTTTGCGTAGTCAGGCTGCTCATCAAGTCGCCGGTAAACCGACTGGCATATTCGCGGGTGCGTTTTTCATAACGCAGCACGGCAATCCCGCGGGATGCCAGCCCCCAGGCCAGATCTTTAAAGACCCGGTTCGGCCCGATGGACTCATCCCGGTCATTGGGACCAGAGCCGTGCACCAGCACCACCACCGGGAACGGCCCGCTTCCAGTTGGCACGGTCAACGTCCCCGGTAGCTGCCATTCACCACTGCCCACTACAACTTCCTCTTCGTAAAATTCATTCACATCCGCATAGGATGGGGGGTTGTATTCGGGCGCCATAGCTGTCGTGTCAGCCGCAGGTTGAAAGAACAACCCGGAAATTTTACCTTTGGAGTTAAATACAACCTTCACGTCCAACGCACCTAACCCGAAGCGGCAGGTGACATAGACGATCTGGTAATCACCTTGAGTCTCGCGGCGGGTTTCTCCTTGTTTGTCGAAAGTCCCAGCCTGCTCTTGCAGCGTTGCCCATAAATCCTGCAGTTTTTTCTGGCTTAGAGCCAGGCGCATGGTGGTGTCAAAATCCTGGCGAGCTTCCTTGTACTGCCCGGCTTCCATCCGGGTAACGAATTCACGCGCACGTTCCTCGAGCACGGAGCCGGTCACCGGTGCATCCGATCCGGGTGCAGCGCTGCAGCTAGAGAATAACCCCATCAGCAGGATGAGTAGGACGATTCGGGCAATGAACTTCATTCTTCTCCTCTTGAACCATTTTCTGTAGGCAGCTCGTTAAATTTGCGCGCCAATTCACGTTCGATCTCAGCGTGGATCTCGTCCACGGTAAAACCCATCAAAGCCGCGTCGTTCAAAAAATGGCGCGTGATCTGCGTCAATGCACGCAAGCGGCGTTCAGCGCTATCGCCCGGCTCAGGCGGTTCCCATATATACGTACCGCGCCCCTGCTGGGTGGAAATCAAGCCCAACTCATCCAGGATGCGGTAAGCACGCGCCACTGTGTTGAAATTGACTCTCAGTTCTGCCGCCAACTGGCGGACCGTCGGCAGCTGGTCGCCAGGCTTAAGTTGACCACTCAACAGCCGTTTCTGCACCTGCTCCACAATCTGGGTGGTTATGGCGGTATCGGAACGAAAATCGATATGGACATCTGACAGGGTCAAAGTGAACCTCGTAATTGTATCTTTGTAGAATTGTATCATTGTATCACAGTCTTATTTTATATGATGATCCGGAAATGTCAAGAGGGAACCCGAGTAAAAGTTCACAACATCACAAAATAGCTGCTTTCAATTGATTAATGTCAATGTGACGACTAAAAAATAGATTAAAATAAGTTAAGTGCCCCGATTTCCATTCAAAGGAGCTGCATGAGAATTCCCCTGATACTCGGAATCGCCGCCCTGGCGGTCGTCCTGGGCGTTGGCATGTTCACGACAGAATTCATCACCTACCTCGGTGATGACCCCACCACCTGTAACAACTGCCATGTGATGGATGCGGTTTATGAAGGTTGGTATCACGCCGGACATCAGGCCTGGGCGAACTGCACCGACTGCCATGTTCCGCATGCTTTCATACCCAAGTATTTTATGAAAGCCAAATCCGGGTATAACCACGTGAGGCACTTTACCTTTGGCACCATCCCGGAACCGATCCGCGCCAAAGAAGAGACGGACACCATCATCCAGGCGAACTGCATCCGCTGCCACGCCGAAACCGTCTCAGCCATTGCGGATGGTCAAATGGACTCCGGACGCTACTGTTTTGACTGCCACCGCAGCGTGGCACACGGCGAGCGCGGTATCAGCATTTTGCCGCACCAGGATAAAGGCATATACGACCCCGAATCGATTCAGCTGCACGAGGAGAAATAATTCCCAATGAACCGTTCCAAAATCACCCCAATCGTCCTCAGCGTAATTATCGTCATCCTGGCAGCGGCGGTAGTCCTGCTGCTGATTTTCATGAAGAATCAGCCGATCGAAACTCGCGGCGTTCCGGCCTTGATCGAAATTGCTGCCATGGAACCGGACAGTGAAAAATGGGGCGTCAATTTCCCCAACCAGTACACCACGCTGCTCAAAACTGAGACCAACAACACCCAAACCGCTTACGGCGGTTCTGACCCGATCCAGAAATTGGAAGAGGATCCGCGCCTGGTGACCCTGTTCGCCGGTTACGGATTCAGCAAAGATTACAAAGAAGACCGCGGTCACATGAATTCAGTCACCGATGTGCGCGCAACCCTGCGGGTCAACGACAAAACTCCCGGTACCTGCTATTCGTGTAAAAGCGCCAGCAACCCGATGTTGTGGGCTGAAATGGGGATGGCTGCTTATGACAAGACTCCCTTCAATGAATTAGGCGCGCGCATCGAAGAGCCAATCGGCTGCGCCAACTGTCACGAAGCCGGCACCATGCGCCTGATCGTCACCAACCCGGCCTTGGAAGAAGCGCTGGAGGCGCAGGGAAAAGATTGGACCACCTTCACCCGCCAGGAAATGCGCTCGGTGGTGTGCGCCAACTGCCACGTTGAATACTACTTCAAGGGTGACGGCAAGTACTTGACCTTCCCATGGGCAAGCGGGACCTCCATCGAAGCCATTGAAAATTATTACAACGAATACGGCTTCAGCGATTGGACCCATCCCGACAGCGGCACCGAGATGATCAAGATGCAGCACCCCGATTACGAATTGTTTACTGCGGGCAGCACACACTTTACCGCCGGCGTCGCCTGCGCGGACTGCCACATGCCCTACACCCGCGATGGGTCGGTCAAATTCTCCACGCACGACGTGCATAGCCCGCTCACCAACCCGGCGCAAGCCTGCGGCGCCTGCCACACAGATGTTGACTACGTTGTCGGCCGGGTGACCGCCATCCAGAACCAGGTCGCCGCCACGATGTACGCAACCGAAGATGCTATCGTGGACGCCATCGACGCCATTAAAACTGCCGCAGCAGATAGCAAAGCGGATGCCAAATTGATCGAAGAAGCCCGCGCCTTGCACCGCTCCGCGCAGCTGCGCTGGGACTTCATCGCTGCTGAAAACAGCATGGGCTTCCACAACCCTGAAGAAGCGCTGCGTATTTTGGCCAGCGCCACCGACCTTGCCCGCCGCGCCCAGTTGAAGGCTGTCCAGGCACTGCCTTAAGGTTCTAGTAGGGTGTCGTTCGCCCCGAGTGGTCGGTACTTATTTCTACCAGACCATGCAAATTTAAAAATGAGTTGTGGCGAACGCACCGATTTTATAGGAAATTTTATTCGGTGCGTTGCTCCTGTTCGTACATGACTGTAAATTTTCACCTGTTTGAGGAGCGATACACCTGCTCTTGCAAGGCCATAAAAGATTAAATGAAGGTGCAACGCACTTTTGAAGTGCGTCGCACCTAAGTGTTCTCGTGCCTGCTGTCCCTACCCGGTGATTTCCACCACCACACCCTTCTCTGCCCAGGTGTACAACCACTCGGCGTCTTCCAGGGTGAGGATAATGCAGCCGAATGAGGCTGGCTTTCCCAAAATACTGGCCCACAGCCGCGTTCCATTGGATAGTTTGGGCAAGCCGTGGAAACCATTCATGAACCCCGGCCAGGCTTCGTAAATGCCAATGAAATGCGGCATATACAAATTCCAGACCGAAGCATACGCTTCCAACTCGTGGGTTTGCACCTGAAACACTCCCGGCTGCGTGGGCGACCGGTCGATGCCCGTGCTAATGACGAACTCTTTGATCTGGCTGCCGTTTTCAAACACCCGCAAGCGCTGGTCAGGAATCGAAAGCACCAGGCGTTTCCCCACGACGACGGGATACGGCAGCAGGTCATTTTTTGACGGCAGATGGATAGCCTGTCCGGCAGGAAGGTTTTCCATGTCCATGCCCGGGTTTGATTCCAGAATCATCCAGAATGGAATTCCGGTGCGCCATGCGATCTTGAGCAGCGTGTCACCTGCCTGAACATCGTACAGGGTTGGCGGGTGCCGGATGATGACGGTATATGCCTGCCCGGTCTGCCAGCGCTCGTTCAGGTTATAAGCGACAGCCGGCAGGATAAAGCTGCGACCGTCGGTCATTTCTTTTTCCAGCGAGACGATGTAGGCGCCAAACCCTGATTCGTTCAGCGTAACGCCAATCTCGTCATTTACCAACGCCGGCTGCAGCCAGGAAGAAAGCAACTCGCGCGGGACGCTCCATTCCAATGTGTCATTCGAAATTGGATCATATGCATGCACCAATAGCGGGCGGTCAAGCTGTGCTTGCATTTCGTTTAATTTTTGCTGCAGCTGGTTTACCGGCGAAGGCACCGGGCGTGTAATCAGCGGCAGGTAACCGCTGCGTAATATCAGCGCAGGACTGTCCGCCAGCGCTTTCAGCGTCGCCTCGGAATCGTAGGCGATTCCGTCAGCCCCAGGTTTGGCGATCCACTGGCCGCTCTCAAAAGCAATCGTGGCTGCGCCAGGCGCTTTTTCTACCAGGGTCCCCCAGTAGGCTAGCTGCTCTGCTGCCACTTTCGGACTGAAGACCACTTCCGGCAGGATTTCCGGCGGCGTTGTGCCCGTCAGCATGCCGGCCAACTCGGCCCAGCGCTGGCTGCCGCGTCCGTACTCGTAGGCTTTCCGGGCAGTCGCATTGGGATCCACCCATAAGCCAAATTCGAGCGGGTTGCCCTCAAAAAGCTGGTCGCCGTTACCGATTAACAAAACGCGATTGCGGTTCCACTCGTTATCGATACGCACCGCCGCTTGCTCGACGGTCAGCCCGCCGACCTCGGTATCCCCCACTTTCACCCCCGAGACAATCGGTCCGGCCGCGCGAAAATAGAGATAGACGCCGATCAACAGCCAGCCCACTGCCAATAGAATGGCAGCGATCCCGAGCCAGGGAGCCCAGGACTGGCGTTCGTCATCAGGTTGAGGATGAAGCCCGCTCGCTTGTGATTTAGAAACCAAAGCCATACCTCTAGGACGAATTTTTCTCGCGCAGGTTCCCGTCCTTAAGTGTACCCGAAATGCGCCGGTTCACCAGCGCGCCGGCCGCGGCATACCGATCCCATTCAGCCGTACCGACCGCGGGTCGTCCGCCCAGACGCCGGCGATTTTACTGCCGCAGGTCGGGCAGGCGCCCAGAGAGGTCAAAGCATAGCCAGTCACCGTATAGCCGCGGCGTTCGACCAGAACCTGGCCGCAGGTTGGGCAAACCGTATTTTCCAGCGAACCAACCCGGCCAGGCAGGTTGCCGGCATAAACGTAATGCAGCCCGGCCTCTTGCCCAATCTCCGCTGCTTGCTGCAAAGCGCGCGCTGAAGTGGGCGGCGGATCCGTCATTTTGTAGTCCGGATGAAAGGCCGTCACGTGCCAGGGGATATCCGCTGAAACGGAAACCAGAAAGCGGGCTGCTTCCCACAATTCGTCCGGGCTGTCATTGAACCCTGGGATGACCAGGGTGACCACCTCAACCCACAGCCCAAGATCATGCGCCTGCTGGATGGTGTCGAGCACGTTCTGCAGTACACCGCCCAACTGACGGTAGCGCTTATCCTGCATGGTTTTTAAATCAACTTTGTAAGCGGACAGATACGGGCGGAGATAAGCCAGAGCTTCTGGAGTGGCGTTGCCGTTGGAGACAAAAGCGCACTTCAGACCGGCCGCTGAGGCTTCTTTGAATACACTCACAGCCCACTCGGAGGTGATCAGCGGTTCGTTATAAGAGGAGACCACCACTCGGGCGCCGCGTTTTACCGCAATAGCCGTTAATTGCTCCGGTGAAATCCGCCGGATTTCGTTGATGCCTGGCCCGGCAGCCGGGTCGCGCAGTGTCTGCGAGGTGACCCAATTCTGGCAGAAATCGCAGTGGAAATCGCAGCCCAGCATGCCAAAGGTCAAGGCGTCGCTGCCGGGCAGAACATGCGAAAAGGGCTTCTTTTCGATAGGATCCATCTGCAGTGATGCCACATAGCCCCACGGCGCCAACAATTCGCCGTCCCGGTTAAAGCGTACTTTGCAGATGCCGCGCCGCCCGGGTTTGATCAGGCAGCGGTGCGCGCAGGCCAGGCAGCGCACGGCTTCTTCATCCAACCGCTCCAGCAGTTCTGCCGGGCGGGTTAATTCGTCCAGTTGGTCCGCCAGTGTAACCATCATCAACCTCGTTCCATATCCAATACCGGTATATCTCTATTATACGACCCACCCGTTTTTGATGCGTTGCACCTGGTTTTGGGTGGTTATTCTCCGTGGACTCCGTATCTCCGTGGTAGATGTCTTCGCACCTGACTTACATGCGGTATAATCCCGGTGACGCACATGGAACTTACATACCACACCACCTTCCCCATTGACCTCCGCGATGAATGGAACGCGCTGCTGGACGAAAGTGTCAGCCACGTTCCTTTTTTACGCTACGATTACATCCAGACCTGGTGGGAACACCGCGGCGGCGGTGAATGGCCCCAGGCTGAACTGGCACTGGTGACCGCCCGCCAGAACGGCAGCTTGATCGGCATTGCTCCGTTCTTTTTCACACCGGTCCATGATGGCCACCCCGCCCTCATGCTGCTAGGCAGTATCGAGATATCCGATTACCTCGACTTGCTTGTTCGACCGGCTGACCTATCCGCCTTCCTCGACCAGCTTCTGCCCTTCCTGTGTCAACCCGGCCGCCCCGCCTGGCAGACCATTGACCTTTACAACCTGTTGGATTCATCGCCGACCCTGCCAGCGCTTGAAGCGGCAGCCAAAAATCACAGCCTCGCCTATCGCCAGGAACAATTGCAGCACTCCCCCTACATTCCACTGCCTGGTGACTGGGAGACCTATCTGGCTTCCATCGACAAAAAACAGCGCCATGAAATCCGCCGCAAAATGCGCAGGGCGGAGACCGCTGAGGTTCCAGCCCGCTGGTATATCGTCACCGATGACGACTCACTGGACAGTGAAATTGACGCCTTCCTGGCGATGATGGAACAGGATGAAGAAAAAGCGGCGTTCCTGACGCCCGTCATGCGCCAGGCGATGCACGATATTATTCGCTGCGCCTTCGAAGAGGACTGCCTGCTGCTGGCTTTCATGGAAGTGGACGGTCAAAAGGCTGCCGGCTACATCATGTTTGATTACCTCGACCGGGTTTGGGTATACAACTCCGGCTTTGACCGCCGATTCATGGAATATTCACCTGGCTGGGTTCTGCTTGGTTATTTGCTGCAGTGGGCCATCGAACACCAGCGCATCGAATTCGACTTCATGCGTGGCAACGAGGATTACAAGTACCGCTTTGGCGCCGTGGACCGTTTTGTAATGCGCGCCGTCCTCGCCCGCTGAGAAAGGCCCGGTCGCTGTGACCACCAACGAGCAAATTTTCGAGGCGCTGCGCAAAGTAGTTGACCCCGAATTGGGGCATAACATCGTCGAACTGGGAATGGTGCGCGATCTTGCCATCCGTCCAGGCGGCGAAGTGTCCTTCACCCTGGCGTTGACCATTCCAACCTGCCCGATGAAAGACCAAATGGCATTCAACGCGCGTCAGATACTCACCACCCTGCCTGGCGTGAATAAGGTCGAGGTCACGTTTGGCGAGATGAATACCGAAGAACGCAAAAAAGCCTTTGCCATGGCGAGCCCCATCCCGCCAAAATTAAATGCCTTTAACAAAATCGGCCAGGTAATTGCAATCATGAGCGGTAAAGGAGGCGTGGGAAAATCCACGCTTACCGCCCTGCTGGCGGTCATGCTGGCGCGCAGCGGTAAAAAGGTCGGCATTCTGGACGCGGATGTCACCGGCCCGAGTATTCCAAAATTGTTCGGCCTGCCGGCTGGCGGACTGCGCGGCAGCGCTCAGGGCATTCTACCCGCCATTACCCCGCTCGGGATTCGCATTGTCTCCACCAATTTGCTGGTACCGGAAGAGGATACCGCTGTCATTTGGCGCGGACCGATGATCTCCGGCACCATCCAGCAGTTTTACAATGAAGTGCTGTGGGGTAAGTTGGATGTGCTCCTGGTGGATTTGCCCCCGGGCACCGCTGATGCCGCCATCACGGTGATTAAGAATTTACCGCTTTCTGGCGCGGTACTGGTCACATCACCGCAGCAGCTGGCTGCCCTGGTAGTGCGCAAAGCAGTTCACATGCTGCAGAGCCTCGATATTCCGGTGATTGGTCTGATCGAAAATTACAGCTACTTTCGCGACCCGGAGACCGGCAGAATTCACGAAATCTTTGGTCCGAGCCATGCCGGTGAAATCGCTGAGTTGCTCGGGGCACCGCTGCTGCTGCGTTTACCAATCGACCCCGCGCTTACCGCCCTTTGCGACACCGGCCGGATCGAACAAGCAGTAACCACCGCGCTGGAACCTCTGCTTGAACAGTTTCTCCCGAACAGCACGGATGGAGTGAACAAAAATTAAGCCGCGTAGAAGATCACGAGCATACAGGCGGCAATGATCACAAAGAACAGCCCGGAAAGAAGTTGATTCCCCTGGTTGAGTGCCGCATACAACCCAAACGGCGCGAGAATTAACGCCAGCATGGCAGCAACAGCTGTATAGAACCGCCGGTTCTTACCCCCAAAATTTAAAAGGCGCAGTTTCTTGTGACCCTGAGGTGTATCTTTTGGTTTCACGGGTGTAATTGTACTTGAGGCTGCCGGTTTTAAACGCGGTGTGCAGAACTTCATACCGATCGGTGACTTTTTTAGCAGGTTTTGGTGACAATCGGCCATCCATTCTTTAAGCCAGGTGTGCTATTCTATCCCCTGTAAATTGGATCCATTTCAATTACTGTCCGAGATGTAGAGGAAAGGAATTTCTCCATGGCTTACGTAATTACGGATGATTGCATTCAGTGCGGCGCTTGCGAGCCCGAGTGCCCGGAAGGCGCTATCGCTGAGGTCAGCGGCCTGTATGTGATCGATGCCTCCAAGTGCCAGGATTGCGGTTCGTGCGCGGATGTTTGCCCGACCGGTGCGGCGCAACCAGCATAGTTCGACCAGTAGTATCTCAACAGGGCAGCATAAGGCTGCCCTGTTTTGTTTTATGCAACAATCCGAGACTTCCCTCCGCCGGGGCTTAATTGGCCGCGTGATATAATTTTGAAATGATTGAACAACCTCCCTCCTCTGCTGGTCAAATGGAAAACAAGCACCGCGTGCGGCCAAAAACCAATTGGCGCCCACTGGCGCTGGTTGGTGGATTGGTACTGTTTTTCGCGCTGGGACTGGGTGTTGGTTTTTTTATGTGGGGGCGCCCTTTAGCCGCCGCCAGAGTTGAATTGGCCAGCGTAAAAGCGGATTTGGAAACCCTGCAGGCATCGGTCAAAACCGCTGAGGGGCAGGCCAGCCAGTTGGAATCCTCCCCGGCAGATCCCGCTCAGTCAGTTGCAGATAGCGAGATCCGGCAAGTCACCCGTTACCCGGTTACCGAAGACGGCGACCCCTCCTACGGTCCGGCCAATGCCCCCATTACCATTATCGAATTCAGCGATTTTGAGTGCCCCTACTGCCAGCGCTGGCACGTTGAAGTCTGGAAAAAATTAGTTGCAGCTTATCCAGACAAGATCCGGCTGGTTTACCGCGACTTCCCGCTTTACAGCATTCACCCGAATGCCGCCCCGGCTGCCAATGCCGCAGAATGCGCCAATGAACAGGGAAAATATTGGGAGTTCCACGACTTGCTCTTTAGCGGTGGTCAAAAATTGAGTGAAGCTGCCTACCAGACCTATGCCAACGGGTTGAACATGGACTTGACTGCTTTCCAGCAGTGTCTGGACGAAAACCGCTACGCGGATGAGATCACCGCTGATTTTGAATATGCTTCCAGTATCGGGATATCCTCTACTCCCACTTTCTTTCTGAACGGAGTGGCGTTAATTGGTGCGCAGCCGTTTGAGGTATTCCAAGAAATCATCGAATTGGAATTGGCTGGAAAATTATCTCAATAACGGGGGCTTAATGAAAAAATTTATTGCTGTAGCCGGTAATATAGGCGTGGGAAAATCCACCCTGGTCCATCTGCTGTGCGAAAAAATGGGTTGGGAACCCTTTTACGAGCCCGTCACCGAAAATCCCTACATCGCCGATTTCTATAAGGATATGAATGCCTGGAGCTTTCATTCGCAGGTGTTCTTTTTAACCCACCGGCTGCGCATTCACCAGCGCATCCTCTCTTTCCCCGGTTCGGTCATCCAGGACCGCAGCATTTACGAGGACGCCGAAGTCTTTGCCCACAACCTGCACCTGCAGGGAAACCTCAACGAGCGCGACTATGAAACGTACCGCGCGCTATACCTGACTGTGGCGGAATTTATTCCCCCGCCTGATCTGGTCATCTACCTGCGCGCTACCTCAGACACCTTGCAGAATCGTATCAGCCTGCGCGACCGCGATTATGAGCGTAAAATTCCCACCGAATATCTCGACCAACTGAATCAATTGTACGAACAATGGATTAACAACTTCACGCTATGTCCAGTGTTGACCGTCCCCGCTGACGATCTGGACTACGTTGCCCACCCGCGGCATTGCGATTTAATTATGGCTAAGGTGCAGGAAAAACTAACCGGCAAAGATGAAGTCATCTTCTCTGCCGAAGAAGTAAATATGGCGACCGATTAATCCTCTGGCCGCGTTTGTTCATTCCCCAGCTACACTATAAGCAGCCCATCACCGCGGTTCTACGGTTATTTTTATGGCCGTACGCACTTTTCCATCGATATCCACATCGACGAATTCAGGGATGCAAACGATTGGGATGCCGTCTTCAGCCAAATAACCTCTGGCCAAAACCAGCGCCTTTACAGCCTGGTTAACCGCGCCAGCACCAATTGCCTGCACTTCTGCATGCTTGTGCTCGCGCATCACCCCTGCGATTGCCCCGGCTACTGCGGCGGTACGAGAGTTTGCTTTGACCTTAATGACGTCCATGGCTAAGGATCCTTTCTCGTGGTTGGTCGACGCCAAGCAAACAATTTTGCCCAGGGACAGGAATCATACACCAATTCCATAAAAATTGTACAAGAATTACAGCCCAGATACAAGCATCTAGCAACAAACTGGTCTATACAATTAGAATTTCCTGCTTATTGTGACGGTCAGTGTCCTATTGGATTGATTCTTTTTTATCCATAAGGGAAATAGATTTAGAAGCAATAGTAGGGGATGTGGAAATGTGGATAACCGCGCTGTAGCCCGGGATTAAGCCCATGGGTGAGTGAATTTAGCTGTAGTTGATCCAAACAAGGGATAGAAAAATTGTTCCTTTATGCGCTGCCTCTGTGGAAAAAGTTGCAGAACTTTTACGGATTTTCGCACTTATTTCCACAGGCGTGATACATTTCGGTCATGAGTCATGCACACCCCCATATATGGGGGTGTGGGGTGGTGTCTTTAACCTTATAAATCGAACGTTTTTTCAGATTTGTCCACAGTTCAACCGCTTTATCCACAGTTTTTGGGGAGTTATCCACATCTTTAGCTGGATAGGCGTAAAAATCTTGCAGGGGATACCCCCCATATTTAGTCGGCTATACGCCATATTTTTTCGCCCAATCATCCAGCGTTTCCTCAACACCGTCCAGATAGCTGTCCAACATGACAAGCCGGTCACCAAAAGGTTTGTCGTTCAGTCCCAGTTCTTGACAGGCATTTTCCCACGGTTTGTGAAGATTGGCGTCCGTCTTTAGAACGCTGACAGCCAGCGTCCAGGTGCGCAGCACCAGCCATAAAGCAGCCGGTGTATTTTCCTCATTGAGCGCTGCCGCAGCACGTTCGTAATAAAGCAAACGGGGCGGCGCCAGTCGCGCTGGCGCGTTCTCGATCTGGCTGGCCGCCTGTAAGCTTGCTTTCCAGGGCTCAAACCATTGGATCAGGTCTTGCGCGGAAAAACCATCCGGCGTGAAAAGGTCCAGCAACCCGGCAGCCAATCCCGGCCGACCTACCGCCAGGGCGTACTCGGGGAATTGCAGAATGAAACGCCGCTCGGCCAACGGCGCTGCATGGATGGCGGTGATACTGTTGGCGGCATTCTCGAGTGCGGACAAATAAACCAGTAGCCGGGAAGGAGAGTAGGTATCGGGCTGCAGGTGCAAACTCATCCAACTTTGCCGCGCTTCATCCGACAACTTTCGCGCCCGGTTAACCACATTCTCAGGCTGATTAAATTGCGCTCCGGCGCTTGCCTGGGTGAATTCAAACCAGTGCTGCGTGTCATATAACGCCGCCGCATTGTTGACCAGGTGCGACCCAACCCACGGATCCACCCGCAGATGGCGCGGCTGGTGGAAAACCGTCTGCGAGTAATGGGCAATGTCAAGATGCACCTCATCCAAGAGATGAACGACCTCACGCGGGAAGGCGGGCGTATTGGTATGCACGCAAACCAGGTCGATATCGGTGGTGCCCCCCAGCAGCGGCGAGTCGCTCAGCAGCGAACCTGTTAGATAGATGCAAGCCAACCCGCGGTAGCGCCGGGCGTATTTTTCGGCAGAGTCACGGGCGATGGAGTGTAAGGCTTCTCGGGTGATACGCATTCGTTTTCCCCTGCGCGGTTAGATGGTTCTGCGGTTGGCGGGATGCTAAGCTACGCGGCGTGCCCGCCTGCCAGCGGCAGTTCGGGTTGGAAGGGCGGCAGTTGCAGCGCCTGGCGAATCCGGTTCTCGATCCAATCCAAATCCTCGGGCTTGTGGACGAAATCCAGGGCGTTACTGTCGATGACCAGCACCGGAGTTTTAGGTTTTGGACTCAGGTAGAATTCGTCGTAAGCCTGGTTCAGTTCCTGAATGTACCCCACCTCCATGTTGCGCTCGTAAGGCCGGTCGCGCATGGTGATCCGCTGCAGCAGGGTGGTGGTCTCGGCACGCAGGTAAACAACCAGCGCCGGGGTCGCCATTTTCTCAGCCAGCGCCTCATGAACCCGGTAATACATCTCCAACTCGTCGCCTTTTAAGTTGATCGAGGCGAACAGGGCGTCTTTTTCAAAGGTATAGTCGCTGATCAGGTGCGCCCCCTGGTTCAACAGCTGCGGGACATTGCGGTTCTGCTGGTGGTAGCGGCTGAGCAGGAAAAAAATCTGGGTCTGAAAGGCATAACGCGCCCGGTCTGCGTAGAAATTGCTCAGGAACGGGTTTTCTTCGAACACTTCCAACAGCAGGTTTGCCTCGATGCGTGGTTGGAGCAGCCGGGCCAATGTCGTCTTTCCCACCCCGATGACACCTTCGATTGCAAAATACATGCCGCTCCTTGTTTCACCCAGCGCAGACCGCCACTGTAGAAATTAGCCTGCGTTTAATATACCATAAGTTGGGTTTGGGTCCGGGCGGGCGGGAGCGGTCAGATACATTCGCCATCAGAATGCACCCGACAAAGTTCCGTTTTTATTTTGACCGTTATTCTGATCGGGTGCTGGGTTTGGATCGCGGGACGCTCGCGGTTTCGCGGGGGAATTCGGTACGCAGCGGGAAGTGCGCATGCCATGCCAGTAGATCATCCAGGAAATGCTTCAATCCTGCCGCCAGCGCAACGGGTTGCTCGCGGGGCAGCAGGTGACCGGCGCCGTGGATTATGTCAAGGCGGGCGATCGGCAGGCTGTTCGATAAGAAATGCGCCTGGGCTGGCGGGGTAAGCAGGTCTTCTCGTCCACAGGCTACAAACGCTGGTACGTTAATCTGGTACGCCTGGTCGTGCAGGTCAAAGCGGCTGCAAGCCAGCCAATCGCCGTAGAGCACGCTGGGCCGGGCGGAAGTCATGGCTTTGAAGCCGTCAGCTACAACGGTTTGCGGTGTATCAACGCATGCCAGCCGTGCTTGTAAGATTTGATAACCGGCTGCAGCGGTTGATGAGCTGCTCAGGTAATTGGTGAGTTCAACGGGCAGATTGAAATTGGCGCCGGTCGAAAGCACGCCGATCCCAATCACATGCTGCGGAAAATCCAGCGCCAGTTGCAAGGCAATTGCGCCGCCTAGCGAATGACCGACAAAAGCTGCCTTGAAAATATTCATGGCAGCTAAAAATTCTGTAACAGCGGCCGTATAGTCGCTGACCGACTGAAACCCGACGCCATTGGACCGCCCGTGGCCGGGTAAATCCAGGGCAATGACGGTGTGACCCACCAGCCGGCGAATTTCGGCCGGCCAGATTAAATGGCTGCTGCCCGCTCCATGAATCAGGATGACGGGCTTTTGATCTGGCTTCCCCCCTTCATGCAGCGAATAATAAAATCCGGCCTTGAAGGGCATTCACAACCTGCATTTTAGAAATTAGCGGGAAATTAGCTTTTTGACCCAATCATGGGCCAACAGCATCCTTAGATTGTAACCGAAATTGTCAAAGCCGCCGGTAAAAATTCCATCGAATATTCATCAAGATAAACTGGTTTTCCAATCTCCGGGAAGTGCAGCGAGAAAGATCTACCCGGGCAGACGGGGCGTTTCTTTAAATTGTTATAAAATCATTACCAGGAGTAACCCCATGACCGCTGGATTTTGGTGGGTACTGGTTTCCATGGCCGCATACGGTGGCCTGCATTCGTTGTTGGCGTCGCGCCGGTTTAAGGACGCCCTGCAGCGCCGATTTGGCTCGAGCGGGATGCGCTATCACCGGTTTGCTTTCTCCCTCCTGGGCGGGCTGACGTTATTGCCATCCATGGCGTTGGTGGTGCTGCTGCCTGACCGCCAGATCTATACGATTCCCTATCCTTATTCAAGCTGGCTGAGGTTGTTGCAGTTTTCCGGTTTAATTGGACTGGTCTATGGGGTGTTGCAGACCGGCTTTTTCAATTTTATCGGGCTGGACCGCGTGTTCGACCCCGCAGCCATGCAGCGCCCGCAGCAAATGGTGACCGGCGGCCTTTACCGCCTGGTGCGCCACCCGCTCTATACCTGCGCCATGCTCATCCTGTGGGCGTCGCCATCCTTAAGTTGGAACCGGTTGGCTTTCAACCTGGGCGTCAGTCTGTATTTGATCGTCGGCAGCTTCTTCGAGGAACAGAAGCTGCTGGACGAATTTGGCGGGGATTACCAGGCCTACCGCCAGCGCACCCCGGCCTTTTTACCGCGCCTGCGCCGTCCGCAGGACTGAACCGTGCCGCTGCTGTGGCTGGCGCTGGCGTTTTTGGCAGGCATCCTGCTGGCTGCTGCTGTGCCGGCATCTGCCTGGGTATGGGTGATCAGCGTACTGGCAGCGGGAGCCCTTGGATTGGCCGAACGCCGCTGGTTTTCAGGTTACCGAATATGGATACGCCTGCGGGGTTGGCTGCCGCTCCCGCTCGGCGTACTTATGGCAGGGTTGTTTCTGGGGGCGCTGCGCGGGCAAACCGCTGTGCCCGTCTGGGAGCCGGGCGACCTGGCTTATTTCAATGGCAGTACTGACGCTGAACTGACAGGCTGGGTGGCCGATTATCCTGACCGGCGGGAAAGCGCGGTTTTGCTGCGGGTTCGCATCGAATCCATTCAACGGGATGGGAGGGTTTCTGTCCCAGTGGAAGGGACGGCCTTGCTGCGCCTGCCAGCTGGCCGAGATTATCAGTACGGGGACCGCCTGGTCATTTGGGGCGGCCCTGAAGAACCGCCGGATGAGTCTGATTTTTCCTACAAAGATTATCTCGCCCGTCAGGGAATTCACACCTATCTGGCATACCCGGCAGTGCGCCAGATAGGCAGCGGAGCGGGGAGTCCGCTCATGGCAGGTATCTACCGGCTGCGGGAAAACGCCTATGCCACGCTCAACCGCATTTTTCCGCAGCCTGAGGCTGCACTTCTCGCGGGGGTGCTGCTCGGCCTGGAACGCGACCTTCCGGACGAAATTGTCTCAGCCTTCCAGGACACTGGCACGGCGCACATCGTTGCCATCTCGGGTTTCAACATGAGTGTTTTGGCCGCGCTTTTGATCGGGCTGCTCGGACGTTTTTTGCCGCGCGGTTGGGCAGCGCTGGCGGCTGCAGGTACCATTGGGTTTTACACGGTGCTGGTAGGCGCCAATCCGGCCGTTGTGCGGGCTGCCATTATGAGCAGCCTGGCGTTGTTCGGGCGGTTGATCGGGCGCGGCTCCAGCGGATTGACGCCGCTAGCCCTCAGCGCTGCGGTAATGTGCGGAATCAATCCCCTGCTGCCGTGGGATGCCGGTTTTCAACTCTCTTTTACTGCCACGCTCGGCCTGATTTTGTACGGCGATCCGCTGCAGCAGGCTTTCGAAACCTGGGCTGAAAACCGTTGGGGGGACGCAGTCGCCAGACGCCTGGCTGGACCGGTGAGTGAATATTTCCTCTTCACACTGGCTGCTCAGGTGACCACGCTGCCCGTGGTGTTGGTTCACTTTAACCGGCTGTCATTGACGGCCATGTTGGCCAATCCGCTGATTCTGCCGGTTCAACCGGGAGTCATGATATTGGGCGGAACGGCTTTAATTGCGGGGATGATTTTGCCAGCCGTCGGTCAGATTCTGGCCTGGCTGGCGTGGCCGCTGGCAGCCTACACCCTGCGCGTGGTCGAGGGTCTGGCGCGCATCCCCTCCGGGGCAGTATCAATCAGCGAATTTACCCCCTGGATGGCGCTGACCTGCTATGCGGTCTTGTTCGGCCTGACTTTTGGCCGGAAACACCTGGCGCCGCTGCGTGAAAAGCTCAGGCCAGGTCTGCTGTTTGCCGGGCTGGGGCTGGTGGTGTTGGTGTCCTGGAGTGCCGTATTGCGCCGCCCGGACGGGCGTCTGCATCTTTTCGTGATGGATACACCGGACGGGCAGGCGGTTGTGCTGCACTTGCCGGCCGGGCAGCGGGTACTGATCGGCGGCGCGCCGGGCGCGAATCAACTCTCCAGCCAGTTGGGTCAGCTGACTGGCCCGCTGGATCGCCGGCTGGATGCGCTGGTGTTGAACTCAGCCAGCGCCAGTCAACTGGAAGGACTGCCGTTGTTAATCGAACGCTTTCCGGTAGAGCAGGCCTTCTGGGCGATTTCTCCGCCGGATAAACGCGCTGCGAACCGCGTTCGTGACGCCTTGATAAAGTCTCAGACGCAAGTGTCGTTGTTGGAAAAAGAGGCGCAGATCCAGTTGGATGAGGGTGTGCGGCTGCATGTTTTAGCAGTGGACGCGGAACATGCCGCCCTGCAGCTGGAATTCGGCAACCTGTGCGTGGTGTGGCCTGAGGGATTTTCACCAGAAAAGCTCAAGCGTTCCGGTGAACGGGTGGACGGCTGCGTACTGTTAATCGATGAAACGGTGGATATCGATACCTGGGCAAGCCAACGACCGGTACAGTTCGTATTCTTTGGAAATGCTCCACCCTCCCTGCCCGGCGCCCTGGCCACCAGTCAATTTGGCCAGATCGAGTTGGTCAGCGACAGCGTCAGTCTATGGGCCAAAGGTGAAAAAGTGTTGAAATAGCGTATTAGGTGCATTGCACCTAGTCTTGGTGCGTTGCACCTGCACTTGCCTTGTCCTTGCCCTCGGTGCATTGCACCTGCCTTTGACCTTTGGCCTCGCAATGGCAGGTGCGTCGCTCCTTAATCCGTGGTCGATTGGCTTCCCTGTTGACCCAGGAGCAACGCACCCGGTATTATTACCCCGAGTGCCGGATGTTGAGCACCTCGCCGTCCTGGACGATGTACTCCTTGCCTTCCAGACGCAGCTTGCCTTTGGCGCGCGCTTCGCTCAGCCCGCCCAGGCTCACCAGGTCGTCATAGGTGACCACCTCGGCGCGGATGAAGCCCTTCTGCAGGTCGGTGTGAATTTCACCGGCGGCTTCGGGGGCGGTCGCCCCGCGCCTGACCGTCCAGGCGCGTACCTCGTCCGGCCCAACCGTGAAAAAGGACTGCAGCCCGAGCAGATCGTACGACAGCCGGATCATGCGGTTCAGGCTGGGTTCTTCGATGCCGTATTCTTCCATAAATAACTGGGCGTCTTCAGCCGGCAGGTGGGCAATATCCATTTCCAGCTTGCCCTGCAGAGCAACCAGCTGGCTGTGCCGGTGGTCATAAGCGATCTCCGGCGCAGCTTGCCCTTCCGCCAGGTTGAACACCACCAGCACTGGTTTGCGGCTGAGGAAACCGAAACCGGAGAGCATTTTCTCTTCTTCGGCAGAAATATCAATGTCGCGCAGCGGAATTTCTTCGTTCAGGGCAGCCTGCAGCCGCTCGAACAGCACAATTTCGCGGTCGATGGTGGCGCGGTCGCGCCCGGCGCCTTTTTTGCGTTCTTCAGCAAGCCGTTCCAGCTTGCGCTCGGCCGCGATCAGGTCGTTGAGCACAAATTCGCCATCCATGGCAGCCAGGTCGCGGGCTGGGTTGATGCTGCCCTGCGGGTGCGGCACGGCTTCATCCTCGAAGCAGCGTACCACATGGATAAAGCCGTCCATCTGGGTCAGTTGATTGAGCAGTGTGCCTGCAATGCCACTCTTGCTGGCTGAGCCGTCCAGGCCAGCGATGTCGGCGTAGGTCACCTTGGCGTAAATGGTCTTTTTGGGATTAAACATGCGTGAAAGCACATCCACCCGCGGGTCGGGCACTTCCACCACCGCGGTATGCACTTCGATCTTACCGGTCGTACCGGTTGGTTGGGTCGCACGGGTGAGGGCGTTGAACAGGGTTGTTTTGCCGGATTGCGGCAGGCCGATAATTCCGAGGCGCATGGGGGTGAATACCTTGACCCTTCTGGTAATTTTGCGATATACTCATCAATGCAAGCGCCGGAGTGGCGGAACTGGCAGACGCGCACGACTCAAAATCGTGTTCCGTAAGGAGTGTGGGTTCGATTCCCACCTTCGGCACCAAAATTATAACACGCCCCCCTTGTCAGGCGGGGCGCTGTGTTTAATATGGATCTGCTAGTAGATTAATTTGACATTTGTATACTTATACAATATACTAATTTCAATCCAGTTATCTGGAGGTTGAAGGCATATGCCTTCGAAAAGACCCCGGCAGGGGTCTTTTTCTTATGGCAACCATTTTTGACCCCAACCTTGGATTTGACCCCTCGGGCTACGAGAGTATTTACTTTCCTCTAAAATTTCGGCAATTAATCCGCCAAAATTATCTGGTAATTTTTCGTTGTTATGACGGGCTAATGTTGCCCGGTAACTGGGATAAGCTAAAATATCAGCGAGTTGAAGCCCCGCAATATTGTTGCTTTTCGGCTTTACTTTGAGCTGCCGACTAGTCAAATAATTTGAAAATGCTGCCGCTTCTAGAAAATCTGATCCTTTTTCATAAACACGAAGGAACGATTCTTTTAATCGTAAATCAGGTTTTCCTCCCCGAGATTCTGCCATAACATCTCCCATAGCCGAATTAGCGCGCAACCACATTACGAATCGTTCGACAAGTACAGTCAAACAATAATGGTATGGATCAAAACGCCAAATTTGATAGCGTTGCTGATGTTCCAATTTATCAATGACCGTAGTGAATACGGTGTATTCCATATTGCGAATTAGTTCAAGCAATTCCTGGTTGAATGATTGTTCAACTATGGGGTCTCGGAGACTCTCGAAGGGGATTCGTTTGTTAATAATTTCCTTCCGGTGAAGGATTACGGGGTCATCAGGATGAGAATTAAAATATTTTGATTTTAAGGACTCTACTGCAGGGAAAACAACCTCCTGAACATACCCCAATTCCAAAACAATCCCCGTTAAACTCAAATATCGATGATTGGGATTTGACGAAGCTCCAAGATCAGAGTTTCCAACCTCATCAATGTAGAGGCGATATTTCACAGCTTGAACTCCATGCATTCAGTAGATTTTTTGACGACGGTCAGCAAGATAAATTATATTTGTCCTTTAAGATTTCAAAGTCCGTTTACATCCTTAATTTCCCCGTGGTAGAATCAAACTGAAATTATCAGGTATTGCGGAGGCAAGATGGAGCAGGAAACTGGTTCTTTTACGATTAAAAAAGGTTTAGCTCAAATGTTAAAAGGCGGTGTCATCATGGACGTGGTCACCGCAGAGCATGCCAAAATTGCCGAAGACGCCGGCGCTTGCGCGGTAATGGCGCTCGAACGCGTCCCGGCGGATATTCGCGCTCAGGGCGGCGTAGCCCGCATGAGCGACCCGGAACTGATCCACCAGATTATGGAGGCAGTTACCATCCCGGTCATGGCAAAAGCCCGCATTGGCCATTTCGTCGAGGCGCAGATTCTCGAGGCGCTTGGCGTGGATTACATTGACGAATCCGAGGTTCTTACCCCGGCTGACGAAGAGCACCATATCTACAAACACGCTTTCAAAGTACCGTTTGTCTGCGGTTGCCGCAACCTGGGCGAGGCTTTGCGCCGCATCGGCGAAGGCGCTGCCATGATGCGCACCAAGGGCGAGGCAGGCACCGGTGACGTGGTCGAGGCGGTGCGCCATGCGCGCAGTGTGCTGGGTGACATTCGCCGGCTGCAGAACATGCCGGACGAAGAGGTGATGGCTTTTGCCAAAGAGCTCGGCGCCCCCTACGAACTGGTGCTAGAGACGCGCGAGCTGGGACGTCTGCCAGTGGTCAACTTTGCTGCTGGCGGTATTGCCACTCCCGCGGACGCCGCCTTGATGATGCAGCTTGGCGTGGACGGCGTGTTCGTCGGTTCCGGCATCTTTAAATCTGGCGACCCGGCCAAACGCGCTGCGGCAATTGTCAAAGCGGTCACCTATTACAACGATCCCCACATCCTGGCTGAAATCAGCCGCAACCTGGGCGAACCCATGGTTGGGCGGCAGGTTTCTGCGCTGCCCGAAGGCGAATTGCTTGCCGGACGCGGGTGGTGAGCCAGCGAAACTGAGACCTGGATGAATATCGGCGTACTGGCCTTACAAGGCGATTTTCTAGAACATCAAAAAATGCTCGAACAGTTGGGCGCCCGGGTGATTCAGGTGCGCCTGCCGCAGCATTTGCAGGATCTCGACGGGCTGATCATTCCCGGCGGCGAGTCAACCACCATTGGTAAACTGGCTGTTGATTTCGGGTTGTTGGAACCGCTGCGCGCGTTCGCGCGCGACCATGCGGTCTGGGGTACCTGCGCCGGGGCGATTTTCCTGGCGCGGAATATTGGCCTTGACCAACCGCTGCTGGGCGTGATGGATATCACCGTGGAACGCAATGCATTTGGCCGCCAGGTGGACAGTTTCGCGACCGATCTGGACGTTCCGGTGTTAAAAGAAGTAGATCCCGATAACCGCCCGTTCCGCGCTGTGTTTATCCGTGCGCCGAGGATAGCGAAAGCTAACGGCACAACCCGTATGCTGGCGTCCCTACCGGACGGGACGATTGTGGCAGTGCGCCAGAATCGCTGGCTGGCGACTTCCTTCCACCCCGAACTGACCGGCGATGACCGCTTCCACCGATATTTTATGGAGATGGCGCAATCGAAGCTCGACCTTTAGCCTGGCACGACCTCATCACCCTCTACCGGTACCGCAATCAGGTGCAGTGCCTGGATACCGCCATGTCTCTGACGCGCGGCAACCCGGTAGGCGCCTGGGCGGTACTGGACAACCTGCGGCTGGAGTACGGCAGTTATACCAAAGTCCTGCGCCAGAACGGCAATCTCCCGACCTTGATCGGGCAGATGCACTACACCCCTGGCGAGCGGGCAGCCCGGCTGTCCTTCGTCACCCCGGACCACGGTCTGGATTCGCCCGGACTGGCTGCCCTGTTGGAAAGCCTGGCCTGGGAAGCCGGCGAGCGCGGCGCTTGTTCTTTGTTGGCTGAAGTCGAAGAGAGCAGTCCGGCATTTGAAGTCTTGCGCCGGGTAGGTTTTAGTGTGTATGGCTGGCAGCGCGTCTGGAAAATCAACGAACGGGTCAGCAGCATTTCCACCCCCTATGTTTGGGAAGCTGCAAACGACCTGGATGCCGTGCCCATCCGCGCGTTATACCAGGCGCTGGTCCCGCCGCTCGTTCAGGGCGCTGACCCGATGGTCGAGCGCGCCTTAACCGGGCTGGTTTACGAGCAAACCGGTGAATTGTTAGCCTATATTGAGCCAACCTACGGCCCGCGGGGTATTTACCTGCAGCCGCTCATCCACCCCGCAGTGGACGACGTCCTGCGGCTGGTGCGTTCTTTCCTGGGCGGGTTATCCTTTCACCTGGGACGGCCAGTCTATCTCTCCATTCGCTCCTACCAGGCCTGGCTGGAAAATGCACTGTCTGAACTGGACGTTGACGTCAGTGAACGCCAGGCTTTGTTGGTCAAACATCTGGTGGTGCAGCAGCGCTCCCCGGCTTTTGCCGCAGCGCGCAACAGCACCTTCGAGAACCGCCAACCAGCGATGATGGTCACTCCCAACGGTGAGCCGCCGCTGCCGCTCGCGCCAACCAGCTTCAAACGCAGCCAGCCGGAGAATCTATCCAGGAATTGATTTTAACGCCGCATCTCGATCATGAGGTTTAATTATTCAGGATTATGAAACAACGCAGAATAACGGATGACCTGCAAGCCCTGCTCAACGTGCTGCCTACCCGGATTACCGAGGCAGTCATTCTGGCGGATGACAGCGACAACCTGCTGGAAATTGTGCTCGATCTTGGGCGCGTTCCGGTGGCGCGATTTGTTAACCGCGAGGTGATCCTCAGCGAGGTTGAAACCACCCACGAGGATATCGACGCAGTGGTGTCCAACATCGGCGAGTTTGATGCGGACAACCGTGCCGGCCTCGAACGCACCCTGCACCGTATTTCTGCCATCCGCAACCGCCACGCACACATTGTCGGCCTGACCTGCCGCGTCGGCCGGGCGGTGTACGGCACCATTGACATCATCGAGGACCTGCTGGCGACCGGTCAGAGCATTCTCCTCCTTGGCCGGCCGGGGATTGGCAAGACCACCATGCTGCGAGAGTCGGCGCGTATCCTGGCGGAAGACAAGCGCGTGATTATTGTGGACACCTCGAACGAAATTGGCGGCGACGGCGACGTGCCGCACCCGGCGGTCGGGCGCGCCCGCCGCATGCAGGTGGCCAAACCCTCCTTGCAGCACGAAGTGATGATCGAAGCGGTTGAGAATCACAATCCCGAAGTGATTATCATCGATGAAATTGGGCGCGAACTGGAAGCATTGGCTGCGCGCACCATTGCCGAGCGCGGCGTGCAGCTAGTTGCCACTGCCCACGGCCGCACCCTGGAAAATTTACTGCTCAACCCCACCCTTTCCGACCTGGTCGGCGGGATTGAATCGGTTACCCTCTCGGATGAAGAAGCCCGCCGCCGCGGCACGCAAAAAACCGTCCTGGAACGCCGCTCTCCGCCCACCTTTGACGTATTGATTGAAATTGAAGAGCGCGACCGCTTACACGTCCATGCGGATGTCGCTACTGCAGTCGATTCACTGGTGCGCGGCTACCCGCCGGCTCCCGAAGTCCGATACCGCGATACCGTTGGCGAGGTGGTCATCGAAAAACCGGCTCCGCAGCCAGCCATGCGCCCTACCCCGCAAACTTCGCGGCGTGCCTTTGCCAGCAACGGCGAAATTACGCAGCCGCTTAGCCGGGCAGCGCGCGGCAACCCGGTTCCAGCCCAGCCGGAAACGGTTAGTCCGGTGCCGCCGGAGGTCAACAAAACCCTGCAACCGGTGCACATTTACCCGTACGGCGTGGCGCGCAACCGCTTGATCCAGGGAGCTCGCCGTTTGGGCGTTCCGGCGGTGGTCGTTGCCAACCTGGAAGAAGCCGAAGTACTGATGACCTTGCGCACCTACTACCGATCGCGCCAGCATCCGATTCTGGAGGCTGAAGCGCGCAGCATGCCTATTTACGTCCTGCGTGCCAACACCATCAACCAGATGGAACAGTCGTTGGCGGAACTGTTCAACCTGTCGGTCGAAAGCGGCCCATCCGAGTGGGATATTATTGCCGCTCAGACCCAGGTTGCCATTCAAAACGTTTTGAACGGACAGCATTTTGTTGACTTGCCACCAGCCGCCGCGGGAATCCGCCGCTTGCAGCATGATATGGCGCGTCAGGCTCAATTGATCTCGCATTCTTACGGTAAGGATCCCAACCGGCGCGTACGCATTTTCCGCGAATAACAGCGCAACCCACTTTGAGGAGCAGGAATCCGGTGTTCATCACATTAGAAGGCCCCGAAGGCAGCGGTAAGACCTCGCAAATGGCGCCCCTGGCGGATTTTTTATGCCAGTTGGGCAATTCGGTGGTCACATTGCGCGAGCCAGGCGGCAGTGATATCGGCGAGCAGATTCGCAGCGTAATTATGGAAATGAACAATACCGCCATGAATCCGCGCACCGAAATTCTGCTGTTTTTGGCTTCGCGCGCCCAATTTGTTGAGGAAGTTGTGCGCCCGGCTTTGAACGCCGGCCGGTGGGTGCTGTGCGACCGTTATGCCGATTCGACTCTGGCCTATCAGGGATATGGCCACCAGGTGGACCTGGATATTTTGCGCAGGCTGCTCAATTTTGCGACCGGCGGTCTGACCCCTGACCTGACCCTGCTGCTGGATATCGAAACCAATGCCGGGCTGAGCCGCAAACGCAAAGCGGGCGGCGAGTGGAACCGCCTGGACGCCTACCCGCCCGAGTTTCACCAGCGGGTACGCCAGGGGTATCTGGAACTGGCTCACCAGGAACCGCAGCGCTGGGTGGTGATTGATGCCAGCCAGCCGCTCGAGATGGTACAATCGGCCATGCGCCAGGCAATCCTTGCCCGCGTTCAAGCCTGAGATTATCCCAATACCGCTTACTCGACAGGAAATGGTCTATGCGTAAATTATGGCTCACTGCTGCTTTATTCTCATTGCTAATACTGGCTGCTTGCTCAGGCGCCGCTACCGGCCAAAATTCAACCGGTGCTGACCTCCCGGCCGGGGTTCCGATGGAATGCACCCTGACCAGTGTCTTTCCCGATCCAACCGACCTGGCGTCAGCTAAACTGCCCGAAGTGACCAACGCTGACTGGTCGCGCGGCTCCAAAGAGGCCCGCCTGATGCTGGTGGAATACAGCGACTTCCAATGCCCTTATTGCTCCGTTGCCGGCCGCAGCCTGCAGGAGTTCGAAGCCGCCCACCCTGACCAGGTGCGGGTCGTGTTCCGCCATTTCCCGCTCCCTTCGCACGATAAAGCGTCACTGGCTGCCCAGGCTGCCGAAGCCGCCGGGCTGCAGGGCAAGTTCTGGGAAATGCATGACCTGCTTTTCGAAGAGACCCATTGGGATGCCTGGACAGCCATGACCACGGCCGATTTCGAAAGCTGGGTGGTTGACCAGGCCGGCGGCATCGGCCTTGACAGCAAAAAATTTGCCAGCGACCTGAAATCCGATGCCCTGGTGGGCAAGGTTGAAAAAGCCTACGGCAGCGCCATTTCGAGCGACCTGAACAGCACGCCTTCGCTCTTCATCTTTGTGGACGGTCAACTGACCTTTCTCCCGGCTGACCAGATCCCGTATGACACCGATACGCTTGAACTCTTACTGACACTCTCTGATTTGAGCGCGCGCGAGTACGATGTCTGCCCGCCCACAGTCGTTGACTCGGGCAAAGACTATTCCGCTACCCTGACGACCACCCAGGGCGATATCACTGTGCAGCTTTATGCCGATAAGGCTCCGCTGGCAGTCAACAGCTTTGTATTCCTGGCCCGGCAAGGGTGGTTCGATAACGTCAGCTGGCACCGCGTGCTACCTGATTTTGTCGCGCAAACCGGCGACCCCTCCGGGACCGGCTTTGGCGGCCCGGGATACCAGTTCAAAAATGAAGTTAGCGACTCGCTCAAATTCGACCGCGAAGGTCTGCTTGCGATGGCAAATTCGGGCGCGGACACCAACGGTTCGCAGTTTTTTATCACATATGGACCGACAACCAACCTGGACGGCGGCTACACCATTTTTGGCGAGGTCACCGCGGGCATGGATGTGGTCAAGAAACTGACCCCGCGGGACCCCTCAAAGGGGGGCGCGCTGCCGGAAGGCGATATGATCCTGTCCGTTACCATTGAGGTCAAGTAAAGGCATGACGGATCAGCCGCCCGCACCGGCTGCCTGGCGCAGTTGGCTGCTGCTGATCATCAGCGGCAGCGGCGGCTTCTTGGCGATTGTCGGTGCCGGGTTGTTGTTCGCCGCGGGCAGTATCGGGTTGGTCAGTTCGGCCATTCCCGGGCTGCAGTCGGTGACCCTTTTCAACCTGGCCTGGGTTATGCTGCTGGTGGGACTCCTTTGCATTCCGGCAGTTGTTTATTCGGTACTGGAAATTCGCGGCAAACGCTTCGTTTCGCAGCCAAAACGGAGGTACTTCCTGGTTGCCAGCGCCGGGATCCTGGTCTGGGGACTCCTGGTATTGCTGTTTAAACCGGTAGAGACCTCGCAGCTGGCCTGGCTGCTGTTACCCCCGCTGGTGCTGCTGGTGACCGTCCTGCCGTTACGGTGGTATTTCGAAATCGGGCGGCGCGGATTAACCCTCTCCTCCCCGACACAGACCTGGGGCGTGATCAGTTTCAGTCTGGTGTTCACCCTGCCGGTCATTCTCGCCCTTGAACTGCTGGTGCTGGGGTTGATCCTGGTATTCGGCGGCATTTACATCAGTACCTCGCCTGCTTTTACCGAACAGCTTGCCATCTTGCAGCGAATGGTATCGGACCCCAATTTTGATCCACAGATTCTAGCGGATATGCTCACCGGATTGCTAGCGCGGCCCGGAGTGATCTTTGGCCTGCTGGTGGTTGTGTCCGGCGTCATCCCTCTACTGGAGGAAATGTTCAAACCGTTGGCGGTCTGGCTGTTTGCCGGTGATAAATTGACTCCCGCGCAGGGTTTCGTCGCCGGGATGTTGAGCGGCGCCTGTTTTGCCCTGTGGGAAAACCTGACCGCCCTGAGCGCCTCCGGAGACGGCTCCGGAACCTTCATTTTAGTCGCCAGAGTAGGTACCGGCCTGCTGCACATCGTCACCGCGGGCATGGTCAGCTGGGGGCTGGCCTCCTTCTGGCAATCGCGCCGCTACCTGGGGCGTATGATCGGCGCCTATGTACTGGCGGTGATGCTGCACGGTCTGTGGAATGCCAGCGGCGTGCTCACGGGTATTGGTCCGATGCTGCAAATCCCTGTTGATGAAGCGACCATCACCCAGACGGTCGAATCTGTCGCTGTAGCGATGTTGATCACGCTGGTTTTCGTCAATCTTGGGCTGCTGCTGTTCTTCAACGCTCGACTGCGCCGGGTAAATTCCGCTGAGGGAGGGGTTGTTGCTGCACAGGTTTCTGTTCCCTTGCAGGCCAACCCGGATGCTGCAAGTTTATTAGGCTCTTTACTCGCAGACGAATCTGAACTGGTTGTCGATCCATCTCCAAAAGAGGAATAGAATCATTTGTGTGGAATGGATGCTTCCAACGATGGAAATGGTTTGCTGAAAAGGTAAGAATCAAGAGCAAGGACGATGACACGCTATGAGCCGAGACCAGCAGAGGTATATAGAAAGTTCCGGTAAAAAAATGGAGCTCCAGGAAACCAGCATGAAACGCACCCGAATCCAACGTCTTTCCCATTGGCTCATCAAAGCGCTGACCAACACCGTTTATATCGGTACTGAAAATTTACCCCTTGAGGGCGGTCTGATCGTCGCGACCAACCATGTCAGCCGTTTGGATATTATGGTTCTGTTTGTCAATCCGGTCCGCCCGGACATCACTGCCCTGGTCGCCAACAAATACCTGCGCTACCCGCTTTTTCGCTGGATTACCGAGTCCGCCGGCGGCGTTTGGATAGACCGCAGCATTGCCGATTTTGGCGCTTTCAGCAAGTCGATGGAAGTGCTGCGCAGCGGTCGGGCGTTGGGGATCGCCCCGGAAGGCACCCGCAGCACCACCCACGCACTGATTGAGGGAAAATCCGGTACCATGCTGCTGGCGCAGCGTTCCGGACTGCCGGTGGTTCCGGTCGGCATTGAAGGCTCCGACACCGCCACGGGCAAAATTCTCACCTTCCGCAAGCCGACGATTAAGGTGGTGTTTGGCAAGCCGGTGACCCTGCCGCCCGCACCGCGTGAAAATCGCGAGCAGGTCATGCAGCAGCAAACGGATGAGATCATGTGCCGCATCGCAGCGCTGCTGCCCGAATCGTACCGCGGCGTGTACGCCAATCACCCGCGCACGCTGGAACTGCTGGCTAACCCGGAACTCTTCCGCTGAGATTCTTGACTCTCAGCCGATTTTTCGCCAGGCCTGGTATAACCCCAACCGGCTGCCATCTCCGTCCGATTCAAATTCAGAATCAACCGTGAACCCCGCCTGAGCAGCCAGTTCGGCCAGTTCCTCGCGGGTGAACAGGTGCACATAACGCAGTCCCACCTGCTCGGGTTGGCCTGGCAGGGCGTAACGCCAGTCGAGCAAGGTGTCGCCTGGTTCCAGGTTGGATTCGTCGATTCCCACCGTTTCCCAGGGCACGCGCCGCGCCATTAATTTGGCGGAATGTTGAAACTGCCACTCGGAGTGGATGAAAACCCCACCCTCCGGCAGCAGCTCGTTGACCTGACGCAGAATTCGCAGGCGCACGGTGCTGTCGGGCAGGTGGTGCAGTACCGCAAAAGCCAGCACGACATCCACTGGATGCCCGGCTGCCAGATCGACCCAATCCGCATCGGTCAGGTCAGCCCGGGCAAAGCGGACATCCACCCCGCCTGGTTTTGCGCTGTGCAGCGCGCTGCGGGCTTCGGCGAGAAGCTGAGCGCTGAAATCCAATCCCAGGTAGGATCCGGTGATCCACAGCTTATCCAATTCCAGCGCCAACGCGCCTGAACCGCAGCCCAGGTCGAGCAGCCGCCCACCCACGGGCAGCCCGGGCAAAATCCGGCGAACCCCGGGTTGAATTCGTCGGCGGGTTGCAGCAAACGCTGGTCCGAATTTCTGGTAAAATTCTTGATTAAGGTGTAGCAGGCGTTGAAAGGTGAGTGAATCCATGGTCCGCAGGGAATTATAATTTTAGGCTAATCGCCTTTTTTTGAATTTTTGGGGGAATGTGCTTTGAGCAGAAATATTTTTCTGCCGCACGGTCCCTTTAACGATTTGTTTTTTTCTGAGAGGGTATTGGCAGCCGTCTCAGGCCATGTTTTGAGTTTACCACGCTCCTACGTGGAGGGTTTATGTCTGCTGAATATTCCATCGAGACGGAAGGTCTCGGGCGTACGTATCGTCTGCGCGAAAACAAGAAAAAGAAAGATCAACCGCGTGAACTGGTTGCTTTAACGGGCGTCAACCTGCAGGTGCAGCGCGGCGAGTTGTTTGGTCTGTTAGGTCCCAACGGCGCCGGCAAGACCACCCTCATCAAAATTCTAACCACATTGCTGGGGCCAAGTACCGGTTGGGCAAAAGTCGCCGGGTACGACGTGCACCGTGAAACGGTCAAGGTCCGCCCGTTGATCAACATGGTTTCCGGCGGCGAATCCTCTGGATACGGCTTACTAACCGTGCGAGAAAACTTATGGATGTTTTCGCAATTCTACGGCATGCAGTCTGTCGAGGCCTATAAATACATCGACCAACTGCTGGCAGAGTTTGGGCTTGCTGACCGCGCCAACACCAAATCATCCGACCTGTCCACCGGGCTGCGTCAAAAAATGAACATTATCCGCGGATTCATGACCGGCCCCGAGGTGCTGTTTTTGGATGAGCCAACCCTGGGTTTGGACGTCGGCGCTTCACGGGATGTGCGCAGTTTTGTCCGCCGCTGGATCAACGAAAACCCGCGCCGCACGCTGCTTTTGACCACCCACACCATGGTGGAGGCTGACGAGTTATGCGACCGGGTCGCTATCATCAACCGCGGACGCGTTCTGGCCTGCGACACCCCGGCAGCGCTCAAGCATGAACTACAGCAGGAAGCCATTTTCAACCTGGATGTCAGCGCGCAGAACGGGTTGGAAGCAGCTGCCTTTGAGGCCTTACCCGGCGTGCGCAAAGTGCAGCTTACCCCGCTTGATGGTCACTCGCAGCTGCAGTTCATCCTGGCTGAGGAATCGGTGTTAAGCGCCGTCGTGAATACACTGACCCAACGCGATGTGACCATCCTCAACCTGACCAAGCGCGAGCCGACCCTCGAGGATGTGTTCGTCACCCTGGTCGGGCGCAGCATGGCTGAGGAAGAAAAGGTTGGCAGCAATGGAAACGGCCATTAGAAAAAACACCGGCTGGCGGCTTTTCATTCAGACTATCCTCGGACGCGCTTACCCACGGGTTGTTGGTATGGCGCGCGAGAAATCCTGGCTGTTCTTCGAGATTTTCCTGCCAATGCTGTCCGTTTCGGCCTATGTGTTTGTTTACCGCGCCATCGGCGCTCCTAAGGAATATATCGGTTTTGTGGTGATGGGCGGTGCTATGACTGCTTTCTGGATGAACATCCTGTGGAGCATGTCCAGCCAATTGTACTGGGAAAAGGAGACCGGCAATCTGGCCTTATATATCATGGCGCCAACCCAGTTGATGGCGATCCTGCTTGGCATGGCGCTGGGCGGGCTGGTGGCCACAGCGCAGCGTGCTTTGGCGATCATCCTGCTGGGAAGCCTGGCCTTCAAGGTCGAGTATGCTCTTGGCAGTTTCTGGCAGTTATTGCTGGTATTCTTTCTGGCGATGGCAGCCCTGTACGGCATGGGAATGATGACCTCATCGCTTTTTCTCCTGCTCAGCCGCGAAGCCTGGCACCTTGCCAACCTGGCGCAGGAACCGATTTATCTGGCGTCGGGGTTTTACTTTCCGATCAAAAGTTTCAACTTTTGGGTAGCTGCGGCAGCATCCATCATCCCGCTTACCCTGGGGCTGGATGCCATGCGGCAGCTGGTGTTCCCTTCCGGTGCGCTGCTCGGTTTCTTGAGTGTTAAGGTTGAGATCGCAATCCTGTTCGGGCTGATGGTTGTGTTTATTTCATCTGCACGGCTACTGCTTGGAAAAATGGAACGGCTGGCGATCCGTGAAGGCCGCCTGACCGAGAGCCGGAGGTAAACCATGAATCTGCGCTCATTTCGGACTGCGGCCTGGTTGGGCTGGAAAATCGAGTCGAACTGGACCGATCCCTTTCTATTCGCGGTCTATTCGATCGTAAAACCGTTGTCGGGCGCGGCGATTCTGGTGGTGATGTACAGCGTCATCACCAACGGCAACTTCACCGACCCGCTCTTCCCGTACATCTACCTTGGCAACGCCTTCTATATGTATGTCGGCGCGGTGATGACCGGCGTCTCATGGGCGATTATTGATGACCGCGAGCATTACCGCACCCTCAAATACATGTACGTCGCACCCATCCGCATCCCGCTCTATTTAATTGGGCGGGCGGTGGCGCGCTTCCTCACCGGCAGCTTCTCGGTATTCATTACCATCGTGTTCGGGGTGCTGTTTCTACATGTGCCCATTAACCTGGCGGAGGTGAACTGGCTTTTGTTTATCATCAGTTTGCTAATGGGGGTGGTGCTGCTGGCGCTGATGGGCCTGACCCTGGCGGGCGTCACCCTGCTCTTGGCGCGCCACGGCGATTACCTTGGCGATGCCGTCGCTGGCGGGTTATATTTGTTCAGCGGGGCTGTTTTCCCGCTGGATGTGCTGCCTGCCTGGCTGCGTCCGCTCGGATATGCCATGCCGATCACCTACTGGCTGGAACTGCTGCGGCGTTCCCTGGTTGGGTCGGTGGCGCAGGCCTTTCCCAGCCTCTCGGCAATGAGCAACGGGCAGCTGCTGGCAATCCTGGCAGGGATGATCGTGCTGGCCGCGGTAATCGCGGTAATTACCTTCCGCTGGTGTGATTATCAAGCGCGCGAGCGCGGCTATATTGACCGCACCACCAATTATTAATAATTAATGGTACATTCCCTATCATGAACGAGTGGAGCAAGAACAAAGTCATCACCCCTGAAAACCAGGAAACTGCCCGTACCGTGCTGGACGAAGTCCGGGGCGGGCGGGATGTGATTAAGTCCATCCGGCGCCACCCCCTCCCCGAAGGCGGCTACCTGGCCAAGTCGGTGTTGGTGGCGGCTTACCACGGCCTGGTTGCCAGCGGTGAATGGGCAGCCGATAACGAATTGCTCTCCCGCATCCGCATGAAACCGGTGCGCACATTATCCGGCGTCACCACGGTCACCGTGCTGACCAAGCCGTACCCGTGCCCCGGCAAATGTATTTTCTGCCCGACCGACGTGCGCATGCCCAAGTCGTACTTGCCGGATGAACCCGGCGCGGCGCGCGCTTTCCAGAACGACTTCGACCCCTATGCCCAGGTGCGCTCGCGGCTTGAGTCCTATCAGGCCAACGGCCACCCAACCGATAAAATTGAGCTGCTCATCCTGGGTGGCACCTGGTCTTCATACCGCCGCGACTACCAGGAGTGGTTCGTCCAGCGCTGCTTCGATGCGCTCAACCAGGTGGATTCGTCCTCTCTGTCCGAGGCGCAAAACCTGAACGAAACCACTGCCCACCGCAACGTTGGACTGGTGATCGAGACTCGCCCGGACGAAATTACGCCAAAGGAGTTGGCCTGGCTGCGCTACCTGGGGGTCACCAAGGTGCAAATGGGTGCGCAGTCGTTGGATGACCGCATCCTGAAACTGAACCAGCGCGGGCATACCGCCGCAGAAACCTTGCAGGCTACCGCGCTGCTGCGCGCTGGCGGCTTTAAAGTGGTGCTGCATTGGATGCCCAACCTGTTGGGCGCTACGCCTGAATCCGACCGGGAGGATTTTGTAAAGCTGTGGCAGGGTTATTGCCCGGACGAGATCAAAATCTACCCCTGCCAGTTGCTGGAAAATGCTGATCTGTACGCTTACTGGCAGCGCGGCGAGTACCACCCCTACACCACCGAGCAACTGGTGCAACTGATCGCCGATGTCAAGCTGTCGATTCCGGCTTACTGCCGGGTCAACCGTGTCATCCGCGACATCCCGTCCACGCACGTGGTGGAGGGCAACCGCCGTACCAGCCTGCGGCAGGATGCGCTGGCAGAACTGGCTGCCCGCGGGCAGTCCTGCGGCTGCATCCGCTGCCGCGAAGTGCGCGGTGAAAAAGTCGAAATCGAGACACTGCGGCTGGAAGACCTGGCCTATCCGGCAGCCTATGCCGAGGAACATTTTTTGCATTTCTTGACGCCCGACGGACAAATTGCCGGGTATTTGCGGTTGTCACTGCCGCAGGCCGGCGCCCCGGAACTGGGGCTGGCTGACCTGACCGGCGCCGCTCTGATCCGCGAGGTACACATTTACGGGCAGTCGCTGCCGGTCGGCGGCGGGCAGGATGGCGCCGCCCAGCATGCCGGACTGGGCACCCGCCTGCTGGTCGAAGCGGAGCGCATCGCCAGCGAGCGGGGTTATGAGCGCATGGCAGTCATCGCTGCCATTGGCACGCGCCGCTATTACCAGGCGCGGGGCTTTGAATCCGGCGAGTTGTATTTGGTGAAGATGATTTAACTGCTCAACGCGCAAAGGACATAAAAGCCTCCCCTAAAATCCGCTTTTTGGATTTTGGGGGAGGTTGGAGGGGGGTGTAGGTTGGGTTGAGGGGCGATGAATAGCGTGTATTAATAATTGTGTTTGCAGCCCCGAAACCCAACACCTCGGATAAAATTTTGTCGGATTTCGGGCAATAAAGGTGGCTTCTACATGAGGATTAATCACCCGCCCTCAATCCGACCTACAACTACAACTAACCCACGCCGCATTGATTCGCGAGGTACACATTTACGGGCAGTCGCTGCCGGTCGGCGGCGGGCAGGACGGCGCGGCCCAACATGTTGGCCTGGGTACCCGCCTGCTGGTCGAAGCTGAGCGCATCGCAACTGAGCACGGCTATAAGCACTTGGCGGTCATCGCCGCTATCGGCACGCGCCGCTATTATCAGGCGCGCGGTTTCGAGCGCGGCGAGTTGTATTTGGTGAAGAATTTATAACAATGTCATTGCGAGCGCAGCGAAGCAATCTATCTCGATCATCCAGCGCAATAGTCTAAGGACAGCAGTCTTAGTCAACAACCGCGGATTGGTTCACTTCCCTGCGCTGCGTTCGCAAGGACAACCTCTCTCACCGGCGCAAAGCTGAACCGGTGTATCCGGCACGGTCCCAGCCCATCCAACCCGGCGCGGTGTACCGCGGTGCCGTAGCCTTTGTGACGGGCAAAGCCGTAACCTGGAAAGACCTCGTCCATTTCCTGCATCAACGCATCCCGCGCGGTCTTGGCCAGCACAGATGCAGCCGCGATGCTCAACGAACGCGCATCCCCCTTGATCAAGGCTTGCTGGGGGAGGTTTACCCCCGGCAGACGCAGCGCATCCACCAACAAGTGTTCCACCACGCACCCGCAGCCGGCAAGCGCGCGTTCCATGGCCAGACGGGTGGCGGGCACAATGCCAAGCGCGTCCACCTCGGACGCTTCAGCAAAACCTACGCCCCAGGCCAGGGCTGCCGCCCGGATCTGATCCGCCCAGACCGAACGCTGCCGGACGGTCATTTGCTTCGAATCGCGCACGCCGTGCAGCCGTTCCAGCAACCCGTTTTCCGTCGGAAGCACAACCGCCGCTGCGGAAACCGGTCCAGCCCAGGCGCCTCGCCCGGCCTCATCCAGACCAGCCACCGCTGTCACCCCTTTTGACCACAACGGGGACTCGAAACGCAGGTCAGGGAACTTCGGTATCTCAGTTTTTGGCAGGCGCGCCATTGTATACTCCGCGCCGGGCGTTGTTGCGGATGCGAATTAAATCCTTGACCATGTTCCAGGAATCCTTAAACATGCGCACTTTGGAATCGGCATTGTAATGCCACGGCACGCCGATTTCTGTGATCGTGTAACCATGCAGCCGTGCGATATACAGTACCTCTACGTCAAACGTCCAGCCAAAAATGGTCTGGCGCTGGAATACATCTTCGGCTACGTCGTCACGGAACAACTTGAAGCCGCATTGCGTGTCTTGCAACCCTGGTAGCGCGATCCAGCGCACCAGGGAGTTGAACACCCGCCCGGAAAGATGCCGGATTTCCGGCTCGCCGTAGCGCACCGCACCGGGCACTTCGCGCGACCCGATCACCACCTGCGGGTCGGGTACCTGCGGGGGCAGGAAGCGGGTGATCTCCTCGATCGGCATCGAAAGATCAGCGTCGCCAAAGAAGCGGTATTTGCCGCGCGCTGCCAGCATGCCAGCCCGTACGGCGCGGCCCTTGCCGCGCTGCGCTTCATGCAGCACCCGGATGTCTGGATTGGTGTTGGCGAAACTTTTTGCAATCTGCAGCGTCTGGTCGCTGCTGCCATTTTCGACTACCAGCACCTCAGCCTGATAGGGCTGCTGATCCAAAAAGCGCTCAACGGTCTTAAGGGTGCCCGGCAGGCGGGTTTCTTCGTTATAGGCGGGGATAATGATGGAAAGCAGCGGGGAGGTCAAGGGCCGACCAATTTTTTGCGAAAAGGGTGATCGACCCGCGTCAAACGCAGGTCAGAACAGCGGCGCTTCTTCTAATTCAACTTTTCCGTCAGGACTGTTGGCGGTGGCGAGCTTCTCTTTTCCGCCATTGCTGATGATTTCCACCCGGGCGATCAGGTCAAAAGTGCCGCCCATATAAATTTTTCGCTCGCCCACCATAAATTTCTCGCCTTTTTTCAAACGCTTGACCAGATCATCACGGTTGATCAGCATATGGTCGGACCAGGTGGGACCGCGCCGTTCAAAGAAGCGGGCGATTTCAATTTCTCCATCGAGGCCACGGCGAACAGCCTCGATCACACCGTCGAATTTCTTAAATTCATTTGAAACATTTTTTTTGCGAGAGAAAAATCCCATATTTTGTCTACGATTCACCAGAATTTGGCTGGAAGAAAGATTTGGAAGCCCTGTTTTTACCCACTCCCACTTCAGCAAGGAATTTTCCAAAGAAAGGTCGGGGTGGGCGGACTTGAACCGCCGACCCCCGCGTCCCAAACGCGGTGCGCTGCCAACTGCGCTACACCCCGGCAGACCCGAGTATAATCTGAACAATGGAGAGACGTCAAGCCAAATTGCAGGGGCGCTGGATCATGGGGGTGTGCGCCAGTGTTTTATTATTGGGTTCAGCCGCCTGTAAACCGTGGGTCGCGCTGCCAGCCGCCGGTGAAGGGTTGCCGCAGCCCGGTTTGACCGCAACCATCGCACCGCCCACTGTCGCGCCTAGCTCGCTGCCAACCTTCACCCCAACGGTCACTCCCGTACCGGGCTGCACCGAAACCACGGGAAGGCTTCAGGATCTTTCGATTGACTCGAAATTCGTCGGGAAAGCTGTGCCGCTCATCCTGTACACCCCGCCATGCTACGATCCGCAAGGTGAATACCGCTATCCGGTGCTATATATGCTCCATGGGCAGAGTTTTATTCAGGATCAATGGGTACGCCTCGGGATGCCGTCAACTGCCGATGCTTTGATCACCGCCAGGGAGTTGCCGCCTTTCCTGATCGTCATGCCGTATGAGGAATACAACCTGAATAACCCCTTCGAAAAAGGCTTTGAGAAGGCGGTGGTGGAGGAGTTGATCCCCTGGGTGGATGCCAATTATTTCACCTGCACCCAGCGCGCCTGCCGGACGATAGCCGGGCTTTCCCGCGGCGGTTCCTGGGCGCTCTATCTGGGGGTTGCCCACTGGGAATTATTCGGCTCGATTGGCGCCCATTCCACCGCGCCATTCTTTGGCATGGACGGTTGGCTGTCGTATTACCTTGGGCAAATGGGCAAAGAGAATTTTCCACGCCTGTTTGTTGATTTTGGCGAGAACGATTCACTGCTGCCGTATATGACTGAATTTCAGAAGAAACTCGACGGCTATAAGCTGAACTATGATTTCCACCTCTACCCCGGTAATCACACTGAGGAGTACTGGTCAGCGCACGTGGAGGAATACTTGCGCTGGTATTGGAAGCTCTGGAGCCCGGCGGGATAAACGCTTTTTGCCTTACAAATCGATCCAATACCGCCGTACGAGTTGATTGCTGTCCTCGGGAACCACTTTGTTTAACAATTTACCCCCATTTTTCTCAATCACCCGCGCTGAAGCGTAATTATCATCGTCGCAGGTGACCAGTACGCTCTTCAACCCCAGACTGCGTGCCTCTTCCAGCGTTAACGCCAGCAGCAGGGTGGCGTAACCCTTGCCGCGCTGCGAGGGGCGCACATCATAGCCGATATGCCCGCCTTCCTGTTCCAGCAGCGGCGTCAGTGTGTGCCGCAGCCGGCTCGACCCGATAATAAAGCCCCCGTCACGCACCAGAAAATAGACCGACTGCGGTACGCGTCCAACAGGCAGCCCTTCGTTTCGCGAGTCAGCATCCAGCCTGTGCAGCAGCACGGCGTATTTCTCCCAATCCATCTCTGCGGTGATGTATGCGTAGCGATCCTCGCCGGCCGCGCGAAATTCGGCAGCGTATTCGATCAATGCCTCCCGCATCTCGGGGCGCAGTACTGTCAGAGTCAGAATGCTATTATCCATGCTGGTTAAATGTATACCTCGGAATGACCAAACCCCTGTAATGCAGCTATCGATTTAGCATAACGGTCGGCTAATCATATCAAATTAATGGCTGTCTGGTGGGTGAACCTTGCCAGGGGTCGAAAACAAGGGGCAATTCCCCGCTTGCATTTTGACGGAAATGCCACGAGTCCAATCTCACCTGGGTCGCGAGGATTGTAAGATCGAATTTGAGGCACCGCCCCGACTAACCGGGTCTGCAGGGTCTGTTATAATTTTTCAACCTCTGCAGGCACACGACCCCGATGGTTTTTACCCCCGCTCAAACTGCAACTTACAGCCTTGCGGCGCTGCTCGTCCTACTCCTGCCTGGTGCAGCCCTGTTAGTCTGGTCGCCCGGGCGCTGCGGCTTTCTATCCCGCCTAGCCGATAGTGTCGGTCTTTCCATTGCACTGACTGCCATCGCGGCGCTGATCGGTTTTCTTACCGGACTGCACTTAACCCGTCCGCTGGTTGTCAGCCTGTACGTGTTTTGCGCTCTGGTTCTGGCAGCTGGTCTGATCTGGCGCGCGACTCGACCAGCGGCGTTGGCCAAAATGAATTGGAAAAGGGTGGCTGTCAGTGTTCTGGGGCTCGCCGCGCTGACCGGCCTGGCTGCCTGGCGTTTGTACCAGGCGCGCGACCTGGTGCTGCCAGCCTGGGTGGATTCGGTTCACCATACGCTCATCGTGCGCTTGATCATGGAAAACGGCGGGCTGCCTGCCACCATGACGCCGTACCTGCCAGTCGAATTCAGCTACCATTACGGCTTTCACGTGCTGGCCGCGCTGTTTACCGGCATCACCCGCGTCGAGCCGGCGGTTACGCTGCTCTGGTTTGGCCAGATTCTCAACATGCTGGTGGCGCTGTCAGTTTACCGTTTGGCCATGGAGGTCTGGAACGATTGGCGCCGGGCAGTTTTGGCGGCGCTTCTGGTTGGATTTGGCCTGCACATGCCGGCATATTACCTGACCTGGGGCCGTTACACGCTCATTACTGGCCTGGTGATCCTGCCGCTGGCAATGGCTGCATTGCTGCGAGTCTCACGCCGGCCAACAGACCGCTCGTCCATAATTGCCGCGGTAATTTTGACAGCCGGCGCCGCTCTTTCGCACTATACTGCTTTGCTGCTGTTGGGTTTCTTTACAATAATTTTGTTCATTGGGCGGCTGCTGCAATCCCGTGCGCCGGATGAAAGCGAGTCCCGGCTGCTGCGCTGGCAGACCGTCTGGCCTGCTGCTTTGGCTGCGCTGGGCGGCGTGCTGATCGCTTCACCCTGGCTGCTGCGCGTCTGGCAGCAGTTGAGCGCCCTGGGTACCCTCTCTGTAGTTTCGCCGCTGGATTCCGGACAGGCAGAGTATTGGGATTACATCCTTTATCTGCTCGGTCCCGCGCACAACGTTGTCTGGTTGGCTGTTGGCGGTATGGGGCTGATCTGGGCGTTGCTGCGAAAACCCGCTCGCCCTCTGGCGGTGTGGGCCTTACTGCTGGCACTCTTGACCCTACCCTGGGGGCTGCGTCTTGGACCATTTCGCCCGGACCATATGGCGATTGTGCTCTTTTTGCCCGCGTCGCTGTTAGCTGCTGACCTGGTGTTCAACCTGGTCGAACTCGCGGGCGGCCTGTCCTGGCGGTGGCTGAAGCGACTGACCCGGGCCGCAGTCATTTTGGCCGCGCTGGCGGGTGTTGGCTGGGGCGGCTGGCAAACGCGCAATATTCTCAATCCCAGCACCGTTTTTATTACCCGGGCTGACGTGGATGCGTTGAATTGGGTGCGGGAAAACACGCCAGCGGAGGCGCGTTTTATAATTAACACCACCGGCTGGATGGGAAACATCTACCGCGGCGTGGACGGCGGCTACTGGTTACTTTCCTATTCCGGCCGGCAGGCCATTTTACCGCCAGTGATGTATACTTATGCAGCGAGAAATTTTGTCGCGCAAATGGAAGAATGGGCGAAACAATCCAGTAAGCTGACAACCTGTGATGCTGCATTCTGGCAGTTGGTGGACGAGTTCGATGCCAGTTACGTCTATTTGCGGCTAGGGCAAGGTGCCTTGCAACCAGGGGCGCTGGAAAACTGCCCGCAGCTGGTCAACGTGTACCGGCGTGGAGGCGTTTCCATCTATGAAATCGCCCAATAAAACAGTTTGGACAAATACTCCCTGTTTTGTGAAATTTACCACCAAGGGTAGGTTTGTGATATACTTGCCCAAATAAGACAATCCCCGTACACATTGAAAGGATGGCGATGGCTGAGCAATATCTGCCTTTCTTAGTCATCTTTGCGGTCGGAACATTGATCGCGTTGATCGCACTCACGCTGGGAATGATCTTCGGTCCGCGCAGACCGACTGAACGAAAATCAGCTCCCTATGAATCGGGCATGGTCCCCTACGGCCCTGGCCGCCGGCGAATTTCAGTGCGTTACTACATGATCGCCGTGCTCTTCATCCTCTTCGACATCGAAGTGGTATTTGTGGTTTCCTGGGCGGTAGTGCTGCGCAAGCTCGGTATGTACGGGTTAATTGGAATGCTCGTCTTTCTGGTCGTTTTAGAGGTAGCTCATTTGTACGCGTGGAAGAAAGGAGCATTGGAATGGGACTAGAGGAAAAGACCGGCAATATGGGCGTTGTCACCACAACGCTGGAGTATGTAGTGAACTGGTCGCGCACCAATTCGATGTGGCCTTTATTGTTTGGCCTGGCCTGCTGTGCGATCGAAATGATGGGCGCCCAGGCCAGTAATTACGACTTGAGCCGATTTGGCATGGAACTCAATCGCGCCAGCCCGCGTCAGTCTGACCTGATGATCGTGGCCGGTCGCGTTTCCCGCAAAATGGCTCCCGTACTGCGCCAGTTGTACGACCAGATGCCAGACCCCAAATGGGTATTGGCAATGGGCGACTGCGCTTCGTGCGGCGGCGTCTTCAATAATTATGCTGTTGTTCAGGGGGTGGACGAGGTTGTGCCGGTGGACGTTTATGTATCGGGTTGTCCGCCGCGCCCCGAGAGTCTGATTCATGGTATTTTGACTCTGCACGAAAAAGTTAAAAAGGAAAAAATTACCCACTGGGCATAGTTTGGAGCCCCGGCAAATCCTGGCGGTTAATAACGCCGGGCATCGCTATGATTAAATAACAGGATGGGCTGAAGCCAATGAGTGAAACGCTTGAGCAAATTGTAAAAGACATGAAGGAACGGTTCGCGGCTGAAAGTACGGAATACGCCGGCGACAAAACCTTAATTCTTTCGCCGGAATATCTCCTGGCTGCCATTCAAACGCTGCGCGATGAGTACCACTTCAACATGATCGTTGATGTCACGGCGGTGGATTATTGGCCGCAGCAGGAACCGCGGTTCCACGTGGTGTATCACATTTATTCAATGCTGAACAACGACATTCTCCGTGTGCGGGTTCCGCTAAATGGGAATGGACCGCACCTGGACACCATTGAAAAAATCTATCCCGGCGCCAACTGGAAAGAACGCGAAGTCTGGGATTTGTTTGGCATCACCTTCGACGGTCACTCTGACCTGCGCCGCGTCGTCATGCCGTATGACTGGCAAGGGCACCCCCTGCGTAAAGATTACCCGCTCGGCTACGAAGAGGTCCAATTCACCTTCAATGCCGCGGAAATTGACAAGCGCAAGCCCTACGCCAAAGATTAAGAGCCGAGGTCGCAATTATGACGAATATCCGTGAAGTAACAGTTGATGAGCTTCGCCACCTGGTCTCCGACCGGGCGATGACCGGCGAGACCATGCTGCTGAACATGGGTCCTCAGCACCCGAGCACCCACGGCGTGTTGCGCCTGCTGCTGGAACTGGATGGCGAGATTGTCGTCAACTGCATCCCCGACATCGGCTTTTTGCACACCGGCGTTGAAAAAAACATGGAAGCCAAGACCTACCAGAAGGCCGAGGTGATGACCGACCGGCTCGATTATATGAACTCGATCGGCAACAACCTGGCTTACTGCCTGGCGGTCGAAAAGTTGGTGGATCTGGATGTGCCCGTCCGAGCACAGGTTTTGCGGGTCATTCTGGCGGAGTTGCAGCGCATTTCATCGCATTTACTCTGGCTGGGCACCAGCTGCCTTGACCTGGCGGCCATGTCCGTTTTCCTGTACGCTATGCGCGAGCGCGAAATGATCCTGAGCGTGATGGAAATGATCTCCGGTCAGCGCATGATGACCACCTACATTCGCCCCGGCGGTGTGTGGCGCGATGTACCCCAAGAATTTGTTCCGGCGGTGCAGCAGATCGTAGAAGTCATGCCCGGCCGTATCGCTGAATATGAATCGATGCTGACTAAAAATATGCTATTCACCGAGCGTACCCAGGGAATTGGCGTTATCTCGGCTGAGGACTGCGCCCGCTACGGTCTGAGCGGCCCGGTTATTCGCGGTTCAGGTGTTGCCTTTGACCTGCGTAAAGCCCGTCCCTATAGCGGCTACGAGCAGTACGATTTTGAAGTCCCAACGTATGATACCGGCGATATTTTCGGGCGGTACATGGTACGCATGGAAGAAATGCGGCAGTCCGTGCGCATCGTCCGCCAGGCGCTTTCCAAACTGTCCAACGGCCCTGTTCGCAGCGACAACCGCAAATTTGTCCCGCCACCGCGTTCTGAAATCGGCGTGAGCATGGAAGCGCTCATCCACCACTTCAAACTGTGGACCGAAGGCTTTAATGCGCCGAAAGAATCTGTCTTCGTCACCACCGAAAGCCCGCGCGGTATTCTGGGTGTATTTATGGAAGGCGATGGCGGACCCAAACCGTACCGCGTCCACTACGTTACCCCCTCATTTGTCAACCTTCAATCCATGCCGCTGCTCACCCGACAGCACTTCGTGGCTGACGTGGTCGGCATTATCGGCAGCATTGATATTGTTCTGGGAGATGCAGACCGTTGAACGAACTGCTTGCCAAATACCCCACTGAGATCAACACAATTCTGGCAAAATATCCGCCGGAATACAAACGTTCGGCGGTTATGCCGCTGCTGCACCTGGCCCAGAGCAGCCCGGGTTACGTTACCGTCCAGGCGCTGCAGGACATCGCTGAAATTTGCGGCATTTCGATCACCGAGGTCGGCTCGATCGTCGGGTTTTACACGCTCTACTACGATAAACCTCTTGGCCGCTACCACATCCAGGTTTGCACCGATATGCCTTGTGCACTGCGCGGTGCCGACAAGTTCCTTAAAGAGCTGTGCGAACGGCTGGGCGTAAAAGTCGGCGAACCAACTGCTGACGGGCTATTTGTCATCGAAGAGGTGATGTGCCTGGCAGCCTGCCACCGGGCACCGATGTTCCAGGTGCACGGCGATGGCGACCTGGTGTATCACGAGCATCAAACGGTGGAAACCGCCCTGGCAGTTCTGGATGTGCTGCGCCAGAAAGCGGTCGTGGATAAGGAGGGGAAAGCATGAGCGAGTACGTTCTTCTACGCCATCGCGATATCCCTGACCTCGACCAGTTGACGGTTTATATCAAAAACGGCGGCTTTGAAGCCTGGAAGA